>JAPCJP010000078.1 GCA_027886885.1 Nitrososphaerota archaeon | reverse complement strand
GCTCGAGGTCGACATGGCCAAGCTCAAGAACAACAAGAGCGCAGAGGCGTACCTCATCGAAGAGGCGAAGAAGCTCTCCAAGAAGTATGGTATCAAGGTCGCCCCCGAGTCTTACAGGAAGATCGCATACTACTTTACGCGGGATTACATCAAGCTGGGAAAGATAGAGGTGCTCATGAACGACCCTCGCATCGAGGACATCAGCTGCGACGGCCCCAAGATACCGCTCTTCATCTGGCACAGAGACTACGAGTCAATACCCACCGACGTGATGTTCAGCGGCGACGACGAACTGAACACTTTCGCCTCGAAGCTGGCCTACGTTTCAGGGAAGCACATCTCGATAGCAGCTCCCATCGTGGACGCGACGCTCCCCGACGGAAGCAGAATCCAGATCACCTACGGAAAGGAAGTCACCAAGAAGGGCAGCACCTTCACGATAAGGAAGTTCAAGGGCGACCCGATCACCATCGTCGACCTTCTCAAGTACAACACACTCTCGCCCGAGCTCGGCGCGTACCTCTGGTACCTCATCGAAAGACGAATGTCACTGCTCGTCGCAGGAGGAACCGCGTCGGGTAAGACCACGACGCTGAACGCGCTGTCCATGTTCATCCCTCCCGACCAAAAGATAGTCAGCGTGGAGGATACTCCTGAGCTGAACCTCTCGCACAAGAACTGGATCCAGTCGATATCCAGGGGAGGAGGAGTCGCAGGCGAGATCACCCTCTTCGACCTGCTCAAAGCGGCCCTAAGACAGCGTCCGGACATTATCATTGTCGGAGAGGTCAGAGGAGCGGAGGCTTTCACCCTGTTCCAGGCGATTGCGACGGGCCACGGCGGTCTCGGAACGGTCCACGCGGACTCAGTCGAGGCAGCGATCAATAGGCTGACGACGGAGCCGATGAACGTGCCCAAGAGCCTCCTCGGCGCGACACTGGACTGCATCATCATGCAGCTCAGGATCAAGCTGAAGGACAAGAGCGTCAGGAGAATGGTCCACGTCGCGGAGATAGTGGGTCACGAAGGGAGCACCGACCAGATAGTGCTGAACAACGTGTTCAAGTGGGACCCGGTCTCCGACAAGTACATCTTCGGAGGCAGGAGCAGGCTCTTCGACAAGATCACAAAGCGGTTCGGGACGCCGCCCGAGAAGATCAGGCAGGACCTTGAAGACCGGAAGATATTCCTCGCGTGGCTCCAGCACCAGAACATCCGCGATTACAGGGACGTCTCCCAGCACATACGGGAATTCTACTCTGACCCCAGAAAGGCGGTGGAGACGGCGCAAAAGGCAATGGAGAGTGCGCCCAAGTGACCGCCCAGGACGCCAAGGACGCAAAGGCTGCCAAGGCGAAAATCGCAAAGGCGAAGAAGGCAGAAGGAGGCGGCCTCAGCAGAGCGTATTGGCGCAAAGCGTACTTCGCGCTCGACCCTCACATGGGAAGGTTCTACAAGGCCCTGGTCAGCATAGACCCCCAAATCCGCAAGAGTGGCATGAGGCTGTCATACCATGCATATGTCTGCGGGATGATCCTCACGACGATAATCGCGGCGGTAGTCGGCGCCGTGCTCGGGGTGTCGCTGGCGGTCCTCCTTCCGTTCTCGCTCGGGACAAAGATCGCGCTACCATTCGGGTTGCTGATAGCGGGTGGAGGCGCAGCGTTCGGTTTCATGTTCATCAACCCCAGGCTCAAGCTCGGGGGGAGAAAGAGGAGGCTCGACGAGGAGCTGGCGTTCGTCGCCGGGCGCATGGCGGTGCTGTCCGCGAGCGGAATGACCCCTTCACGCGTGATACGAGAGATCGCTGCGGACGATTCGAACGAGCTGATAATCCAGGAGTTCAGGAAGATTGTGAGAGACATGAACCTACTCGGGATGGACCTGACCCAGGCGCTGCAGGAGGCCCGGAAGAGGTCCGCCTCCGATGAGTTCGCCGCGTTCCTGGACGGCATGATATCCACCGCCAACTCGGGCGCGGACATCAATCAGTACCTCATCAAGCAGTCCAAGACCCTCATGAACGACAAGCGGCTGAAGACCAAGCAGTTCTCTGAGACGCTGGGCATCGTGGCCGAGATGTACACCACGCTCCTAGTCGTCATGCCGCTGATACTCATCATACTGTTCGCGGTCATGGGCGTGATCTCCGGAAGCCTAGGCGGGATTAGCATCTTCCTGCTGATCGAGCTAGTGGTGTATGTGATGGTCCCCATCGGAGGCATCGCGATAATGGTCATGGCCGACGGGATAATGCCGAAGCGGTGATAGCAGATGAGCCTTCGAGCAGCTTACGTCCACAGGAATCTAGTCTACGGGGTATCCATCGGAGGCGCGATCGTCGTCTCGATTATAGTCGCGCTGCTGGACGCGACCGGCCATCTCACGCTGCCATTCTCCGCTCCCACGACCGTGATTCTGATAATCCTGCTATTCCTCATATTCCCGAACTTCATGGAATTCTCCTACCAGAGATGGAGGCGACGGATAGACGACGCCATCCCCGGCCTCCTCACCGACATTTCCGCACAGGTCAAGACGGGCATCACCCTGGACAGGTCCCTTGAGATCGCCGCGACCAAGGACTACGGACCCCTGACCGACGAGCTCAAGAAGCTGCAGACGCAACTGCAGCTGGGAGTCCCGTTCGAAGAAGCGGTCGACCGCCTCATCAAGAGAGTAAAGACCACCATGGTCAAGAGGACCTTCGGGCTCATAGTACAGGCGAACAGGGCCGGGGGAAAGATCGAGGAGCTCCTTGATATCATCCAGTCGGACGCGAACGAGCTTTTCCTTCTTGACAAGGAGAGAAGGTCAGCGCTGAGGCCGTACGTCGTCGTGATCTACATCGCATTCGGGGTCTTCGTGGCCGTCTCCGTCCTCCTCGTGGACAGCTTCTTCAAGCAGGTCCTCGGGTCCGGGAGCGGCACGAGCGTCAGCTTCGGAAGCGGAAACGGCCTCGCTGGCCTGACGCTCCCGGCGGTCAAGGACCTATTCTTGCAGATGGCTTTGATCGAGGCGATCTTCGGAGGATTCGGTGCAGGGAAGCTCGGAGAGGGAAGCTTCACTGCCGGCTTCAAGCACGTGCTGATCATGGCGGGCTTTACACTCCTCGTCTTCGTCGTAATCGTCTGAGCTTATCCCAAACAGCTTCTCTGTTGTTTATTCATATTAACCGAGACGAGAACACGCCTTCATGCCGAAGAATCAGACGTTCGTAATGGTACCCGGGGCGTGGCTCGGCGGATGGGCATGGAAGCGAGTCGTCCCACTGCTCGAGCATGACGGGAACGCGGTCTATCCACTGACCCTCACCGGGATGGGCGATAGAGTCCATCTCGCGTCGCCGCAGGTCGGGCTCGAAACTGCCATACATGACGTCATCAACGCGATTGTTTACGAAGACCTCGAGGACGTCGTGCTTGTCGGACACAGCTTCGCGGGTAAGGTCGTCGCCGCCGTCGCGGACAGGATACCTGAGCGATTAGGATCCCTCCTTTTCCTGGACGCGTATAGGCCCGCAAAGGTGCGGATGCCGCAAGGGGATTTCAGTGCAGAGGGTTGGCAGACGCTCGGGGACGGATGGAGGGTTCCCCTGACCGAAGACATAGTTGCGAGCATAGGAAAAGACCTCACGGGAGCGGATCGAGAATGGATGCTGTCCAAGGTCACGCCGTGGCTCATGAGATACGTGGCTGACCCGGTGACGTTGTCGGAGAAATTTGATTCAGTGAAGAAGGCCTACATTTTCTGTACAGGCGGCGGTGACCCCGTTGAGGAGATACTGAAAACGAAGCTGGACGGGCCGCACAAAGTCCTCGAGTCGGGCCACTGGCCGATGATCACGATGCCGGCCCAGCTAGCACAAGCAACCCTGGAGCTCGCCCAGAACCTGTCAAATCTTTGACCCGATGAGCGTTGGGTAAGTCAGAGTCAGGGGGAGATGAAGGACTCCGAGAAGGAGAGGCCCTTGTTCGTGACGACCGTGGCTGTATATGCCTGGCCCGTCTTCCAAACGAACGGCAACAGCAGCACTAGTTTCTGACCCGCATTAACGTAGCACGGGGTGATGGAACCAGGTGTGACCAAGGCCGCGCCCGCGCAGTAGTATGGGGCCACAAGGTTCGGAGTCAAGCCGTAGCCCGAGACCCCGTCGGGCCCGTTGATGTAGACGTTCGTGAATGCTATCGGGGCCGTGCTGTTGTTGAACAGGGTCAGTGTCACCGAGTTATACTGGAAGGTCTGCAGCACCGCAGAAGCAGAGGCAGTAAGCGAGCCGAAATTGTATGAGAGAGCCCCCTTGTTGCCGTCCGAGATCGCATAGACGCGTATACAAATTCCCGCGACGAGCGCGCCACAAATCCTGCCCGTCGAATCGATAAAGTTAGAGGCCGAGGCCGCCGGGATACTTACCGAGATAGTGGCAGAGGAGGATAGCTCTAGTTGCCCCACCTCCACCCAGACAGGAGTGGCCGTGCCTCTGGAGACGTCTCCCAGGAAGACGTATGCAGTCACGTTTTGCGTCGCTGCCTGACTTAGCGAAAGGCTGGTGGTGAGCTGGATTGACTGGAGTTGGGAGGGGACGGTCGAGAATGGGATCTGGAGCAGGCAAACGGCGGCACACCCTGCACCGGCCACGGAGTTGTCCACAAAGTAGCTGGTAGGCGTCTCCTGCAGCGCCAGACCGATGTCGTCGAAGTGCATCAAAAGCGAGGACGGATAGTTGCCGCTGGGCGGCGTTGCGCCCGGTAAGCTTGCGTCGATGGAAACAACCAGCTCATACTGGCCCGGACTCCAGACCCAAGCGGGCTCGTGCTGCTGGATAGCTAGCGCGGCGGGGTTGAAGTATGGCTCCGTGCACAGGGAATCTGTTGGCCCGCACGTGATCCACCCGGACGAGTTGAAGTTGTTGACCTGCGTAGGCACAACCGGAGTCTGGTTCGGAATCTGGATTATGTCCTGCACGCCGTTGGTAGCAGGGTTCAGCTGGACCAGATACTGATAGATCAGGACGAGCGGCTGCGGAGGAGCGGTCACCTGGTCCAGAGAAAAGCCAAAGTTGACTGCGTCGTCTGCTGCTCCCGTGGCGAGCGCGCCGACCTGGCCCGCGTCAAGAGTAAATACGGAAGTGAAGTTCATGACGGCTGTCAGCTGCTGTCCCCCAGTGATGGCCGTGCCGTTGTAGGTCGGCTGGAAATTGAGGTAGACGCTTCCGGGGCCGCTCTCGGAACCGACAACGTTCGAGACAGAGTCAAATCCGCCTACTGCGCCTCCCGGAATCACCCCAGCAGGCTCGGCGCAGATGTTGCTCTGTGGGGGAGCGGGTAGCGCGCACAAGGTCGGGATGGATACCCCTCCAGGGCCCCCGGTCACCACGTTCGTGGTCACCGTGACGGATCCCTGATCACTAATGGGTACCGCGTGGAATATGGTCAACCAGGTGAGGGTTGCCGTCTGGAAGTATTCACCGGGTACTCCTGGTGCGAGTGCTGTCCAATTGAACAGAGCCATGGCGCCCGGAGCTAGCCCCGTCTGTACAGGTACGGATACCGCGTTCCATATGATCGTGTTACCGGATATTATGGGCGCGTTCCATCCAACGGGAGGCATCGGTGTCGGCAATCCCGCAAGGCTGAAACGTGAATCGACCTGAAGTGTCACCCTTGTAATGCAAGACGTGACAGGGCATGTTC
>JAPCJP010000077.1 GCA_027886885.1 Nitrososphaerota archaeon | reverse complement strand
GAAGATTCTCTATTGATTAGGGAACAATCTTGGAAACTCGATATATAGCGTTCGCACTCGAACGCGTCCAGAAAGAGTTCGCATTGCCAATCGCGAAAAGGATCCAAGAGCCTCGCTCAGCATCTAACATCGCCTTGGCAAGGCTCCCGTAGGTTAGGAAGAGACATGTCCTCTCTCCGCATGGCTTCGAGGTCTCTCCGGCGCCGCAGGACCCGGACTATTCTCACGGTCTCGGGTATCGTGATCGGCGTGGCGATGATCCTCGTACTCCTTTCCATCTCGGCTGGAGCATCGACCCAGACGACCAGCCTCCTCAGGAACGCTCTCGGGGCGCAGATCACCGTGGTCAACGCGACGACTCCTTCCTTTCCCGGGGGCGGCGGCTTCGCTAACTTCACCCGCGGCGGCGGTTTTGCGGGGGGAGGAGGAAGCAGCTCTGGAGGAGGATTCGCGGAGTTCTTCGGGACCGGTAACACGCTGAACGAGTCCCTGGTCAGCCAGATCGACGCCATCTCGGGAGTGTACGCGGCTTCACCACAGCTGAGCACGACGGGTTACATCAATGGAGGTTCCGTGCTCCTTGACGGAATCGACCCGAGCACCTACTCTTTGGCTTCGAGCGCGCTCGATATCACCAGCGGATTGTCGCTCACCTCCTCCGCTTCTAGTGACATAGTTCTATCCAGCACTCTTGCGTCCAACCTTGGTGTGTCCGTCGGTTCGACTGTCACCGTGGGTGCCAACTCCACGGGCGGGGCGAGCTATACCGTGGTGGGCATATACGACGCGGCGAGCACGTTCGGGCCCGCAACGAGGACAGCGTACATACCCCTGTCTGCAGCGCAAGCGATCGGTGGTGAGGCCAACAAGGTGACAGAGATCGACGTCAAGGCGGACACGCCGAGCCTCGACAGCACAGTGGCGTCGAGCATCGACTCAGATGTATCTGGAGTCCGGGCCAATACGGCCACCGCGGCTGGAGTTGCATCGACCCTGAGCGGCACGCTAAGCACCCTCTTCATCGTGGTAGGAATAGTCGCCCTGTTGGCGGGAGCTTTCGGCGTGGTCAACACCATGATGATGTCGATAAGCGAGCGGACGAGGGAGGTTGGGACCCTTCGCGCGATCGGCGCACAGAAGCTGGACATCATGAAGATCTTCATGAGCGAAGCGTTCGTGATTGGCGTAATTGGTGCGCTGGTCGGAGTCGTGGTAGGGGTCGCGGTCTCCCTTGCCTTGCCCTCCCTCACGGGCTCCTCGGCAGCTGGAGCCGCAGGTAGATTCGCAGGAGCACGTTTCATCAGCTCGCTCAACACCTCGGTAACAGGGAGCGACGTCATCCTGGCCCTCGCGCTCGGAATCATCGTCGGGACGCTGGCCGGGGTATATCCGGCGTGGCGCGCGTCGAGAATGAACCCCGTGGAGGCGTTGAGGCATGTCTGAGGTTGTCGTAAAGGCTAGTGAGGTCGCCAAGAGCTATGTACGCGGGAAGGAATCCATTCAGGCCCTTCGTGGCGTAGACCTCGAAATCAAGAAAGGAGAGACGGTCGCGATAGTCGGCAGGTCAGGGTCGGGCAAGACCACCCTGCTCAACCTGGTGGCGGGCCTCGATAAACCGACAGGAGGGAAGATCATCGTCGATGGAACGAACCTGCGAGACCTCGGCGACCGCCAGCTCACGAATTTCAGGCTGAAGAACATCGGCTTCATCTTCCAGTTCTACAATCTGAACCCCACGCTGTCAGCCGCGGAGAACGTCGAGGTCCCCATGACTCTGGCGGGCCTCCCAAAGGCAGAGCGGCATGACCGGGCGATCGAGCTCTTGACAGCGGTCGGGCTTCAGAAGAGGACGAGTCACATGCCGGACGAGATGAGCGGGGGAGAGCAGCAGAGGGTGGCCGTCGCCAGGGCTCTTGCCAATAGACCCCCCATACTCCTTGGGGATGAGCCCACCGGCGACCTCGATTCCAAAACAACCAAGGCTCTCATGGATCTGCTTAGGTCGCTGAGGAAAGAAGCGGGAATGACCATGGTCTTCGTGACCCATGACCCGCTCGTCGTCTCCCGTTGCGACCGCGCGATTGCACTAAGAGATGGAAAACTCGTGCAGGAACTCTCTCGAAGTGAGATCGAGAAGGCGAGGATCGGCACAATGGAGAACGAGGTGCTCGAGGGAGTCTATTGAAAAACGATCGATTGGGTCAATCGACACCCCATGGGTCCTCGTTGAGGATGCGACACATGGCGATCGGGAGGCGCATCGGACTGGTAGGCAAACTCACCGCACGAACCATCGGATGGGCAGGTGGGAGTCGAACTTGCTCGGTTGCAGCGTGTATGGGTCATAGAGGAGCGTCTGAACGAAGCCGTCAGTCCGGAGGAACAACCACGCGAAATCCCAGCCCTTGCTCTTGTACTGCATGGGTATCGCCGGCCTGACCCTGGGCAGTGGGTGCGTCTCCGTCGTGAAGAGCTCCTGGTCCGTGTAATAGTAGTTGAAACCCGTCTGGACGAAGACCTCGTGGTCGAGGGGGGACTTGGTACCCGCGAGGTCGGCGCAGAGCCCGCGAACACCGACCTTGACGTCCCTGCCGCTCCGGAACGCGTCCGTCAGCTCCCGCACCGAACCGGAGACCACGTTCCCCTTGGCGTCGGCATGGAGCATCTCTTCCCAGTCGTCACGGACGAAGAACTCGTAGATATCGAAATCGTAGATGAAGTTCATGCTCGGACCGTTGGAGTTCGTATCCCACGCCTCGATCGCGTGGTACTTCGGCATGTTCACAGGCGGGGTCGGCGGGAAACTGCCTAGGCCCCCATTGACCGGCGGGCCGTCCAGATATATCCGCGCGATCGCCTGGTTCCCGTCCTGGTTGTACATGAAGAGCGACATCGACGGCCTTGGTCCGAGACCTTCAGGGATGACCACGGGTTGTCTGAGGGTCATCATCCCCGCCGCCCACCGGTTATCGATCAGGTACGTCACCCTGAACTCCGACGTCTCGACGATGAGCTCAGCGTTAGATGACGTGGTGTCGATGTGCTCGTTGTGATGGAAGTCCGTCCGGATCCGCAGATCTGCGCCGCGGCGGATCGCATCGACGAGCGCCTGGCTGCTCCCTCCGATGACCTTCCGGCCTGGGTCTAGCTGGAGGACGCTCTTCCACTTGTTGGGCTGCATGTCTTGTCTCCCAGCAGCGCCCTGTCCCCGTATAGCTACTTTTCGATGCGAACCGTCGGGTGGGAGAGGTTGCTCCTGATGAGAGCCTGGACATTGGCCGAATCCTTCAGTAGTTTCAGCTCGAACCTCCTGCCGTCGTTCGCCTCGACCACTATCCTCCCTCGCCCCAGCATCCTCATGCCGATGGTGCGGGTGAGCTTGGCGTCAGAGAAGGCCATCGCCGAGATGAACGTGTTGCTAAGGTTGGCTATCCCTTTGTTCACGTAGAGGCCGTCCGTGCGTAGCTGGTAGCTGTTGCTTGCCCGAAGCAGGACGAGGCCGACCAGTTTTGCGAGGAATATGATCAAGACCACCAGACCTGTGATGAACTCGATGGCGTCCGGGATGGTGAGCGGTCCCACGACGAGGGAGTGATAGAAGATATTAGAAATGGCGCTGACCGACCTGGCGGTGTATAACTCAAGCCCTATGAGGATACCCGCCGCAACGACCGCGATGACAGCATAGATGGCGACGTAGACCCCGATGGCCGGGCGTCCCTCCCAGACCACGCCGCCGTCGGTACCCGCCTCGTTCCCCTTTAGTGCCATGGAAGCACGGCCTGGAAGTCGCTTTTATCCGTTATCGACGATTCTTCACGTCGCTCTCTGGCGCTTTGCACTGGCCCTCGGTTTCTCTACGCGGAAGATGGGGGTCCCCTCCTCCGGCCTCAGGACCATCTCCCTGAACTCGTCGTATACCTCCCTGGTCACGGGACCGAGCTTTCCGGACCCCACGGCCTTCCCGTTCACCTGGACCACAGAGGAGACGCCCACCAGGGTCCCGGAGAAGAAGACCTCATCTGCGGTGAGCAGTTCGAAGGGGGTGATGTCCTTCTCGACCACCTCGTACTTGAGGTCCCTGCAGAGCTTCATTATTCTCTCCCTGGTTATGCCGTGTAGGATTCCAGCGCTCGCGCCCGGGGTGAGGACCTTGCCCTTCCGGACGAGGAATATGTTCATGGTCGAGCCCTCCGACACGAACCCCCTGTGGTCGAGCATGATGGGGTAGTCCACCTTGGCGCGGTTGGCCTCCAGAACGGCCAATATGCTGTTCAGGTAGTTGAGCGACTTTATCTCGTGGCTGGTCGCGTCCACGCCGTCCCTCCGCACGGACGTTATGACCGTGGACAGGATTCTGGGGTCCTTGGGGAGCTCTGCCGAAGCAACGGGTTCGGTGATTATGAAGACAACGCTGTTCCTGCAGGTCGCGGGGTTCACACTCATGTCCCCCACCCCCCTGGTCACGACTAGACGGATGTAGGCACTTGATAGTCGGTTCTTCCGCAGAGTCTGCAACACCGCCTCGACGATCTCATCGGGCGCCATGGGTATCCCAAGTTCGAGACACCCGGCGGACTGGTAGAGCCTGGCCACGTGCTCCTTCAGCATGAACACAGAGCCGCCAAAGGCCCGAATGCCCTCGAAGACTCCATCTCCGTACAACAGGCCGTGGTCGAAGACCGATATCTTCGCCTCGGACTTGGGGACGAACTTGCCGTCCAGGTAGACGAGAGCGTCGGGATCCATGCTGGCGGAGTGGACTGTGTCGATAGAAATGTCTTTCCTAGGCGCCCCGTCCTTCTCGAGGTCGCCTGCGACGCCACTTCAGTCTGTTTTGAGGCCTTCCCCTTAGCCCCAGACTTGCTTTCAAGCTCGCCGCTGGCCTAGGACGACATTCCGATGAAAAATTCCCGCCGGTTTTATCCGCGAGGCTCGTTTTGTTAGAATGTCCATGACAAATAAATCGATAACCTGACAGTTAGACTAAATTGAATTAAATTACTAAGAAATAATTCAAGCATTAAATACTCTGGTTAATCGCGCGATAAAGCATGGGTACCCCCGCCCTACTACGCATGAGTGTGAACTCTCTCACCAAACTGGCATCTAATCACGCCAGTGAGAGGATTCGAATGCTCATAAAGAAACAGGTCATTCTCTCGAAAAGAGAGAGGTCCTGGTTCAAGCTCGAAGTACAGGAACGGTCGATAGTCGACCTGGCGCTGAGCCTCAAGGTGAGCTTCAAGAGCTCAGAGTTGCTCCGTGCCCTGGTCTCAATATTTGGAAGATTGCGGCAGATGGGTAGCCGGCCATTCGGCGAGCTACTCGCCCGGGGGTCAAGGCTGGCTTGGTCCTTCTCGGAGGCGGCCGTCAGTTGGGGGAACGCGGCGGCCAAGAGATGGAGGTCTGATACCTCCTACATGGTGTTCCTGGGCATCTTCTCCCAGCCTACCCGAACCTAACTGAGAAAACAATAGCAGGGTTTGGGTCATGAAAGCGGTCATACTTGCAGGGGGAGCGGGTACGCGGATGAGGCCCCTCACCTACGTGGTGCCCAAGGTGCTCCTTCCAATAGCTGGGAAGCCTCTCCTGGAGCGAACTATGGTATATCTCAGGTCATACGGGATAACCGAGTTCGTCGTCTGCGTGGCCTACCTCAAGAAGCAGATCATAGATGCCCTTGGTGACGGTGCCAGCCT
>JAPCJP010000007.1 GCA_027886885.1 Nitrososphaerota archaeon | reverse complement strand
GTTCAAGAAGCTGAAGCCCGACGATTTTGTCAAACTGATGCGGACTCCAATCCTGATTGACGCGAGGCGGATCTACGACCCCAGAAAGTATCGAGTCGGCACCCTTGACTATGCGGCTCTAGGGCGCGGCGACGCGTGATAGGTACGAGACGATGAAGTGCGTGGTGACGGGGGCTGCGGGGTTCATCGGTTCTCATCTCTCAGAGGCCCTCGTCAGACAAGGGCACTCTGTTCTTGGAGTCGACTGCTTCACGGACTATTACCCACGGAAAACCAAACTAGCCAATCTCTCCCTGTTGCGCAACGAGAATCGGTTCAAGCTGGTCGAGCTAGACCTCTCTTCGGCCAAGCTCGCACCCCTACTGAAAAACGCGGACTGCGTCTTCCATCTCGCGGCCCAGCCGGGCGTCCGGGCGAGCTGGGGAGTGTCCTTCTCGCATTACGTCAAGGACAACATAGTCGCCACGCAGAGACTTCTCGAGGCCCTCAAGGGCACGAACACCAGGCTGGTTTACGCCTCGTCGTCATCGATCTACGGGGATTCAGAGCGCTCCCCCACTCCAGAGGAGACGACCCCCAGACCGGTCTCTCCGTATGGGACAACCAAGCTTACGGCGGAACAGCTGTGTTACGTGTATTTCAGGAACTATGGATCCCAGGTGGTAGCGCTCAGGTATTTCACCGTCTACGGCCCGAGACAGAGGCCGGACATGGCCTTCACGAAGTTCATCAGCGCGATCTCCGCAGGAAGGGAGATCAAAGTATTCGGGGACGGAAGACAGATGAGGGACTTCACCTACGTGAAGGACATAGTCTCTGGAAACATGCTCGCGATGGACGCCGAGCCCGGGACCGTCTACAACGTTGGAGCCGGCAACACCATCCCTCTCAACGAGGTGATCGCTAAATTGGAGTCGATCATCGGCAAGAAGGCCCGCGTCAAGAGGCTCGAAACCGCGTTGGGGGACGTTAGAAACACGTCAGCCGATATCACAAGGATATCGAAGGACCTGGGGTATAGGCCAAAGACGGGGATCGACGAAGGTCTGAGGCAGCAGGTGAAAGCTCAGCTTTCGAAATGACCACGATTCGAGGATAGAAGCGCCGGGCAAGAGATATCAACTCGCCGCTGCCAGAGGCGCTTGCTGCCCTAGATGCCTCCGTTGCCCCCCGAGTCTTCAGTGTCAGTCATTATCCCCACGAGGAACAGGACGGACAAGCTCGCGAGATGCCTGGAATCGGTATACAAGAGCGACTACGGTAAGTTGGAGGTGATTGTCGTGGATGACGCCTCGGAGAATCCCGCCTCCGGCGTCTTGTCGGGAAAGTTCCCTAACGCGCGCTTCATTCGAAACAGCGAGAGAATGCTGCTTTCGTATTCGCGAAACTCTGGCGCTGCGGCATCGACGGGGGATTATCTCTTCTTTCTGGACGACGACAACGTCATCGCCCCTGACACAATCCGACTCCTGGCGGAGACCTTGGGTGAGTCGGAGGGGGTCGCCGTCTCGTCTCCAATCATCTTCTACTTGAGCCGCCCCGCGACCGTCTGGACGTCATACATCTCGAGAAGCAAGTTCCCCGGTTTCTACACGCTCCACACCGACATCCCAAGCAAAGAAGTGGCCACGTTCTCCTTCCACAACTCCTTCATGGTAAAAAAAAAGGTCTTCGTAGCGCTTGACGGCTTCGATTACGCCAATCTCCCCATAAGGTTCGGGGAGGTTGATTTTGCCCATCGCGTGAGTGCCAGTGGGTATGCAGCAGTTGTCAATCCGCGCGCCAAGGATTGGCACGACCTTGGATGGACGACGGTTCACATCGACAGCACGAGGGCATACTACACCGAGAGGAACCGAATCATCGTCATCAAGAGGTACTTCAAGAAGCGAGACCTCACCTTCTACCTGGTGTGCATCTTGCCATTCATAGGGGGATTCTATCTCTTGCACCACCCGCTAAGCACCACGGATGGGCGGTCGAAGACAGCGTCGAGCTTTCTTCGGGGCATAGCTGCCGGCCTTGTGTTCAAGGAGCCAGACGAGGCGAAGGCCAGAGAAATGGCCCGAGGGCGAGATGGCACGGCAAGAGATGAGAAATTTCTGAAAAACTTTAAGCGAGACAGCGTAGAGAGTTTCTAGAATGCTGGGCGGGGCGCAAGATTCTGACTAAGGTCGCGTGCATCCCGGCGTTCAACGAAGAGAGGACTATCGGAAAGGTCGTCGTTGGCGCGCAGCAATACGTTGACGAGGTCATAGTCTGCGACGACGGTTCGAAAGACATGACCGCGGTCATCGCCGAGAAGCTCGGCGCAAGAGTGATTCGGCATGAAAGCAACATGGGGAAGGGGGAGGCGTTTCGCACGCTTTTCGCAGCTTCCAGAGACATGCGCGCCGACATAATGGTGACGATCGACGGAGATGACCAGCACGACCCTGCGGATATTCCTAGACTCGTCGAGCCGCTTGAAAATGGGGATGCCGACATCGCGATAGGGGCGAGATTCCACGGGAACAACAAGGGCATCCCGACGCACAGGCGAGTCGGAAACAAGCTCTTGAACGCCGTGACGCTGAGCGGCGTCTCGGACACGCAGTCAGGGTTCAGGGCCTATGACAAAAAGGCCATCGAGACGCTTCGCCCCTCGGAGGCGGGCATGGGAGTCGACTCCGAGATCCTGATGGATGCATCGAGGCAGGGCCTGCGCCTGATGGAAGTGCCTGTGTCAGTCAAATACGGGATCGGGAAGACGTCGACCCACAACCCGATTTACCACACTGTGGACGTGTTCACAAGCGCGATAAAGCTGACCTCCATCAGGCACCCCATGACCTTCTACGGCATCCCCGGGCTGATTATCACGCTTTTCGGAGTCTACTTCGTGGCGCATGCCTACTTCCTGTTCTTGAACGGCCAAAACATCACTAACCTCGTTCTCACCTACGCCTTGATGGGATTCTCGGTAGGGATTTTCGGGCTATTCACCTTCTTCACGGGGATAATCCTCTTTACCCTCTCCACAGTGCTCCGCAAGGGAGCGGACTGAGTCCAATTCGGTCTTGCAGCTCATACACGCAGAGAAATCCGTGATCTGAACTTGGAATTGAGTCTCGGGAAGTTGTCGCTTAGAGGGAAGCGTGACCTGCAGTCGTTGGTCGTCGCAGAAATTCTAGTCGCGGTTCTGGCAGTCTTCAGGTTCTACGACTATTGGACCACGGGTTTCTTTGTGCCCGATGAATACGGGTACTACTACGACGGCCTTCACGGCTCAATCTATGCAGGAAGATGGTTCTTCGGTGACCTTAACGGTCTCGTTTTCAAGTTGCTCGGAATCACGAACGTAGACGCATATTCCTACTTCTTGGCGTTTTACATCTTCTTCTGGGCGAGTGCGACGTTCATCTTCGTATTTCTGCTTCTGCGGGAAATCGAACAAGATGTAACGACGAGAGCCGTAACCATTCTTTCATCATTCGTCCTCGTCTCATTCGTCCTTCTCTCGCTCGGATTCCTCACAGAACCTATGGGACTGGCCCTTGCGATGGGCGGTGTCTATTTCATCGTCAAGTTCTTCAAAGGCGGCAGCGACGCCGAATTCCTTCTTTACCCGCTCCTGGCGGTGCTATTCTTTGGGGCAGCGGGAGCTACCCGTGAACCATACGACGCTTTTCTCATCGGAGGGGTCTTGCTGGCGGCCATAGGAGCGCTGAGTCATTTTCGAAAGAGCAAGGCGCCTCAGGCCAAGTATGGCGGCAGGAGACGACATCTTCTCGCGATCTGTTCGATCCTGCTGTTTCTGGTTCCTGCTGCCATCTTCTATTACGAAGACAGCGCGACGTCTGCGCAAGTATCATCGCTGGGGCCCCAGATAATTCAAACAGTTTTGACGAACCCGGCCAACCAGGGCACTTCGTCAACCGAGACGGTGACTTCGACTTCCACGTCCACCTACATATCAGTCACCCTCAATCACACGACGACCGTGACGACCACGACGGTCGTATCCTCTGTCACAACCGTAGAGCAGCCTCAGCCTTCCTACGCGACGCATTTGATCACGAATACCCTCGTCATATTTGCCGGAGGAATACTTCTGGGCTGGGGGCCTCTTGCGTTCGGCATAGGATTGGCAGGCCTCCTCCTGGTACTTCGCCGGGCTGTATTTGGACGGGACCTAAGCTACTTGTTCCTGCTGCTAATCACTCTGATTGCCCTTGGATCCTATCTCATCGTGTCCTACATATTTGGATACGACCAAAGCTACTTCAGTTTTACCAACTACTCGACAATCATTCGCTTTTCGGATACCGCGCTTCCCGCCTTCTTCCTCACAGCACCTATTGCCTTAGGAGTGATTGCCAAGAGAAAGAAGGGCCTTGTGATCTACGCCGCGGTCATAATCATATTCCTCATAGCCGCGGTCCCTGTCTATCAAAACTACGCCGCCTCCAACATCAGATATGTCGGCGCGAATCCCTTTGCGTTTGGGTACCATACCGACGCCGTTCTTATCAGAAACTACGTCGAACAGAATCTCTCAGGTCAGAAACTGACCATCATCGGGGTACCCTATGGGTGGATCTTCACCCCCGGAGTCCAGGATCTCTCCCAATTGAGCGTCTACGACTACACAAGGGATCCTGTACTGCCCCACCTCGATTCCGGAAACTTCACATCCATGCGGTTGACCACTTTCTACGTCTTGATCTATGACGCGAGCACAATCGCCCGCGATGCCCCATGGCTGGCTCCCTTCATCAACTCGACGCTTCAGTCAGGTTCCATCTCCGGGTCGGCTTACACCGTCACTGGTCGAAGCGTGGTCTACGATACCAGTGCGTTCGAGTTGCTCAAGGTGAGTCTGGTTTGGACATGATTCTCCGTGAGGGACTTGCGTTCGGGATGAGGAGCCGGCAGAGGTAAGCGCATGGGCTGCGGCATTTGCGGTTATGTCGGGTCATCCGACAAGCAAGTCCTAATGGAGATGTGTGCCTCCATGAAACACAGGGGCCCGGACAGCACCGGCGCGTTTGTTGACGACGGCATCGGGCTAGGCATAGACCGTCTCAGCATAATCGACCTCGTCAAGGGGAATCAGCCAATTCACAACGAAGACCAATCTCTTTGGGTGGTTCTGAACGGCGAGATATACAACTACGTTGAGCTTCGCGCAGAACTGGAGGCGCTCGGTCACAGATTCTACACCGATTCAGACACCGAAACGATAGTGCACAGTTATGAGGCTTGGGGGGTGGATTGCGTCAGGCATCTTCGAGGGATGTTCGCTTTCGCGATCTGGAACTCCAAGACGCAAGAGCTCTGTGTTGCCAGGGATAGATTCGGCAAGAAGCCGCTCTATTATGCAATCTGTGAAGGTGATTTTGTGTTCGGGTCAGAGCTGAAAGCTATCCTGAAGTTTCCATCTGCAGCCACGCAGAGTATCGACTATGTTGCCTTGGACCTATTCTTCTACTACATGTACGTCCCCTCTCCTCTGACCATCTTCAAAGGAATCCGAAAACTTCCTCCGGGGTGCTATGGCGTATTCTCCTTGAAGGGGGGTCAGTTCAAGATTACCAAGTACTGGGACATCAGCTTCGAGCCCGATGGGAACCTCGTGGACGAAGACGACGTCGCTGACCTGCTCTACGCCAAAGTCGAAGACGCAGTGAAGGTGAGACTTCGTAGCGACGTCCCCTTGGGCGCCTTTCTGAGCGGCGGAGTCGACTCCAGTGTGGTTGCTTCGTTGATGTGCAAGGCTTCAGGAAAGGTCAAGACCGTTTCCATCGGATTCGAAGAAGGAGGCCTGAGCGAGCTGAAGTATTCTCGGATGGTGGCGGATTTCTTGGGGACCGACCACAAGGAGTTCGTCGTAGAAGCTTCCGCATCGGAATTGTTGCCTGAACTCATCTCTCACTTTGACGAGCCGTTTGCAGATCACTCGTTCATCCCCACATACTACCTCTCGAAGGTCACCCGGCAGGAGGTGACGGTGGCGCTGAGCGGAGACGGGGGCGATGAGATGTTCCTCGGTTACCCTTTCATGACCGATCCGTCACAGTATGGCTTGTATTCCAAGGTACCAAGAGGAATCAGGCGGCCGATCCTCAAGGTGATACGCGGACTCCCCGGCGACTCAAGAGTCAGGAGGATGGCCGACCATGCATATGAGAAAGACTACGGCGGACAGTCGGCCTTCCAGAGATACGCGATGAGAGTGACTTCCATGGATACCCAAGGGCTCACTGATCTGTACTCGTCGGACCTTAGGGGAAAGCACTCGCCCGGGGGCTCTTACGAATACGTTCTCAAGCTAATTGATGATTCCGGAGCGAAAGATCCCATAGATGCAATAGACTATGCCACGATGCGAAGCTACCTCTCCGAAGGGATACTCGTCAAGGTCGACAGGATGAGCATGGCGGTGTCTTTGGAGGCAAGATGTCCACTCCTTGACCAAGACCTCTTCGACTTTGTAAGAAGGATTCCGTCAGGGATGAAGCTCAAGGACGGTGAGACCAAACACATTTTCAAGAGGATGGCCGTGAGGAAAGGGTTGATTCCACGTGAGATTGCTTACAGGAAGAAGCAGGGATTCGGCGCCCCCCTTGAAGCCTGGATGAGGAAGGACTGGAGAGATCTCACGTCTAGCGCGCTGGACCCCGTCGTGTCGCGTGGCTATACAGGGCTTTTTGACCCCTCGAAGGTCAGACAGTTGCTGGCTGACCCTTATGTCAATTCAAATCGCCTCTTTTCGCTGATTGTTTTCTTGCAGTGGTACAAGATGTATGTCGAAGAGGAAAAAGTCGCGGCGCCAATCAACTGAGAAGGTTTGGGAGTGATGCGATTACGTCTGGCCTCGCTATCGAGGATTGATTTTGAAGGCCTGGCTGGCGCAGGTTCTCAGACGTAGAGCGGAAGGTCGTGGGGTGACCTCGCGTTGATATACGGCCCACGGGTCTGGAGACACGCGTCTAATTGCTAGTCGCCCCGACCAAGGAAAGAACCGAATCCTGTGCATTCGGGGAAAGGTGACGGGAAATTAGCTGGCTTGGACATAGCGAAGCAATCGACTAGCGGATCGATAGCTCTCTTCGTGGGGAACTTCGCGTCTACATTAGTGTTAGCCGTTTCCGGAATCGTAATCGCAAGACTGCTCGGACCATCAGGCTACGGTGCCTACGCGCTTGCTCTCCTCCTTCCAAACACGTTGCTCAACTTTGTGGGTCTCGGTGTGGGAGCTGGAATCACGAGATACGCGGCGAGAAATATCGCGACGGGGGAGGAATCCGCTGCGCGTCGGATGGCCTTCAATGGCTTGGTATTCGTACTAGGATTCGGCTGCGGCATGACGATTCTGACATACTTCGCAATGCCTTGGTTGTCGGAAGTCGTCCTTCAAAGACCTGAGTTGGCGTCCGTGGGTCAAATCGCGACGCTCGCCATCGTCTCTCAGACGCTGGTGCAAACTATCACTTCGGCTCTTCTGGGCTGGAACGCAATGCGCTCGATAGGTGTGATGAATCTTGCACAAGCCGTCCTGAAGCTTGCTCTGGCCAGCGCCCTTGTCTTGCTGGGCTTTGGAGTCGAAGGGGCAATCCTAGGACTCGTGGTCAGTCAAGTTGGAGCTGGCGTTCTAGGTGCACTAACACTTTACTTCCTTGGAGTCTCGCTACGCGGAAATGTCGCTTTCTTCCTCTCAGACGTTAAGACAATGCTTAGGTTCGGCGTCGTTCATTTCGCGGGCACGATGCTACAAAGCTTTTCATTTCAATACGTCACAATAGTGATGGCGTCCATTGCGAGCGATACCGTCATCGGGTTCTACACGTCGGGCTCCAACGTCCTCGCAGCCGTCAGCGTAGCATCGACAGCCATCGCGCAGTCTCTCTTTCCCGCGTTTGCAGCGCTGGAGGGCGTCAAGGCGGACACCTCGATGGCCTTCAGGTTCGCTCTGAAATACAACGGGATGATTGTCGCGCCGATCATCTTCTTCCTCTTCGGGGCTGCGGGCCCGACAGTTCGATTCCTCTACGGGCAACAATACGCTCCGGCAGCTGTCTATCTTGCTCTGCTGGCGCTTTCGAATATTCCGTTACTGTTAGGGCATGGAATCGTTTCAAACGTTTTCAGCGGAGTCGGGAAGGTGAGGCAAACATTCTACTTCAATCTCCTCAATTCTGGCCTCCAGTTTCTGCTCGCCCCGCTGCTTGGAATCTGGCTCGGTCTCGGCGTGCCGGGATTGATATATTCGATTCTGCTCAGCAACCTTGCCGGGTCAATCTTCAGCCTCTATCTGGCAAAGAGCGCCATGGGCGCTACTGCGGACCCCAGAATGCTTCTAGCGGTTCTGGTTGCGTCCATGATTCCGCTAAGTTTGATGTTTCCAATACAGGCGGTGTTGCTGCCCTCAATTCAATCCGAATATCTGATTCTAATCGATTTCGTAACCTTCGCTGCCGTTTATTTGACGGCCATGCCTTTGGTCGGCGTCTTGCAATCTGACGATATCAGGGTCCTGCGAATGGCCACCGCAGGCCTCGGGAGCGTAAGCAAAATCCTAGAGAAAGTCTTGGCGTATGAATCCAAACTCATAGCAAGAAGACCTTTCCGGGGTGCAGAGCAGTCGAAGGAGCCTCGTTGAGGAGAGCCAATCGAGCGTGAAGTCACAAACCGCCCAATCTGCGCGAAGGACGCCAAGGCACGACATGAGAGCTATCCTGGGAGATTTCTTGACTTCGTTTGTCCCCCGGAGGGCACAAGGATTCTGGATTTACCTTGATCGATATTCGGATATCTGGAAAAGTGGCGTTCACGAACCAATGCATACTCGAATCGTTAGGACGTCCCTTGGGGCAGGAATGCAGGCGGTCGATGTGGGGGCAAACATAGGATACTTCACACTCCTCATGCGGAAAGCTGTTGGTCGAACCGGACACATCTACGCATTTGAACCCGATCCCAGGAATCTTGGGAAGATTCGGAAAAGCGTGAAACTGAATGGCTTTGGAGGCAATGTCACTTTGGAGCAAGATGCGGTTGCGGACACGTCTGGGAGACTGAGATTCAGATTCCAAACTGACAGCCCTGGAACGAACCACATAGACAAGGACGGCGCAGAAGAAGTCCGCGTAGTGTCGCTTGATGACTACTTCCGCGGACGCGATTCGACGTGCATCGACTTCGTCAAGATAGACACGGAGGGCGCCGACCCGCTCGTGTTCAAGGGCATGCGGAACCTCATCCGGTCAAATCCCCACCTGAAGCTCACAACCGAATTCTGGCCTGATGGTATGAGGCGACTTGGACTCGACGCTGGAGACTACGTACGCATGCTCAAGGACGAAAGCTTCAGAATCTTCACAATAGACGATAGGATGGGGACGTTCACTTCGGCGCTTCCGGACGAGGAGAAAGGAATTGTCACGTTGTTTTGCGAAAGGGATAGTTGAACTCCGCCTGAAATTTCTAGGGGATTCAGCTCATCGCTTCCGCGAATACCTGAGCGAGCTTCTCCTTCATACTTGATAGAGAGAAGTCTCCTGACTCGACGGCGGCTCTCGCGTTCTTTGACAACCTAAGCCGAAGTGCTTCGTCCTCAACCAATCTGGATATTGATGCGGCGAGGTCGCTTTCGAAGGCCGTATCGGAAGGATTGGCAATCAAGTATTTCGCATCCCAAGAAGGGATGTGGTTGATTGTCTTGAACACTTTCGGCGCGTCCCTGTGTACTACAAGGCCTGTGAACCCATCGCTAACGAAGTCAGCCGAGTCATAAATGTCGGTGGTAACGACGGGCATTGAGTAACCGAACGCCTCCGGAATGGTCATCGCCGAGGCCTGGTAGCCTGGGTGAAGCAGTACGTCGCTCTCCTGAAACAGGCGGAGGAGTTCGTCTCGAGGAACTAGCTCTTCGTAGACAGAGACGCTCGGAATCTTTAGAACGTCGGCATAGAGCTCCTTCACGAACGTCGGAATGGGTGACCGAACGATTAGCTTGACTCTTTCTCCATATTGTTTGTAAAGCATTCTGAACGCGCCGAGAACGGCCGGGCCCCCCCTCATGAGGAAGCTGAGCTCGCCGGACCCCTCCCAGGTGTGACCTGATGCAATGAACAGGAACGTAACATGGCCTTTGGCCACTCTTTGAATCTCCTCGCCTGCGGGCACTCCTATCCTCAGCACGTCTACCAGCCTCTCGAACTCGCCCTCTGAAAGTACGCTCAGGTACGTCTTCGCGGCTGCTGGGCTGAAGACTAGTATCCTCTTCAAACCGCTCTTCAGCAGCATGGATCGAAAGACCCCAAGCGCAGTGGCATTCGCTGAAGCGTACTCCGAGTATAGGACCGTGGGGGTAGAGGTGTAACCGGAGAATGGCATGAGCGAGAAAATCAGGTCGTACCGTGCCTCGGCTCTGACGGGGGCGGCAAGCCTCTCCCTCGCGAGAAGCAACGCGTCTCTCGTCCCCCTGTGGCTAAAGAGGATGCGAGACGCGGCCTTGAAGAAGGGGTTGGGGGAGACTTCGAGGGCTCGGTGACCTTCTAGCTCATATCCGTACCCTTCAGGTGGGTAGTCGGCAAGGATTCTATAGGCGCCATGGGTTGGAATTGGCACCTTGACCTGGACAAGACGGGTCACGGACATCATTATCCTCACGAATCATTAAAGCCTTGTCTCACGACGACGAGCTCGCTCTTCCCCGGCTTAAGAGCGGAGCTCTGGCTGTTTTCGAGTGGGAGGGAGGGAGTCGAACGAGCATGGAAGTCCGATGGAAAGGTAAATTAGCGCTTTGAGGGGGCGAAAAGATACCGTGGAAATAAGGAAGATCAAGCCGGCGTTTGAAGACGAGCGGGGTGCAATCTTCGACATATTAGAGGAGCCTGTCGAGCACACTGGAATGATCAGGTCGAAGAAGGGCTCCGTTCGCGGCAACCACTATCACAAAGAGTCCACACAATACACATTCGTCTTGAGCGGAAAGATGGAGTTCACGACGAGGGACGCACACCTAAGCGACGGGCCCCGAGAAACGGCGGTTCTTTTGCCCGGCGATTTGGTCGTCACTCCTCCTATGGAGGCGCATGTTATGCGCTTCCTCGAAGACACCGTTTTCATAGATTTAACCACCAAGTCAAGACGGGCCAATGGGTATGAGGGCGACACCGTCAGGGTACAAGTCTGAATCCCCTCTAGGCGTCAACTATGACCGGCTTGGGGACGGGAACGATTATCTTCCCTGAGTAGCCGTTCTTCCTCAGGTTTCTGATGAGGACCTCTTTGATGTCCCAAGACAAGAGAAGCACGTAGTCCGGCTCGTCATCGAGGAGCTCTGACTCGGGCGCCACCCGCACGTGCGTCCCTGGTGAGTATCTTCCTATCTTGAATGGATTCTTCTCTCCGAGGTAGTCTACCAGCTCTGGTCCGATTCTGCAGAAGTTGAGAAGCGTGTTGCCTTTCGCGGGTGCAGGCATCCCAGCGATGCGGGCGCCGTTCCTCTTCAGAGACCATAGGAGTCCCATGAGTTCCGTTCTCGTGGCATAGACCTGCTTCGAGAAGGCTTGGAATGTTCTCATGTTGTGCAGCTTGCAGTCGATTTCCTCTTTGAGGATCCGGGCTACCGAAGGAGAGGCAACATAGTTGCCCTCCTTGCAGGCAATGTATTGGAGGGACCCGCCATGCGTCGGGATACGCTTCGCGTCTATGACCTCCATACCGAATCGTGAAAACAGATAGACCAGAGCAGTCAGAGAGTAGTACCTCAGGTGTTCATGATATATCTCGACGTACTGGAGCTGCTCTATCATGTCCCTGAGATAATGCGACTCGGCCAAGAACACGCCTCCTTCCGCTAGGAGCAACCTGACCCCCTTCATGAAACCTTCAAGGTCTTTGACGTGGGGGAAGACGTTCGTCGCCGTTATCGCCTGTGCTGAGCCGTACTTTGAGAGCATCATCCTTGCTGTCTCTTCGCTGAAGAAATCTTTGACCACTTGGATCGGCTTTGCCGAATTCTTGCCGACGTCGGAGGGTTCAACCCCCACCAAGCGCATCCCGAACGACTTGTATCCTTCCAGCAGCGTGCCGTCGTTCGACCCAATGTCTATTACGAGACTTCCTTTCTTGATAGAGAACCGCTTTACGAGCTCCGCGGGAATCTCCTGAAGGTGCTTGGTCAAGCTAGCATTCATTCCTGTAAGATACACGTACTTGTCTCCGAAGAGTATCCTTGGGTCGACCGCGTAGCTCAGTTGAACGAGATGGCATCGCGGGCAATGAAGAACGCGCAGTGGGTACAGTATTTCGCTCTCCTCAAGCTCGTAAGGACGAAGGAACGCATCGCTCGGTGGGTGATGGCCCAAATCGATTACTTCTTGCAACCTCTTGTAGCCGCAGACCTGACAAGCCAAGGTCGAGTTCACGGTTGGCTCCTTCGCAAGACTGAATTCAAGTAGGCCCCTTCGCGGCAACGTTCGCATTATCCCGGTACCAGTCGAATGTGAGCTTGAGCCCATCGTCAAGGGAAACCGATGGTCGCCATCCAAGTCTCTTCGATATCTTCGTAGTGTCAGGACACCGCCTTGCCACACTCCCTTTAGGGGGCTCCTCGAGCTTCAGTGTTGGGTGATATCCGCCAATTGCGAACAGCTTCTTGGCTAATGCCTCAATCGCGATTTCCTCCTGTGTGCCAACATTGACGACCTCTCCGTCACACGATTTTTTCGACAATAACTCCACGGTTGCACCGGCTGCATCGTCGACGTAACAGAAAGAGCGGGTCTGACTGTAGCCCTTGATAAGAAATGGGTCTTCCCGTCTCAGCATTCTCATTATCAACTCTGGAATCACGTGTTCGAAACCCATTCTGGGGCCATACACATTGTGGTATCTTGGGATTACCGTCTTGATTCCTCGCGCCTCGCTGTAGTAGCGACAAATCGCCTCCCCTGCGATCTTTGAGATGCTGTACGAGAACCGCGGATTCTTCATATCTCCGATTGTCAATGGGACATCCTCAGGCGTTGGAATGGGACATTCACCTCGATCCATCGTGCCTGCGTATGTCTCGGAGGACGACGCAAAGAGAATCTTCTTAGCTCGAGATTTCACCGTCCACTCGATCACGTTGAGCAAGCTTTCCAAGTTGACTCTAATGACCTGATCCGGCATTTCGTAGAAGAATTTGGTCCCGTTGATTGCGGCTAGATGCGCCACTACATCCACGTCCTTTTCAAGCTTGGAGAACTCGGACTTCTCCGTCAAATCAATCCTAACAACCTTAACATTCTTTCGCTTCGCGAATTCTTTGAACAATCTGTCGGTTTTTCCTCGAGAAAAGTCTTCGGCAATTTGCACGTCAAACCCCTTCGCGCTAAGCCTTAGAGCAAGATGATATCCTATGAAACCCGCTCCGCCGGTAACTAATACCTTCAGTTACTCCATCCCTTGCCCACGGAGTATACCTGCACGTCATCCCGGTTTGGCAATCCGGGCCTGGAAAGGTTGTGCCAACAATCGACGACCAGCACAGGCGATCCCGCGGATTTTACCAATTCCTTAATGTCAATATTCATGATTGAGGGGTGATCGGTCATCATCAAGATCAGGTTTGCGCCTTCGACGGTGGTCCTTACTGACCTGAAAACTTTCTTGCCTTTGACTTGCTTCACATATGGGTCGAAGATCTGGATTCTTGCCTTCGGATAGTTCTTCTCTATGTATTCCAAAAGTTCCACCCCTTCGGAGCCGCGAACGTCGTCCGTCTCAGGCCAACCCTTGAATGCGACTCCCAGTATGCCGACTTTCGGTGTGCGAAGGCTATTTTTTGTCATGAATTCTTTGGTTATCTCTTTGAGCTGCCGGTCGACCCGGTCGTTACTCATCTCGCAGCTGTTTAGTAGCGAGCTGAACACGTCCAGATGGTTTTCTCTGCTCAGATACGCTGCGATTTTCGAATCCTTTGGGAGGCAAGGTCCGGCAGCTCCTAGTCCTGGACGGAAAATCTTGGTTCTCTCATAGGCCGTGTTGACGGAGTAGACGACGTCGTAGGAGTCGACTCCTAATGCTTCGCAAAGCGAGGCGAACTCATTAGCGAATGCTATGTTGAGCGTTCGGTATGTGTTGTCAGCGATCTTGCAGAGTTCTGCTACCGTGACGGAGGGAGTCTTTACAACACGCCCGAGGCGTCCAAACACCTCGGAAGCTAGCTCGTAGCTCCTTTCGTCGACTCCCGCCACAATCTTGGGTAGCTCAAGGAGCTCGTGCAGCGAAACCCCCTCTATGGTTCGCTCAGGGCAGTATGCCAAAAAGAAATCCTTCCCAATTTTCTTCCCGGATTTCTTCTCGAGGAGCGGCCTCGCGTGGTTTAGCGTAAATCCTGGGGGGACAGTCGACCTCAGCACCACGAGCTGCCCTTTTTTCAGGGTTCCCGCGATAGAGCCTAAGCATGAGTCAATCTGGTCCAAAATGGGGGCGTTCCCATGGACGGGCGTGCCTACGCAGACGACGATTGCCTGGCTTCGCTGCATCATGTGGCTGTAGTCAGACGTGAACGCAATAGAGTCCCGATATACCGACAGGGCCTCGTTAAGTCCTGGCTCGTACATGTCATCAGCCCTATACGTGCTTGAAAGTGTCTTGACCTTCTTCCCGTCGGTGTCGCAGCCTATTACCTTGAAGCCGACCTTTGCCAACGCGGCGACCAAGGGGAGGCCGATGTACCCGAGACCGCATACACCCACGGTATCAATTGGTTTTCCCCGCGATGCGGCACCGGATTCACTGATATATTCGACGGGCTCGCGCCTATAGTTTTCGCCCAATTTGTAGGCTTCCGCCTAATGCCTCTTTTAAGAATTAGTCTTATCCAGATCTGGCAAGACGAACTCGATTGGGTGGATCATGCGCGCCTCGACACAGCAAGGCTGCGTGCGATTGTCATCAGAACACTTTTCTTTTCAAACGCCGGTGTGAACCTACTGGACGGCTCAATCAGCTTAAATCAACGACCGTAGTTGGTGGGTTACGCCGATGGATTTGGAGAGGGGCGCTCACTCAGCTAGCATTGTCAAACTGATACCCTTCCAATCGCGATTGCTCCTTTGTTACGAGGTAGGCCAAGCGGTTGAGAGCCATTGGTGCTAGAAGGAGAGAACCTCGTGAAGATTGAACAGATGGCCCCCTGGTTCGGGCGGGAGGAGGCTGACGCAGTAGCCGAGTACATGAGGTCCGGCGCTTGGATTACTGAATACGCGAGAACCAGAGAATTTGAGGATGCGCTCGCAAACTTCGCGAAATCGCAGCGCTGCGTGGTGGTAAGCAACGGAACGGTCAGTCTCTTCGTTGCCCTATTGGGGTTGGGCGTCAAGCCGGGGGACGAGGTCATAGTTCCAGACTTGACGCAAATCGCGTCCGCAAACAGCGCCATACTCGCAGGAGCAAGACCCGTTCTCGCCGACATTAGTCCAGACGATCTCTCCCTGGACTTGGCAGATGTAAAAAGAAAACTCACGGACAAGACCAAAGCAATCGTCTTGGTGAGCTTGAACGGTCGCTGTCCACGCATAAGAGAATATGTAGAGTTCGCTAGGTCGAACTCTCTCCGTTTGGTGGAGGATGCGGCACAATCGCTTGGTAGCCAGGTCGACGGAAAGCAATTAGGAACGTTTGGTGATGTTGGGTCGTTTTCGTTCAGCACCCCAAAAATAATCTCCACGGGCCAAGGAGGAGCGCTGGTTACTGACGACCTCAAGCTCGACGAGAACTTCAGGAGAATAAAGGATTTCGGGCGAATTGCGAGTGGCGTCGACAAACATGTCACTCTAGGTTACAATTTCAAATTCACAGACCTTCAGGCCGTAGTCGGAATAGAGCAGATGAAGAAACTCCCATGGCGTGTGGAGCGGAAGAAGAAGATGTTCGATCTCTACCGAGAAAGTCTTTCAAGAGTCGAACAAGTCAAATTCATAGATACGGACACGAAACAGACGCCGCCGTGGGCTATCGACATCATTTGCGAGAAGCGAGAGAGCCTGATTTCCTTTCTTTCGAGGAATGGCATAGGAAGCAGGACCTTCCATCCACCTATTCACACGCAGATGCCATATGCCCTAGAACCTCAGGGATCTTTCCCAGTCTCCGAAGAAGTCTCCAGGAAGGGACTGTGGCTGCCATCGTCGTCCTTCCTCACAGATGAGCAAATCCTTGAAATCTGCAAGGAAGTGAAGAAGTTCTACCAATAAGGATGCGTCGGACTTCAGACATATTGGTGCTGGGTTGGTTACTTCGGTGCAACACTTCTTATCGCCTTCACCACGTACGACACGTCGTCTGCCGTCATGCCGGGATGAAGCGGTAGTGCAAGAGACCTTGACCCTATCGCCTCAGCATTTGGCATTGAAATCGTGCGCCGTGAGAATCTTGCGAAATACGGTTGTTGGTTGAGTGGCGTATAGATGACAGTCGTGCCGATTCCCTTCGCCTTTAGGGCAACCGCAAGCTTGTCTCGCGAGATCGGCGCCTTTGCAGATAGCTTCACGATGTATGCGTAATATGAGCTGTACGAGTGCGTTGAGACCTTCTGAGGCTCCAACCATTCAGTTTCTTCTAACATACGAGTATATTTCTCGGCTAGACGGTTCCTTGAATTCACAAACCCTTCAACGTGCCTGAGCTGACTGAGCCCGATCGCGGCATGGACGTCACTCATTCTATAGTTGTACCCTAGCATCACAATCGGGCCATCTCCGAAGTTGACTCGACCGACATTTCTGAAGGTTCTAGAGAACCTGTCGAGTTGGTCTGAATCCGTGCAAATGACTCCTCCCTCTGCTGATGTGATTATCTTGTTGGGGTACATGCTGAAAGCGCTCCCCAAAGAAAATGACCCGCACGGCTTTCCCCTGTATCTTGAGCCAGTGGCATGCGCTGAATCTTCGATCAAGACAAGGCCTCGGCTCTTGCAAAGGGACACGATAGGGTCCATCTCGCAGGGGTTGCCTCCGATGTGAGTGACTATGACCGCCCTTGTCTTCTCTGTAATTTGCGGCGCAATTGTTTCGGCGCTGACATTGAAGCTTTCAGCATCGCAGTCCGCTAATACTGGTCTTGCTCCAACGTAAAGAGCTGCGTTTGCGGTGGAAGCGAAGGTGTTCGCCGGAACAACGACTTCATCTTCTCTGCTTGGGTCTAGGCTTGCCATCATCGCGTGAAGAGCAGATGTTGCATTGGTTGTGGCGATAGCATGTCTAGTGCCCACTAACTTGGTGAATCCCTTCTCGAGCTCTTCGACGTATCGACCAGAAGTAAGCCATCCCGATTCGAGAATCTTATGCATCTTCTCCTCGATGAACTCAAAGTCTTTCTTCTTGAATATTGGTCGGGCCAGCTTCACATGCCGTGTCACGATCGCTCTTTGGCACGTGATGGTTTTTAATATCTCTCCTCCCTCTCACCTTGGGTTGGCCCGTTCGTCTTACGACCTCTCTGAGTTCGCGGCCAACAGCGATGCGCCTTCGAGGTTCTGATGGTCGTGCCGAAGGGAAAGAGGGAGGCCAGAATAAGTTCGAAACACGTCAAGGCTCAGAACCAGGCAATCAAGCTAGGATACCAAGAGCACGCAAGTGGGAAAGATGGTAACACGGTGGAGTTCGCGCATTGGGTGGGTAAGGACAAGGTCTGGTTACGGTTCAAGGTGCTTCTCGATGTCGGTGCCCTTGAGGGGCGGCGAATCCTCGACTTTGGCTGCGGTAATGGCTTGCTGCTAGACTACATCGAGGAGAAAGGGGTCAAATGTCACTATCATGGATGGGATATCTCAAGAAGAATGGTCGAAACCGCTAGGAAGCGCCATCCGTTGGCTGACTTCAAGGTGGTGGATATACTGGAAGACGATTTGAAGAAGTTTCAAGGGTTTTTCGATTACGTCCTTGTGTCAGGAGTCTTTCATGTGCGGTTCTCTTCCGGCGAAGCAGCGCATCTGGAATGGATTGAGGCGGCTTTGTCGAAGCTATGGCCGCTATGCAAAGAAGGCCTAGGTTTCAACCTGATGAGTGAGCACGTCGACTGGAAGGCAAGCGACCTCTATTACGCTCCTATAGATGAAATCACCAAATTCCTCGTGGAGAATTGTAGTCGATGGTTTCTTCTACGACATGACTATCCGCTGTGGGAGTATACCGTCTACGTATACAAGAACTCAGTCAAGTGAAAATCGAGCCGAAAAGTAATTGCCCGAAGGCAAGCGGGTTGTTTCTTGACGGCCTTCGTCAGGCGTTAATCACTTCTTGCAAAGGCGGAACCCGAATGTGGGTGCGTAGAGGTCTGCGTAAGTCTCCTCCCTAGCGATATCAAGGGGCCCTCGAAGAGGTAGAAGCTCGCGACGGCTGCAACAAAGGTGGCGGCAGCAGCTAGGGGGGCGGCCTCGAAAATCGTCAAGTGTAGAGCTTCGAGTTGCGGCCCGAAGTACAAGAGTTGCTGCGGGTATCCCAAAATCACTAGGAAGGGGACCTGGAAAAGGTAGACTCCATAGGAGATTTTCCCCAAAAAGTGCGCAACCCTGTTTGTGAAGAGCCTGTTGTTCTGCATGAAGAGGATTACCGAGCCGTAGACCGAAGAGAATAGAATCTGCTGGACCGGAGACACGCCTTGGACCGACAGGCCGGAGAAGTACAACGCTGCGTCGGAGAGCAGAAAGGCTCCCGCGCATCCAAGGGCGAGCAACCGAGTCGCGCGTACTCTTGCGAGAATCTTCGCCCTGTTCTTGGCGAGGTAGATTCCGACCGCGTAACAAATGAAGTGAGGCGGCATCTGGCCGTTTGGGTCAGCAAGAACCCCACCGACCGGTAGAAGGTACCACAGCGCCAATGCCGCGAGTCCGACCGCGACAAGGTACGTCGGCTTGGGTCTGAATACGAGGATTAGGGGGAAGATGACGAAGTAGAATAGCTCCTCCACCATCAGCGTCCATTGCGGGAAGTACGGACCGTTGTTTAGAAAGTAGTCCTCTGCGTAGATCAGGTCGAGGGGGGATAGCTTGAGACCGATTAGGTAGTACAACGGCAACGTCGCGTAGTAGAGCGGAAATGTCCTGAACACCCTCCGGACGAAGTACTGCCGCGTGGGTTTGACATATATCGAGGCTAGGAGATAGCCGGAAAGTACGAAGAAGAAGTCGACTCCGCTCCACCCAAGCTGGGTGAACATGCTGACGTACCAGGGGACCGCGTGGAGCGTCGGGGAAAAGAGGTAATGCCCGAGCATGACGTAGAGCGCGGCCAGTCCCCTCATACCAGTTAGACCGGGGACTTCGCCGTGAGGCTTGTTCTCGGCCATCTTTGACGCCCTCTTGTCGTGCTTTCCACGGTCGTATAAGAATCGGTCTCCCGTGGGGTGCCGTCTTGCGTTGCCTTTGATAGTCGTAAGAGGCGTTCCGGAGGCAGGTTCCCGCTACGTAGTTCGGCGATGCGGGAAACGATATCGCTAAAATAGTCTGATTCCGTCGAAGGCAAGAACGCAAAATGCGCGTTGCAGTATTGGCGCTCGACGGGTTCCCTTACCGCCTTCTCAAGGAGGTGGCACCTGCGATGCCCACGTTATCGAAGATTCTCGACAACGGGACCTGGGGTAAATTGGTGAGCACGATCCCTTACGTTACGGCCACTGCTTGGACCTCCTTCATGACCGGAAAGAACCCCGGACGACATGGGGTCTTCGGTTTCTTCTCTCGGGCCAGTAACAGCCCGTCCGACGTCGGCTCTCTGGTCGCTGGCTTCTCCATAAAGGATCCCACACTATGGGGTGTGCTCTCCAAGGCTGGCTTCAAGGTTGGGGTGTTCGGCGTCCCCATGACCTACAAGCCCGAACCGGTGAACGGCTTCTTGATATCGGGTTTTCCCCTTCCGAGGCACGCAGAAGATTACACTCAGCCTCCGGGGTTGCAAGCAGAGCTCAAGGAAAGGGGTTGGAATTTCGCCGATGTCCCGACGCAGGCCTACTCGGAGGCGCAGCTCGACTCATTTTATGCTGAGTTGAAAGTGAGGGTCAGGCAGAAGACCGATGCGGTGTTGCACCTTCTGGGGAGGCAAAGCATGGACTTTTTCATGGTTCACTACTTCGAGACTGACAAGGTGCTCCATGACTACCTCAACTTCAGATATCCGACACAGACCGACGCGAAACACTTCGAGCGATACGGCGGTCATGTCCAGGAGTTCTTCGCGTACCTTGACTCCGAACTCGAGAGAGTAGTAAGTGTCCTCCCGCCGTCTGCAAATATCTTCGTTGTGTCAGACCACGGTCTTTCGCCGGGAAGTCACGTGTTTCTGGCTGATACGTGGCTCTTGAACGAAGGTTACATGAAGGTCAAACGAAGGGTGGCCAGTCAAGCGCGGTATCTTTTGTTTAAGGTCGGAATCACGCCTGAACTCGCATTCAAGTTGCTACCCGGGAGAGCATCGGGCGCCCTCTTGGAGACTTTCATGGGCGAATACTGGGAGGTAGAGAAGCCCAGCAAGGAGAACTTTGCCGGAAGGGTGAGCAAGGTTCTCTACAAGCTCCTGCTCAGTAAGCAAACTGACATCGACTGGGACAACAGCACAGCCTACTCCTTCGGCGGCTATGGAGTATTCAACGTCTACCTCAGAGTCGAAGACGACGCAAAGAAGAATGCAATGACCGCCGAGGTCGTGTCGAAATTGCGCGGCCTGACCTATCACGGCGAGCTTGTATTCGACAAGGTGCTTCTGGCGCAAGACGTCTACGTAATGACCGGGCAAAGAGGCGCGCAGCACGATATTCCTGATATCATGGCGTATGACGAGGAATCGGAATACGTTGCGCTGGCGAATCCAACCTTCTTCACATCCAACCACCCTGTAACCAAGAAGTACGCGAACAAGAGCGAAGCTAACCACGATAGGAATGGGATCATCGCCGTGTGCGGACCAGAGATAGCTAACGCCGGGGGTATCCTAGAGTCTGACATTACCGATGTTTTCCCCACAATCTTGCACTATTTCGGGTTGGGAATCCCACGAGATGTAGATGGCAGGTTAATCAAGACAATCTTCAAGTCGGACAGTGAGGCCTCAAGAAGGGAGCCAGCATTCGTCGAGCCAGAAGCAACGCAAGGTAATAGCTCAGCCTTTAACGAAGCTGAAGAGTCGGAAATCGTGGACAAGCTGAGGCGTATGGGCTACGTCTGAGGCGGCCCGTTCGGGAGGAACTTTTCCGACCCCTCAAGCACATAGAACCTTTTTCAAAGGAGTGCAACTAGTGGAGATAGCTCAGAAATGGCAGGGGCAGATCTGAATGGCTGAATACTGGAATTCTGCCGCTGAGACCTATGACTTCGACATGGCGTTCCTTCTGAAGACTCTCTTCGTAGACGAGGATGCAGAACGAGAGAATATCATTAGCCTTTTGCAACTAAGGAGCGATTCCAAAGTCCTAGAGATTGGCTGTGGCACGGGAAGGGACACAGAGAAGATGGTCAAGCGTCTGGGCAAAGAGGGCCTTCTCCGGCTTACGGACATCTCACCTAACATGCTCAAAATCTGCGAAGAGAAGATTTTCGGCTGTTCTGTCCCTTTTGAGATGCTGATTCACGATGCCTCCGCCCCCCTCCCGTTCGACCAGAGGACGTTTGATGTTGTCTTCCACTTTGGAGCTCTTAACGAATTCAAAGACAAGAAGTTCGCAATGTCTGAAATGGTAAGAGTTGCGAAAGTCGGCGGCAAGATCGTAGTCGGAGACGAGTCCGTCCCAGAGTGGCTGAGAGAAACTGAGTTTGGGAAGATGCTGATGGCCGCGAACCCGAGATTCAAAGCAACAGTCCCCCTTGATGCCGTACCGAAGGAGGCGAGGGACGTCAAAGTGCACTACATCATGAACTCAGTCTATTATCTCATCGAATTCAGGGTCGGAGAGGGGGAGCCAAAGGTAGACGAGACCATCACGTTCCCAGGGAGGAGGGGCGGGACATATCGGTCAAGGTATGAAGAGTCGCTCAAGCGTTGACCTTCTCATGGCGTCATCCTTCTTGAGCATGGAGAAGATTAGAGAGGCTTGATCTGAACGCCGCTCCTTATCATCGCGAGTCGATTGGAAGGGGGGACGTAGCTTATCATATCTAAGATGCTCTGATGAGACACAAAGTTCTCGTCTCGATACTGAGGGTGGTTATACTCGAACAATTCGAGCCGAATTCCACTTGATGGAAAAAGATCCTTCTCGATGTATTCCTCCACCGAAGTCGGCTGTGCAACGTAGGTACCACCCCCAACTGATTGCGTGAGGCAAATGAGAAGTTCCGTCTTGTGCTTGAATTCATGTGATATCTTTGACGAATAGTATAGAGGAGTCTCAATCCCGAGGAGGGATCTTATCTGCTGAATCATCCCAATCGTGTAGTCTGTTAGAAATTCGCTCTCAATCGAGCGAAGATTGTCGAAGAGCAGTCTCACGTCGTCAAAATAGGGTGCCGCACTGTAAAGCGCCTTGAGCCTATCGAGATGGGACCTTATCCAGCTCCTGCCGTCCACTTTGACCTTGTTCATCGGCGTCGGAAACTCCCCCTTCGTGGGTATCGTAAGCCAAATCCAACCACTTGCGGGATTGAAAACCCTGTTTCTTTGGTGCCAACTTCTCCTTGAGAATTGGACGTCATCCATCAGGACGAACCTATCGACGCAGTCCATTAGGCCAAAGAAACCCATCCATGGGATGTAGGTGGGTTGAGTGCTGGCAACGCGTATCGAGGAGGTCTTCACTTCAAAATCAGTCCGAATTATGACACATTTCATTCTTCAAGGGTCGCAAGACCTATGCCTGTCTTGCCGTATGAGTTTCCGTTATACAGCATGAATCTTCTCCCCCCATGATCGAAAACGTGGGGATAGCAAACCATTTCGTCGTCCCAGCCGCTGCGCGAGACGGTAAGTCCGAGTTTTTCGTCCATGCGGACCCACTTTTTCCCGTCTATGGACTCTGCATAACCAATGCGATAGGAGTCGCGGGCGTAGCTATACCACATCTTGTAGCAATCCCTATCCCTTATAACGCAAGGCCTTGAAATCCTTGTCTCGCCCTTCTCCTTCAAACCGATGCTCACATTCCCCGTCCTCCGCCAGTTCAACCCGTCATCCGATTCAGCGTACTTTATCACGTAGTAATACATAGATTTGCTTCCCTCAATTCGAAAGTCTATCGCAGAAAGATACCACATCGCCCAGAGCCCGCGGTCGCGAATCACGCAGTTCGACGCATTGATGTAGGGGTCCTTTTCGCTGCGCCCCATTATTGGGGCCTCTGAATACCTCTTGAACGTCCTGCCGCCGTCCCTGCTTATTGCAAGTCCGCCGCTCGCGTAATAGGGTGCACTGACCCCCTGAACCCAACCGACATAGTACATGTAGATTGCCTTACCTCTCCTCACGAGCCAGCTCGGGAAGACGGCGCTGTCGTCGAAGAGTCCTATCTTCCCGAGTTTCAGCACGGGGTCAGGCGTGAGCATCTCGATCTTGGTCGGGTCGCTCATCTCGATTTCGAAGAATCCGACTTGCGACTTGTTTGCCCGATTCCTTCCAGCAAAATAGATGCGGTATCTCTCTCCAGAAAGGTGCAACGCAAATGGAACTGATGCGTGAGTTTGCAACCAATCGTATTGCGCGGTTGGTTCGAATATGCGCCCATGCTTCTCCCATCTCATTGTCAGGCTAGCCTTCTTAGGAGGTTTGCCGGAGTGCCGCCGTACACACAATTCGGCTCGGTATCTTTGATGATAAGGGCTCCGGCGCCGATGACGCAACCCTTTGCAATTGTGATGCCGTCCCTAATTGTCGCGTTCACTCCTATGAAACAGGATTGTTGAATCTTGACCTTGCCGGAAATCACCGCGTGGGAAGCTATGAAGCAATGATCCGCTATCGTGGTATGGTGACCGATGTGATTCCCACTCCAAATTATGACGTCATTACCAATCTTGACGAAGGGCTGTATCACATTCGCTTCGAAGACGAAACAATTGTCGCCAAGTTCCACATTGTCCCAGACTATCGCCTTCGAGCAAACATAGGTTATGAGCTCGTAGCCCTTTGACTTGGCCTGGTCATACTTTAGCGCCCTCGTTGCATTCTGCTGCGAGAAGCCCACGGCTATGAACATCTTGTACTTGGTTGGCGGAAAGTGTTTCTCTATGTCCTCGAATGCGACAATGGGCTTTCCTTGCATTGATTGGGAGTCCATGTGGTTCCGGTCAACGGTGAAAGCACTGACGTCATAATTACCGTCTTTGGCGAGATAGTATGCCGCAACTTCCGCGAATTCCCCCGTGCCGAAAACGATGACAGGAGACCTAGGTTGCATCGTCTGACGTGCGTTGCTACGCATTCAAAATGGTTTCTTTAGCCATCACTTCACGATTGCGGGAAGCAAGAACGACGACGTTGAGAGAGTGGCAGTGGCAGACTCAATATGCTTTTAGATTAGCACATCAGAATCAGAGGTCGCATCAACCGTTTGGACCATTTCGATAACTCGCGAGTTTTGATTACCGGCGGAACCGGCTCTGTGGGCTTGGTTCTGGCGCATGCCCTTCTTTCCACCAAAGCCAAGGAAATATGCCTCTTTGGCAATGACGAGAACGGCTTGTTTGAGGCAAAGAGCATGTTTGGGGAGAACCCCCGATTGAAGTACGCCTTCGGAGACGTACGTGACGTCTCCAGCGTAGAATCGGCGATCGAAGATGCGGACATCGTCTTTCACGGCGCCGCCCTGAAGCACCTCAATTTCTGCGAAGAGAACCCCTACGAAGCAATCTCAACGAACGTGATCGGAACTCAGAATGTCATCAATAGCTGCAAAAAATTCGGCGCAAGGAAGTTCATCTACGTCAGCACCGACAAGGCGGTCAATCCTTCCAGCACTATGGGCGCGACCAAGCTGCTAGGGGAGAAGCTCACGATTGACGCCGGGACTAGAGCAAGGGGCGGAGTCCTCGCTTGCGTCAGATTTGGAAACATTCTTGGCAGCAGAGGATCGGTTCTCAGAATCTTCGAGCGAAGCGTCCTTGCGAAGAAGCCTCTCACCGTAACGAATTCAGAAATGACTAGATTCGTAATGCTTCCAAGTGAAGCTCACAAGGTACTTCTTCACGCGGCCGGCTCAGCGGGCCAAGCCGAAATTGTGGTCTTGAAGATGAGAGCACTTCGAATCGGAGACCTTGCCGAGGTCTGCAGAGACTACTTTGCTGAGAAAGCGGGAATAAGCCCGTCACAAATCAAGGTCAACGTCGTTGGTTCGAAACCTGGTGAGAAGATGCACGAAGAGCTTATGACTTTCTCGGAAAGTGAACGAGCCACCGAAAGCGGCGAGTTCTTCGTCATCCCACGCGACAACTCCGGAAAAGTCGGCAAGAAGGTGGCTAGGAAATCGTACTCATCAGACATGACTAGCCTCTTGTCGAAGGAGGAGATTTTGGAGCTGCTCAAAGAGCTAGATTCTGAAGCCGCCGGAGCCCCAACTGCGAACTAACGGCCTTGAGCGAGTTCTATTCTCTCAACTATCATGATAATCCGGCTTGTGGCTGATAATCTGTTCGCGTGGCGGAGAAACTCTCCTTGCAAATCGCGTTCGTAGAAGATAACTTTCTGAGGTGGGAATTGGGAGACGCCTTCAGGCGTTCGAATGTGACGAAAGAGTTCTTACTTACACAGTGGGAATCGTTCATCGACACATATGCAGCCGAGTTGACAAGACGGGGGCACGCTTGCGCGAAGTTCGTCCCCTCGTTCGAAACCAAACGCGAGACGGTCTACCAGCACGACCTGGGCCACAAAGTGGTCGTGATTCCGTGCGGGGATTCGGTATTTGATTTGTTGAAACGACTGGATTGGAGACTGGGGGCGGTCAGGTTCACGCAACGTCTGATGAAGGAAAACTTCGTCAAGAACTGCGACGTACTTCACTATCATTCGATCTATTCGTCTTTTTTCTTGGCTTCAGCGTGTCTGCCAAAGTCGATAAAGCGAACAGTCCAATATTCAGGGGGCGCATTCCCGGGCTACGTAGGGAGCATCAGAGGCGCCGCCGTTTCGCGCGTCCTCCGAAGCTCAATCGGAAGTTGCCACGGCGTTCTGGTCAACGAGCCCAATGCTCTCACCAGAGGCCAAATTGCCTTCCTCAAGCGAAATGAAGGGGTGCCCGACACCAAGTTCTTGCCTTTTGCCGGGGTTGCGATCGACCCGAAAAAATTCAGAGACGAAGGAAAGGAACCGAGCAGGACTATTCTCGCAATCAAGAATGATGCGCTGGTCATGGTCTCGGTGGGAGGAATCGTCGACGAGACGCCGGATGGAAGTAACATGAACAAGAATCAGTTTGCGCTTATTCGAATCTTCAGCTTGCTATCCAGGATTCTGCCTGCCGCGGAACTCCATATCGTGGGAGGTGGGACCGCGATAAACCGACTGAGGCAATTAGTGAAGGATATGGACCTGACTGCGAGAGTCCATATTCACGGTGTAGTGCCCCATGACTCGGTGCCCGCCTATCTGTCGGCGGCCGATCTTGTTGCTGTGCCCATTGGCGTCTTCGACTTCTATGGCGGCACTGCGATTCTGGAATCATTCGCCTGCAATCGACCGGTTTGCGCATTCAGCTTGGGTGGAGCCGGGTCGTTCGACGCGATGGGAGGCTTCATCATGGATCCTAATTCTAACCTCTCTGCCAGGGCGTTGGCCGAACGACTGTCCAATTCGGAATATCTGAAGATGAAGGCAGAGGAAGGCAGGGTGGTAGTGGAAGGCTACCTGAAGGACAAAGTGATTTCGCAATTGGAGAATATCCTATCCGACGTCGCGGGCTCCTGAGGGCAATCCTCCCCAGGCCATTCAAGTTGACCGAGTCTTGCAGTCATCGATGAGTTTTAGGATCTCAACTGATTGTGACTCCCAATCGAAATCCTCGACTGACTTCAGCGCGCTCTCGCCCAGGCGTTGGCGGAGCCCAGGATTGCTGATTAGCAGTTGCAATGCGTCGGAAATCTGCTTTGCGTCGGGCGGAACAAGTACACAGTTTTCCATCGGCTTCAAGAAATCGTGATATGAGTTGTAGAAGCTCCCAGTGCAGAGCGCTGGCTTTCCGAGTGCGAAGTAATCCATCACCTTCGTTCCCATGCACATGTCCGCCAGGAGTTGAACGGCGACATCGCTTTCGGTGATCAGTTTCTTCGCGTGCGAATATGGCACAGCGCCTGTGAATACGAAGCTCTGCAGAATGCCGAATCTTCTCGCGGTGTCCACCATCGTTGGCAAGTACTCACCCGTGCCGACTATCAAGAACCTCGTCTTTGGCGACTTTTGGAGAAGCAACCTCGCCGCTTCGACCAGCAGGTCGAGCCGATACACCGGTGGGGGGGCCACATGCCCAGCGTATACGATTGTCGCGCTCTCGTCGGCCATCCTGTAGGCGTCCGATGCGACGAGCGGCTGATCCTTCCAGTATCCCCCCGGAGGCAAGAATGTCTTCCTCGCGATTCTGTAGCGCCGAAGATAGTCTGAGATGTTGGGGTCGATGTATGTCACAGCGCTGACCCCTGGCCTTTGGAAGACGAGCCGCTCGAGGAGTCTGAGAATGCTAAGGCTCAGAGAGCGCTCTCTCACATAGTCCGGGTCACCATAGTCGACGATGAGCGGCACGCGCAGAAACCTGTTGAGAACCCGCGCGACGGCGCCGTAGACGACCGTCCCCGCGAGTATCGCCTCGGGCTTCGTCTTCGTCGAGAAGCAATAGAGGAGAGCCACCAGGGGCGTCATCAGAAGAGACTGGAACAGCCACAACATGGGTATCCTGAGAATCGGGGGCGAGATGATGGTCAGGTCTCCATCCTTTGTGATGCGGGGGATCAAGCTCGAAAAGGAAACCCTCCCGTTCGTCCCCACCTTCCCTCCTGCCGATACGACCACGATGTTGTATCCGGCCTTTGCCAGAGGGCGGAGACGGTTTATCCTGTATGAAAATTCGATTTGCTGCTTTGAAAACGCCGGGTGCGAGAAGTCGTTGGAGATGAGCAGCAGCATCTTCGAACTCATGTTTCTTCCTCTTCCGGCCGGTTGTCTGGACTGACGTACTCCGCCTTCCTTGCGGCGACCGTCAAGGTCCCTCTTAGCTGCGGAACCGCGTAGACTATCGGGTAGGTGGCAATCCTGAAGGCGTTCGCAACGTTGGGATACTTGTAGAACCCTCTGATTAGTCCGAGCTTCAGGTCGGCGTTCCTTGCGCCAAACGTTAGGACGTTGTAAGCCGTTGAATAGCCGCGCGTCAATACCTCGAAGCCGTTCTCGCTGAGGATGCTACAGACCCACTTGAGGGTGTGTTCCTTGGTGTGAAATACGGGGGTGGGCTCCTTTCCGAAGAGGAGCCGAAATCGTCGGCTCAGCGAAGCCAAGTTCGGGGTCGTCAGATAGAGCAACCCGCCTTTCGACAAGACTCTGTTGATCTCTGACATGAAGAAGTTGGTTCTGTAGGGGTGGAGGTGCTCTATCACTTCAGTAAAGACCACGCACGCGAAGCTTTGGTCCGGCAGGGGTATCTTCTCGTCCTCCAGGTTTGCTTTGACGACCTCGATTTTCTGCTCTTCCAAGATTTTCCTGTATGGTTCGGGGTTGATGTCGAGCGAAACAACCTCGTAGCCGAGCATGCTGAGGCCTATCGACGTGAATCCAGGTGCGCTCCCAGCGTCCAGGACGCGGGCTCCGCCTTTGACCATCCCCACCACCTGAGAAAGGGTCTCACCTCTCCTCCACCAGTCGTAGTAGAACGCGTTGACGTCGTGCCAGTCCGAAAACGAGGGCAGCATCTTCAATTCCATCTCCTTTTGGGATTCGGAGACGCGCCCATCGGAGGAGAGCTTCATTTCTCAGGTCCGGTCATTCGAGCGTATCTCGCGGCCAACACCGAATCTGCCGAGTCGTTGACACTAAAGTCTTCGGTCAGGTAGAGTCCGTGGTTGATAGCTTGACAGCCACGATTCGGGCTGGCGTTCGCTTCCCATTGGCGGGGGACGGCGGCCCTAACCCAAGCCCTCTCCCCAATCTTCATCATTCAGGATTATCGGCTTCTTCGCGAACCGCATGATTTTCAGGCAATCTAGGATGTTTGTGGAGGGAACGGGGTCAGTGCGAGGGTGCTCCACGTGATACAACCTCATTGGGTCTTTCAAAATCACTTGCTTGAGGCCTAGGAAGATCGCTGAATAAATCACAAAACTATCCAGATGCAAGCCGGAAGAGATCACCTGAGGGTACCCCCTTATTCTATACCAATCGTCTCTGTGCATCAACGTGAAATCGCCGGCAGCGTTCGTATGGGGCACCGAATAGGGAAAAAATAGAGCGCCCATAAGCAGCGCGACGGCGGGACGGGCCCACTTCTTGTCGGGTAGGTAGGCATCCCATTTTCCATTAACCCTATAGGTATTCTCCTTACAGTAGCGAAGCAATTCTGAAACGGAATCAGGGTATCGCTCCAACTGCTTCACATCTCTTCGATCTATCCTGTAGATGGTATGAGGCCTGAGCTTCCCGCTTGCCAAGAATTGCATCAGCTCAGAGTTGTATGTAGAATCACGCGTGCCAGCCAATATGTATTCGCCAGTCGCATGCCGAATGCCGATGTTGAACGCCAGATTCCACAAGAATTGCGCCGTAGGGAATTGTACCACCTTGATCTTGGGCGATTCGAACACGTTGGAGAGGACACCCGGTTGCGATTCAACTATGACCACTTCCGAATCGAGACCATAGCGTTCCGACTGTTCTCTTACATTGTTGGCGAAGAATTTGATTCTCTCAAGCGAGGTGGGAGTGTCAGGGTAATGCCGATAGAAGGTGACGAAACTGATGGTTGGCGGCACGCAGGTCGGGAACACCTTATACAAAAGAATGTAAAAGGTATTCTCTAGATTCCTGAGGTCTTCAAGACTCCTCCTAGGTGTCCCGGGCAACAACTCATTCTTGTGGCGCAGAACCGACTAAGGACGTCGTGACAGTCGGAAAAAGTTCTAAACCTCGTTCCTTCAACAGGCAAAACAGGACATAATTGGAAGCTTTTTGCACCACGAAGGACTGACGAAAGCATGTTACAAGGAGAACCGCTAGTTAGCATCGGCATGCCCGTCTACAACGAAGAACCCTACGTGGCTCAATCTATCGGATCCTTGCTCGAGCAAGATTACAGAAATTTCGAACTGATAGTCGCGGACAATGCCTCGACGGACAGAACGCCGCAAATCATCAGTCAGCTTGCAGCCAAAGATAGACGAATAGCGCTGCATGTGAGCGATAGAAATCTTGGATCATTGGCGAATTTCGAAAAGGTTCTCCGCCTATCGAGAGGAAAATACTTCATGTTCGCTTCGGGCCACGACCTGTGGCAACCCAACTTCATATCGAGGGCAGTGGATGTCTTGGAAGAGAATCAGGAAGTCATCTTAAGCGCCCCAGGGGTCGTAATAGTTGACAAGACCGGTAGAACACTGACCCGAATAAATGGGAATCTCGACACAAGGAACACACCTCCCAAAGAACGCTTCTCGCAGGCTATGCGTTGGGGTGCTCCTTATCACTTCTTGGCCTACGGGCTGGTCAGGTCAGATGCTCTCCGGAAGCAAAAATGGCGGAGAGATGTCTTGTGTTCAGACGTAATCCTGATTGCTGAGCTGAGCCTAGAGGGAGCGTTTCTGCAAGCACAAGGCACGACGCTTTTCTCCATGTTGAACCATCCGAAAATGTCGTGGGTTGACTCTTATTACAGCGCCTTCGCGAGGCTAGGGTTGCCCTCCAAAACCGTTCCACCGAACGCGTCCAGGTACCTCGCTTTGACCGACGCGGTGTGGCACTCGAGACTGGACCTTTCAGCAAGGATATCCTTGATCTTGGACGTTTGGCTCATGGATATCAAACAATTGCCATCTAATACGGTGTATGATGTCATCTACATGCTCTTCGACGCGAAAGTTGCCAACAGGCTCGAGAAAGTTATTGAGATTGCTGCTCAAAGGCTTCGGAGCACACGGCTCGTGAACAGGATTGCCGGGGCGGGGACTTCGTGAGACTAAAACAGCTGCAACTCCATTATTCCTTAGGGCGAACTTTGTCTTCGGGCTACCGGCACATTGATGGTTTTGTGGAGTCGTGGCAAGGCGCTTCCGTGAGCATTGGGCTATAGAACTTTCATAAGCTATATCCGTTGCGACGGTATGACGTGAAGGCAGGTAGAAGGTCCGCATCGCCGTGAAATATCCATGAAAGTTGTCATCCTCGCTGGGGGGCTAGGCACGCGCTTGGCTCCCGAAACCGACGTCAAACCCAAGCCCCTTGTAGAGATAGGAGAGCGACCCATCTTGTGGCACATCATGAAGCACTACTCGCACTTTGGTTTCAAAGAGTTCGTGATTGCTCTAGGAAACAAGGGCGCAGAAATCAAGAAGTACTTCTTAGACTACCGTAATGGGAACAGCGACCTAACAGTCAACCTTGCGACCGGGGACATCAAGATTCGGAACGAGCGCGCGGAGGACTGGATAGTCCATCTGGTTGACACAGGCTACAACACTCTGACCGGGGGAAGAGTGAGGCGCTTAGGTCGCTGGGTGGGCTCTGAAACATTCATGCTGACTTACGGGGACGGCGTGTCCACGGTAAGTCTTCGGGATCTGCTCAAATTCCATCAATCACACAGAGTGACAGCGACGATTACGGCTGTTCGCCCTCCTGCTAGGTTTGGAGGTGTAGAGTTCAGTGGGGACAAAATCTCCGTTTTCACCGAAAAGTCACAGACATCGGAAGGATGGATAAACGGAGGATTCATGGTGTTGGAACCCGAAGTGCTCGATTATGTCACCGACGACAATAGCAGTTTGGAAAGAGACGTATTGGAAAGGTTGTCGAAAGAGGGAAAGCTTGGGGCGTACAAGCACGACGGGTTCTGGCAGAGCATGGATACGCCTCGAGACCTACGTCTGTTAGAGAGTCTCTGGCAGCAAGGAAACGCACCGTGGAAAATATGGGACGCCTAGCTTCAAACCGCTTTTGGAGGGACAGGACAGTGCTTGTCACCGGGTCGTCGGGCTTCCTAGGTCAACGGCTAAGCAAGACGCTCTCTCGGATGGGGGCCAAGGTAGTTGGCATAGACGTCAGAGAACCCGAAGAGTTCTCCTTCGACAGGCTTGCGACAGCGCCGAAGATCTTGAGGACAAAGGGCGACGTGCTCGACGGACGATTGCTTGCAAAGACGCTTCGAAAGCATTCGATTGAAACAGTATTTCACTTGGCGGCTCAAAGCATAGTTGAAAGAGCCAACGAGAACCCTTCAGGTGCCTTTGACGTCAATGTGCGCGGGACATTAGCAGTCCTCGAGGCGTGTAGGAACAGCCCCTCTGTTGAGCTGGTTCAGTCGTCTTCAGACCATGTTTATGGGGAGTGCTCAGATGGTCCGGCGACGGAAGATAGAGAGTTCAGGAGCCTCTATCCCTACGACGTGAGCAAGTCTTGCGCGGACATGATCACAAGATCGTATAGCGTTACGTATGGCATGAGGGCAGCCATAACCAGATGCGCGAACATATACGGTGAAGGGGACCTTAACTGGAGTCGGGTGGTTCCTGGCACGATTCGAGCCATCCTGGAGGGCCGTATACCTGTGATAAGGTCGGACGGAGAATTCGTACGGGATTACATTTACGTTGAGGACGCGGTGTCAGCGTATCTTACGCTCGCCGAGAAGCTGGCAGCCGATTCCGATCTCTCGGGGGAAGCCTTCAACTTCTCGAACGGGCATCCGTTGAAGGTCATCGACGTAGTAAACAAAGTATCGCGCCTGATGGGATCTTACGCAAAGCCGACAATTCTCAATGAGGCTTCCAACGAAATCCGGTGCTTGAGCATCAGTCCCGCGAAAGCCAAGCGAAGTTTAGGTTGGGAAGCAAGATTCAGCATGGATGAGGGGGTTGAGCGTACAATAAGGTTCTACGAGGAGTTCTTGGGTGAGCAAACCGGCAAGAGTAATAGACAGATGTAGAATCTGCGGAAATCCTCGTCTTTCGCCGGTGATGGATTTGGGCTTCACGCCACTTGCTAATTCCTATCTTCGTCGGGAGGACTTGAACAGGCCAGAGGCGACTTATCCATTGATCCTGGTCTTTTGCCCTGAGTGCACGGTGCTTCAGCTTCTGGAAACGGTTTCACCTGAAGTCATGTTTGACGAGTACCTGTACTTCTCCTCTTACTCTCAAACGACGTTACAACATGCTCAAGGCCTAGCGGATACGCTCATCCGAGAGTCCCGGCTCGACAAGGATAGTCTGGTCGTGGAGGTCGCGAGCAACGACGGCTACCTATTGCAGTATTTCGCGAAGAAAGGGACGCCGGTGTTAGGGATAGAGCCTGCCGGAAACATAGCGCGGGTTGCCAACGAACGCGGGATACGTACCATACGCAATTACTTCAACGAAAGTCTCTCGGATTCGCTTGTCGCGCAGGGAAGCATGGCGGATGTGGTCGTGGCCAACAACGTGTTCGCTCATGTGCCTGACCCGAACGATTTGATGAGAGGCGTCAGGAAGATACTGAAGAGCAATGGCATAGCAGTTGTCGAGATTCCGTATGTCAAAGACATTGTAGAGAGATGCGAGTTTGACATAGTCTATCACGAACACCTGTTCTACTATACCTTCAAGGCGTTGCGGGAATTGTTCACCCGAAATGGATTGCACGTCAAGCGGGTCGAGCACATTCCGGTTCAGGGTGGCTCCCTCAGGGTGTACGCTGGCCGCAATTACGAAGCCCCATCGGACGGGTCGGTCGATGCGCTGCTTGAAAAGGAAGAAAGCGAAGGCATGCATTCGCTCGAGTATTATTCGATCCTTCCAGAGAAGGCCCAAGAACTGCGGAAAAATCTTCTCGCCCTCCTAAATGCTCTGAAGGCTAAAAACGCCAAGATTGCCGCCTATGGGGCGGCTGCCAAGGCTACGACGCTTCTGCACTACGTCGGCGTCGGGAGCGAGACTATCAGCTTCGTGGTTGATAGGAATCCCCACAAGCAGGGCCTCTTCATGCCCGGAAACCACATACCGATCTATGATACTTCCAAGCTGCTTGAGGAGAAGCCCGATTATACTCTGATTCTCGCATGGAATTATGCCGACGAGGTGATCAAGCAATCCGAAGACTACAGACGAGCGGGAGGGAAGTTCATCATTCCAATTCCGGAGCCAGTGATCGTATGACCAGCTTCGAATCCCGTAGGCTGAAAATTCCCGACATCATCTTGATCAAGAGAAATGGGCATCGCGACAAGAGAGGTTATACCACTCGAATCTACGACCGTTCGGAGTACAAGTCGGCGGGCATAGGGGAAGAGTTTGTCGAAGACCTTCTGTCGTACTCGGTAAGAAACGTTCTGAGGGGCCTACATTACCAAGAGCCACCAAAGGCCCAGTCCAAACTAGTCGCCGTCTTGCAGGGCAAGATCTTCGACGTAGCCGTCGACATCCGAAAGAGGTCCAAAAACTACGGACAATGGGCGGGTGTCACACTGTCCTCAGAAAATCAAACGCTAATTTATATCCCAAAGGGGTTCGCTCACGGTTATTGCGTGCTCAGCCGTGGCGCAACGATAATGTACAAACTAAGCGAAGAGTATGATCCTAGCCTGGATAGAGGGATTGCTTGGAACGACCCCCGTATCGGAATCAAGTGGCCGGTCGATTCTCCCATCATCTCGCAAAAGGACGCCAGTTGGCCGCCTCTGAGGGATTCGGGAGTTCGTGATAGGTGAATCCAGATAATTGACTGAGAAACCGAGGCCATAGAGATGCGCCACGCTGCACAAGGAGATCCGACCCCTTCGGGTCATACGCAGAAGGTGGGTGAACACTTGGAGCGCATCCCGGTTGCGGGACCTTGGATCACGGAGAAAGAAATTGCCTATGTCCAAGACGCAGTAAGCAAGGGTTGGTATGATAATGCGCACTCCTATATCGAAAGGTTCGAAGCGGCGTTCGCGGAATATCTGAGCGTCAAACACGCAATCTCTCTTCCTTCGTGTACATCAGCGATACACCTGTCGCTTCTCTCACTGGGCATCGGGCCCGGAGACGAGGTCATTGTGCCCGAGATCACCTGGATAGCGACTGCAGCGCCTATCAGCTATGTCGGTGCCACTCCGGTCTTCGCAGACATAGACCGAAGGGGTTGGTGCCTGTCGCCTGATTCCTTCGAGCAATTGATAACGCCTAGGACAAAGGCGGTGATCCCTGTCGATCTTTACGGAGGGATGCCAAACATGGGAAGAATCGCAAGAATCGCCCGGAAACACGGGATTGCGATGATAGAAGACGCTGCTGAAGCTATCGGTTCAGAGTACAAGGGACGTAAATCCGGCACATTTGGAGTCACAGGGGTGTTCAGCTTTCACGGATCGAAGACCCTGACTACGGGCGAAGGCGGGATGCTCGTCACTTCCGACGACGAAGTCTACAGGAAATGCATGGTGTCGAGGGACCACGGAAGAAGACCAGGCGATAAGATGTTTCGAAATGTGCAGATAGGGTACAAGTACAAGATGTCAAATTTGCAGGCAGCGATGGGCCTTGCGCAGCTTGAGCGCATTGATGAACTGATAGAAAAGAAGCGCCTGATATTCGAGTGGTACAGGGCAGAACTAGAGGATTTGAAGGCAGTTACCCTAAATCACGAAGATCAGCACGTCAAGAATACTTACTGGATGGTGACCATCATTCTTGACAAAAGGCTCGGCATGAAAAAGGAACAACTCATTTCATTGCTTTGGGAATTGGGTCGCATCGATTGTCGTCCCTACTTCGATCCTCTGAGTTCTCTTCCTGCCTACTACGATAATAAGCAAGCTACAGTTTCCCGAACAAGGAACAAGAATGCATACGAAATATCTCAATACGGCGTAAACCTACCCTCTGCACTCAATTTGAGCGAAGGACAGGTTCGCACAGTATGCCGGACCCTAAAGAGGGTCTTGCCCACGACCCAACTGAGGTGGGGGTAAGTGGGCCGTTTCATAATGAAGCGTCCCCGAACTTCGGGCACCCACCCATTACAGCATAAGGAAATTTCCTTCATTCAATTACTGCGAAGGACAGTTGAGGGGTGAATGGAAACCTTTCAATTCGCAGTTTGCGAAGGGGGACTGTCTCTAAGAGAGCCTGAGTTTCGCCTGGCCAAGCTTCTTGGTCCAATTCATCAAAAGCTATGATTGCTCCCTTGGGCATCCGCGGCAACAGCGTCTCGATGGCAGATTTGGTCGGCTCATAGAGGTCGAAGTCCAGGTAGAGAAGAGCAACGACCATGCTCGGCTTTCTCTTGACGTATTCAGGGATCGTTCTTGTGGAGTCACCGACCACCATTTCCACTCGCGGAATGTGGCCGATTGGTCGGTTGAGGTCGTATAGCTCGATGCATTCTCTGAGGTCCTTGTACGCATCCGCGGCCAACCCGCCTTCATCCAAATATACGAGGTTCTTGTTGCCTTTGTCCTTGGAATGTACCTTGGCGAATCCCGTAAAGGTATCAAAACCCACGACCCTCCTGACGTGATTATACGGCTCGTGAATGGCGCTCAGCTGCCCCCAAGTCATCAGTCCTGCTCCGAGATACACGCCGCATTCCACGATGTGTCCATGGATCCCAAGAATCCGCTGGAAAAGAGCATTCTTGGCTAGGAAGATACTGAGGGTCTGTCTCGGGACATACTTCGTGAAGTTCCTGAGCTTGTCAATGCTGCCGCCTTGACTGTTCTTGTAGTAGGTCGCCAGTCGCCCAGCATATTCACGGTCCTTTTCAGTCTGGTTGCGTGGGTCTAGCATCGAAAACTCTTCTTCTGTCCCGCTGGTGCCGCGTGGTTTTTTCTTCAAGGGTCTTTCACGCACTTCAAGAATCCCCCAGGCGCCACAGTGATGAGAAGTTTGTCCTCGATTGATTTATCGACTACGAATCTCTTGTTGTTCTTTAGAAACTTCGAGACGGCGGTCTTTGGACTATTGCCCTTTCTCCAAGGGCGGTCTGGGAAGAAGTCATCCGGCAACTCCTCGACCAGAGTGTCAAGAACGACGACATAGCTGCCGCTCCTCACGAGCGGAGAGTATGCTCGCAATTCCGCGAGGACATGATTGCTGGTGTGGGAAGAATCCAAGATAACCATCACCCGACCCTTGTTCTTGGCTAATTCATGGACTCGGGAGATAACTGTCTTGTCCACGGAGGAGCCTTCGATCATCATGATGTGCTTGAACATCGGGTGCTTCAAAATCGCATCTTTGTTGTGCGGCCTGATTTCGATATCGATACCCAAGACCTTCCCATCCAGCCCAAGCAAGTCGAGCATCGAGGCGTAAAAGATGAGTCCCCCTCCATGGGCGATGCCTGTCTCGATGATCAAATCGGGTTTTACCTTCCATATGATCTCTTGTAACACTACCATGTCCTGGGGGAACTGGATGAACGGTCTGCCGAGCCATGTGAAGTGATAACTATACTTGTACTTCGCAGTATTCTTGACCCAAGCCATCGATAGTCGGCGGAGGTCTTGGTCTGCGCCTTGATCTACGATCTCCCTTTGACCCTCCGCCAAGAAATCCGACGGAGCATGAGTGGCCCGATGGGTGCGACGGGCATTCGAATCGTCCGGTTTGTTTCCCATCTTGCTACTCTTTCCGCCAGTTGACTCGACTTGCAGCTTGCCCCCTTACGATGCTCTCTAGTCCTTGCTTCAGGCCGACCTTCGGCGTCCAATCAAGGACTCTTTCCGCCTTGCTGATATCCATGATTACGTTGCTCGCATATCCTTCGATTTCGACGTGGCTGATGTCGCTCTTGGAGCCGACGTGCTCGACTATCAGACGTGCGATCTCAGCGGTGGACGTTCCCACGCCCGTCCCGATGTTTACCGAACCTTCAACACGGCGCTCGACGACAGCAGCTATGGCCTGAGGGACGTCGCCCACGTTTAACAAATCCAATATCGGAAATCCATTGGCGTACTTGTGCGTAACTATCTCCTCGCTTCGCAAGGCCTTTTGCAAGAACGTCCAGATGAACCTAGGTCTGTCGCTCTGAAGTCCGTAAACGGGGCTCAACCTCAGTATGGTGTAAGAAAGTCCGTGCTGATCATGGTATCGCCTGATCAGGTCTTCACAGTAGAGTTTTGTGTAGCCATAGGTTTCATTGGCATACGGGGGCAATGACTCGTCTGCCCGCAGCCCCCTCGCCTTGTATCCTGAATATATCGCCCAGCTGCTAGGGAAGATCAAGTGCAGCTCGTTCTCCACGCAAACGTCCAATACATTCTTGAGCATGCCCAGCGCGGTTCCAATAGACTCGGTCGATTGATAGAGTCTAGGATTAGCGAGATGTATCACCGTATCTGGTGCGTGGTCCTTTACCAGCAGGTCCAAGCCGATGGCGTTCCGAACCAGGTCTATTTCCAGGCTTGTCGGCGCCAAGGTCTCGTATTTTTGTCCCAAGACGGTCATCAATGACGAACCGATGAATCCAGAAGCCCCTGTCACTAACAACCTGTGTCCCGCCGTTGGCACCGGGCTAGCCTCAAGTGCCTCCATGCCTATCGCCTTTCGCACAGATGACAACACTTCAATCTTTACCGCTGTCTGTCCGGTCGCCGCAACGACACGCCGAATCGCCTCTTCCAGACTAACGCCTTCGGAGACCGCTAGAATGCCTGCAGCCACCGCTCCACTTCGAGAGATGCCCAAATCGCAACAGACCACGACCTTTCTTCCACGCCTCAGCTGTTCGAGGGCCTCATCAATTTTCGACTTGACGACACGGGATTGATTACCGCCCTTGTCGACAAAGTCCCGGAGGTCTATGCTCGAAGTGTCTGGTGACTGCTCTAATTCCTCGCAGGCGGCGACACCCAGTCGTTCAGTGATCCAGCGTATTATTGCTTGATCTCCTCTTTCCCGACGGCAACCTCAGACAGGCTGCGTAGGTAATACCCCGGCCGTATGCGCGGAGCTGCAGGATGTTCACCGAGCAATACGTGACGAAGATACAGATCGACTTCGTTGAAGCCCGCCATGGCGCGCAAATATGTGGATGCAGAAAATCTCGCGTTAATCTCAAAGGGAATAAGAACTCCGTCGCGGACGCGGCCTTGGATATTCATAGGTCCGACGCTGCCGCTCTTTTTGGCGATTTCCTCGGCTCGAGCCTGTACCTCCGGGAAATCGTCTATCAGACCCTGACTGTAGCCACTTGAGATTACGCCGGCCTCGGTCTTGATCAGAACGGATAGTTTCGCGTTGAATAGCCTGCGCATCGCCACCGATCCAACGACGCGCCGGTCCGGCAATGACAGCACCCCCACGGTGAATTCTCCTTCGTCCGGGGCAATGTACTCCTGCACCAAGGCAGTTCTACCGTTATTGAGGAGATACTTCACAAACCATCTCTCCTCATCGGGGTTTGACGCTATGAACACAAGGCTGCTCCCTCCGCTCCCTGTGGTTGGTTTGATCACGACCGGGTAGGAAGGGGCGACACTGTATTCGGCCATATCGCTGACTGCAACCGTCAAGGGAATCGGAATACCTAACTCTTTCAGGCGTTCAAACAGCCGTTTCTTGTCTGAGGATACCGCAACGACGTCTTGCGAGTTCATTGCCAGGTGGATGCCCGCTTCACGGAAGAGGGAGGCCGATTCGCTCAGCAATGATGCTGGCTCCTCGCCGCCTGGAATCACAACTCTGATTTCGTGCGATGTGCACAGGTCGAGGAGCGACTCGGCATAATTTTCCCGCTTTACGACAAGGGAGCCGGCGATGCCCCCTTGGTAATGGCCAAATGCATACGGAGAAATGTCGCAACCGAACACAGAATATATGCCCGCTTGCATGAGAGATTTGATGACTTCTGTGCCGAGCGAAGCGCCTCCGATACCAGCTACCAACACGGGGATAGATCCTTTGGGCATTCAGCGGCCTTCGAGCAACCAACCCTAGTCGTAGACAATAATATCATTTGCCCCGACGACGTGTTTTCTGCGGGACCGCCTAGAACGCAAGAGCTGCAGAATTTCATTGGTTTCGAACACTGCCGGGATAAGCCGTGCTCGCAGGCCTAATTTCTTCAGGTGGCACCATGATGAAATTGGGGATGCCCCGTTTGCAAAAAATCGGGCAGTCTGTAGCGGTCTATGACTTCGACGCGGACCGGTACCACTCTAGCGTGTCCCTGATTCCCTCTTCGAGGCTAATTTTGGGAATGAACCCCAAAAGTCTGCGAGCCTTTCCTATGTCGACGAGTCTCGTCCGCAGGGCGACCGGTCTGCTAGGGTCGGTAACAATCTCTGCATCTGAGCCAACCATCTTGAGGATTAGCTGGGCCAGGTCCATTGTCGAGGTTCCTACACCGGTTCCCAGGTTGAACGGGTCATTTGGGGCGATCGCCGTAGCAAGTAAGAGTCCTCGGGCGACGTCCTCCGCATGAATCAAGTCCCTCACATCTCCGCCATCCCCCCATATCGCGAACCTGTCCTTTGCGAGTAACGCCCTGTGAATCATGCCGGGGACGACGTGCGAACTGTTCTCGGCAAAATTATCGAAACGGCCGTAGGCCCCGGTGGGTCTGACAATCCCTGACTTGAGCCCTACCTTGTCGTAATAGTATCTGCACAAGATCTCTACGAACCGCTTACTCCAGCCTATTCCATGGTAGAGGGGATATGGATCTGTCCCCATATTCAGGTCACTCTCGGCTATCGGCCGGTCGCTCGCTGGATAGACCGTCGTGCTACTGAGGAAGCAGGTGCGTTCCACTTTCTCCAAGTAGCAGGCGTGAATCACGTTAATCGCGAGGGAGGTAGCAGGACCAACATAAGAGACGGGATCGTTCTTCTCATATCCGATTCCGCCAGTCAAACCGGCGCAGTTGATCACAACGTCGAAGTTGTGGACGGCGGTCATGGCGTCGGAGGGATTGAAGAGGTTCACGGAAACCTGCTCGTCAGCCAACTCTGAGAACTCGTTGCCTCCTCTATTGTGGTACGCCGCCCTGACGAACGCTCCGGACTCTTTCAGCGACTTTACGGCGTACGAGCCGATTAGTCCGCTGGCGCCGGTCACGACTACCCGCTTGCCTCTATAGAAGTCGATCACGAAACTACCCAGTCCCTTAAGGGATGTGCTTTGATAGCCCTTTCATCGTGCTCGATTTGCAACCCTCGTCGGAGGCTGTCCCGAGCTGAGGTCTCACCTGACACCGTTGCAATGAAAGTTCCTTAACGAGCCTTGACCTTCTTTGCAATTTCGGGTTTCTTCGCAATTGACTCAATCGTTCTCTTTAGCCCTTCCTCCAGGCCGATTTTGGTCTGCCATCCGAGGATCTTCTTGGCTCTAGAAATGTCCGACTGCATAGAGGTCGCCGAATCCTCGTCCGCAAACGTTAGTTCCACGTTCAAAGACTTCGCGATGAATCGAGCCAGGGTTTCGAGAGAAGTAGATACCCCGCTCCCTACATTAATTTCACCAACGAAGTCAGATTCGAGTATCTTCACGTAAGCGTCTATGACGTCGGTGATGTAAATGAAATCCTTTTTCACGTACCTTCCCTTCAGAAGTATCTTACCCGTTTCCAATCCCTCGTGAATTTTTGCTGGAATGAAGTAGTCAGTGGTCTGTCGAGGACCGTAGCTGTTGAAAAGCCGAATGGTGGTGTAAGGAATGCTATAGTTCTCGTAGAACAGCCTAACAAGGTATTCGTCCATGATCTTGGTCGCGGTGTAAACGTCGTCTTGGAGCCAGACTGGCTGTATTTCCGGCGTCGGGACGTATCTGGGTGAAATTCCGTATACGTGGGCCGAGCTCGTCAGCAAGAACCGCTTTACGTCGTTGGACTTGGCAAACCTGAGGACATTGTGAGTCCCCAGGACATTAACATCATACGCCAGCTTTGGTTGGGCGGTACACACGCTGGGAGCGGCAATCGCAGCGAGGTGGTGTATGAAATCCACTTTGAAGTCAAGCTTCTCCAGTTCGCTGTAGTTCGTGATGTCGGCTTCAATGACCTTGATGCGATTGATTATCCCCTTCACGTTACCATTCTCGAAGGCGCCTTTCATGTCCAAACCTATCACGTCGTACCCCTTCTCAACGAGGGTTGGAATCAAGTAGGAAGCCATGAACCCTGCTGCGCCGGTGATGAGAATCCGATTCATCGTGACTTGTGACTTTCCGGGCATCCGTTGATTTACAGCTACGTCGACGAGGGTTATAATGATTCTTTTGCGACAGACGCTTCCGACACGGCTGCCGCCGCTACCGGGAGAAGTATTGCTCGTACTGTCCCGATGACACATTTGGAGAATCGCGAATTCGGTGCAGATGCGCCCTAGATTTCCGAATCACTCAAGGAAGCGTTAAGTCCTAACTGACCGAGCATTCTGGGGGAACAAGATGAGCGAAAGCCGGATAATAGCGCACGGCGCTGCCTACATGCTTTCATCCAGTCTGGTCTTCAATCTCTTTTCTTTGGCGTTCTACATAACCATAGTGCGCCTCCTTCCTCCCGACACGCTCGGCGTGTTCTACTCTCTGACGATAGTCTTGACGTTCGCTACGACTTTCGCCCTACTGAGCCTTCCGGCCGGGTTCGGACGGTTCATGACTGCCGCCGCACAGACGGACAAAATCGAGGAGGCGCGCTACCTCTTCAGGAGAGGAATTCTCGCGGCGGGGGGAATCATGATAGTCACAACTCCGATCCTCATTCTGCTGTCGCCAATGCTGTCGGTGTGGCTGTTCAGCTCGACCGGTTTTACGTCCCTCCTATACCTCGTGACGATTGATTTCGCGATATTCGTTTTGAACAGCTTCCTCGTCCTCCCATTGAGTGCGACGCGGCGCTTCGCATCTCTTGGAATCCTCCAGGTCCTATACGGCGCGATTAGATTTGGGTTTGCGATAGCCCTTGTCCTTTTGGGCGTGGGGCTTCCAGCACTCATTTACGGCTGGATAGTTTCGGATATTTTTTATCTGGGAGCCTACGCCTATCTCTCCATTCCGTTCTTCAAGGGGTCGGAGAGGAGGACCAGCTTGAGGGATATCCTGCCCTATTCCCTCCCATTGTTCATCTCTTCAGGGATAGTTCTGGCGCTCCAAAACGTCGACCGGCTATTCGTGTTAAAGTATCTGGGTTTAGCAGCGCTAGGTGTCTACGGCACGATTCTGATTGCATCAGGCATACCCCAGCTTCTTCCCACAGCGGTTGGGAACGCATTATTCCCCGCGATGATGAAGGCCGAGCACTTGGAGAACCTGCCGAAAGAATTTGTAACTAAAGCCATCAGGTACATCTCCATCATAACGATTCCGCTTTTAGGGTTAGTTGCCTCTCTTGGCAAGCCCTTCATCCAGGTTCTTCTCGGATCCAACATTTCATTCGCTTGGGTTTCGTTCGCCGTGCTCACTTTGGGGAACGCGGCGATGTGCCCTGATATTCCCCTAGGGCAAGTTCTTGCTGCAAAAAAAGCAACCCGAATAATAGGCATTCAGCAGATAGTGAGCGGCGGGTGCCTTGCTGGTTTTGCAATTCTATTGATACCTCCATTCTTTCTGACGGGAGCCGCTTTGGCATATGTCCTTGCTAGGGTTGCCGGTTTTGCGTTCATCCTTCCGTTCCTGTACAGGTTTGGGTACTTCAACGTGGAATGGGAGGAATATGGAAAGATCATTGCCTCCACGGTCGTCACCGCGGCAGCGACAATCATCGCCGAGACTTTGACTGGCTTTTCATCATATCTCCTGCCCGGTTACCTCGTCTTCGGGGGCGTGATCCTTGTCGTCTCGGCGAGGTTATTCGGAGTACTGCGAGCTGAAGATTACGATGTCATCTTGGACGCGGTTCCATTAAGTCTAAGACCTCTTGGAAGGTCAATATGGAAATTGATGCGATTACCCCAACCTGGGTAACCTTGAACATCCGGCGGCGTATGCCCACATGAATTGCGAGAAGATAAATTGAAGGTTAAATGAACTCACACCTTCGCCCTTGCTTCGATTCGCCAGGCTCGTCGTCAATGTCGGTACGGAGTCGATAGGAAGTAAACTCGCGGGGAAGTCTCTCTCGAAGGAGCTCTCGGACACGGACCGTCAAGACTGCTCCCCCCCGGCGCGGCTAGGCACGAAGGGCCTGTCCCATGCAGCAGACGGCCACATCATGAAGAAGCTGCTGAGAGGAGGAGACACACGCTGGAACTGAAGTTGGAACCCATCTTTGAGGACTCACGCGGGTCCAGTTACCGAGTCCTCTTCCCAGACAACACCGAGATGATATTGATCTATACGCGAAAAGGTGCCATGAGGGGAGGCCATTCGCACGACCGCCCTGAAACGAGCATGGTACTCAGCGGACGGATGAAGTACTGGAAGAAGCTGGCTGATGGGAAGGAGATCGAGTTCGAACACGGCCCCGGCGAGACACTCCACAACGAGCCCGGCGAGGTTCACATGGCGCTCGCGATGGAGGACGGCTGGCTGATGGACTGGAAGGTTGGGACGAAGGTGGGCGAGTGTGTGACCACGAACTACGAGCCCTATAGGGCAAAGGTCCGTGCTTCGATGGAGGACGTGAAGAAGTGACGGAGTCGAAAGCCTGGAATCCCACGATTAACAGGAACCACTTGATCAGGGACGCGATCGGGCTGGGCATCTACGACTGCATGAAGGCCGACCCGTCAATCTACCTCTTCGGGGAGGGGGCATCCATGAAGATGCACTTTGACTGCCCGGCGATCGAGAAGGAATTCCCGGAGCGAATCATCACCCTCCCGATCTCCGAGGACGGCAACACGGACTTTGCCGTGGGCGCGTCCCTGGTGGGCGTCAAGCCTGTCGTCGACGTGATCACGAGCGACTTCCTCTTCAGGACTATGGATGGGATTTGCAACACGGCGCCAAAGGTCAACTTCGTCACGGAGACCGTCGAGGAGGAGAGGACCATGGTAATCCGGTCGGAGAACATCACCTTTGGGCTGACCACCGGACAGCGCCTGGAATCTCTCTTCACGCACATCCCGGGCCTGAACGTGATATACCCGTCGAACCCGAAAGACGCCAGGGGGCTGATGAGGACAGCGCTCAGGCGTCCCGGAATCACGCTCTTCTTCGAGGACAGGATGATCGCCGACTCGGACACACGCCCTGAGGACATCGAAGACCCTGGAAAGGACATCCCATTCGGCGAAGCATCTCTAGTCCACAAAGGCGACAGACTGACGGTGGTTTCCTACGCACTGACCTTGCGAAGGACCAGAAAGGTCATAGAGGCCGACGACGCTCTTGACCGCTGTGAGCTAATCGACCTAAGGTCACTCTACCCGCTCGACATGGATACTATCCGCAAATCGGTCCGCAAGACCGGGCGGTTGTTGATAATCGAGCCCGACATCACGCACTCCGGAGTGGGGGCAGAGATTCTGGCTGAGATTGCGGAGTCGTCAGATGCTAAGATGAGCACGAACCCATCGCGCGTGGGCGCTCCCATGACGATGATACCTGCGAGCCAGTTCCTCCACAAGGACCTGATCCCTACTGAAGAAAGAATCAAGAGGGAGATACAAGAACGACTCAACTAGACCAGTACCGAAGGATGCTCACGATTCGGCTGGTCGAGGACGAGCTCCAGAGGCTGTGCCTGACCGGGGAGGCATCTGACCTTCACTTCTCAAAGGGGCAGGAGGCGATATCCGTCGGGGTGTGCTCCGAACTCAGGCCCACGGACTACCTCGTCGTCCACCACAGGACGATTTCCCCTGCCATCGCACGAGGTCTTCCGATGAACTCGCTCATGGCAGAGATACTCGGAAAGGCCACGGGCATCAACAAGGGCCTAGCCGGAGAGATGCACATCCGAAGCCCTGAGCTTCGTTTCATGTTCGCGTTCCAGCTCGTAGGAACCTGTGCCTCCGTAGCGGCAGGTCTGGCTTGGGCTGTCAGATACTACAAGAAGGAGGACGACATCGTGGCAGTCTTCCTTGGCGACGCGGCGACTAGCAACGCCCAGTTCCACGAGGGCATGAACCTGGCCGCTGTCCGGAAAGTCCCCCTCCTGGTGGTTGTGGAGGACAACCATCTTGCGGGAAACATCAGGCCAGAGTTCTATCTTCCCGCGCCTATCGAGAAGCGGTTCGAATCGTACGGAATATGCGCGACCAAGGCCGACGGAAACAAGGTCGACGGGGTGATGGAGGCCGCCCGGACGTGCATAGAAGAGGTCAGGGAAAAGGGTTCGCCGGTGGCTCTTATTTTGGATACAACCCGCCTTTCTTGGCACAAGCAGGGGCAGAGGGACATAAGATCTCAGGCTGAGCTGGATTTGCTGGCCGAGAGGGACCCGCTACTCTACGAGGAGAGGAGGCTCGGAATCGACGGGGCCGAGAAGTCTAAGCTGACCGAGTCGATTGGGAAGGAGGTCGCTGAGGCCGTGGAGTACGCGAGGGCGTCACCAATCCCGAAGATGCCCTGGATGGAGGCCTAGGCGGGTTAGCCTGGAAGCACTCCCCCGTCATGGGCGAGACAATCCTGACCGAGGCCGTCGACTCCAGAATGCGGGCGGAGGTCAAGGGCGAGGCGGAAGTGTGATGAGGTTTGCGGAGAAGGGCGCTAGGCTCACGTCAGAGCAGGCCCAAAGGTTCGTCTACGCCGGCTAGGCTGTGCTCTCCTATTCCCCGATGGCGCTCTCGTAGGCCCCCGCCACCCTCTCCGCGACCTTCTCCCACGAGTGCCCGCTCGCCACCTCGCGGGCGGCCGCCCCGAGGCGCTCGGCCTTCTCGGGGGAGGAGAGCAAGTCCCGCAGGAACGAGACAAGCTCCGGCCTGTTCCTGTAGATCAGGCCGCTGACCCCGTGCTCGATGAGCGCCCTGTGCGTAGGGAGGTCTGAGGCGACGCAAGCGCAGCCTGAGGACATTGCCTCGAGGAGAGACAGCCCGAACCCCTCAGAGTTGCTCGTGGTCAGGAAGACCTCAGACCTCCCGTAGACCTCCGGGAGGGAGGCCTTGCCCACGCGCCCAAGAAAGTGGACGATGCCCTCAGCGTCGAGGTGCTTTACCAGCTCGACCAGGGCGGCTTTCTCGGAGCCGTCGCCCGCTATCTCCAGGCGACAAGTCCCTCGCGGCAGCTCCGCGACCGCCTCTATAGCCTCCCTGACGTTCTTCCGGGGCTCCAGCCTGGAGACCACGAGGACCCTCTTCGTCGAGGAGGGGTTCCCCGCTCCCATCTGCCCCGAGAACTTCTGATAGTCCACGCCGTTCCCTATCACGTCGACCCTCTCGGGCTCCAACCCGTACATGCTCAGAAGCTCGGAGCGGCTCTGGCCGCTGACCGCGAGCACGGCGCTGGCCCTCGACAGCGTGAGCTTCTCAAGAGCGATCGCGGGCAGGGAGGCGAGCTTCAGCGCATTCCGGTAGTACGCGAACTCCTCGAGGACGGGAGAGTGAACCGTGACGACCATGGGGACACCGAATACGAACGCGCCGTAGGGGAGGCTCTGGACGTGGACGACGTCGTACGCCTTGAGCGGCACGTTGAACGGGAGCAGCAGCGTCCTCACATCGTGCGACCCCACGTAGAGGTCCGCCTCGACGCCCATCCGCCCAAGCGCTCTCACCAGCCCCTCCACGTGGGTGGCGATCCCGCCTATCGCGGGCGGGTAGTCGCGAGTGAGTATCGCCACCTTCATTGCTGGAGGGGAAACCAGACCCGTCGGTTCTTAAGCTATCTCAGGCTCGCCACTCGAGAACCGAACCCGCCACCATGCGTACCCGGGGCGCGTGGGAGAGATTCTCTATGGATTTGGGAACCATTCAGGAAAACCGCTATAACCTGTCGGAAGTTCTGAGGCTTGATTGGTTTGCGCCGCCTCGTCGTCCTCAGCATCCTTCTGATCCTCGCCGGCCTGGCGCTTCTCCTGCCATCAAGCGCGCTCTATAGCCTCCTCACCAAAGGAACGACCTCGACCGCGACCTCCGCGGCCGTGCGCTTCGGCGCAGTGGCCTCGTCGAGCTCCTCTGACAACACTACCACGATCGAGTCGCTGGTCGGCTTCGGGCTGATCGGCGTGGCGGCTGTGCTCGAGCTCCTCTCGTTGGTCACTGACGTCGGCGTCGCCACGCCGACACGGACGGGCTCGCAAGTGGAGGTCGTGCCTCCGGGTCCCGAAACTCCCGCCCCGGCCTCAACCGCCGCCCCCGCTGCAACAAAGTCGGGAGAGAAGGCATGAGCGGTTTCGAGGCAGTCCTCCAGGCTCCGGCCAAGACGCCGTACGACGAGTACGCGATACAGGTCGTCGACGTGAAGAAGAGGTATGGGGTGGGAGAAGACGCCGTGCTGGCGCTGCGTGGGATGACGTTTCACATCGAGAAGGGGGAGTTCATGGCCATAATCGGCCCGTCGGGGTGCGGCAAGACCACCCTCCTAAACATCCTTGGTGCACTCGACAGGCCCACCTCGGGCAAGGTCTTCATCGACGGGGTGGACATCTCTCAGCTCCCCAACAGGGAGCTGGCTCTGGTCAGGAGCCGGAAGCTCGGTTTCGTCTTCCAGGACTTCAACCTCCTCTCGCGGATGTCAGTGGTCGAGAACGTGGAGCTACCGCTGTTCATCGCGGGGGCCGACCCCGTCTTCAGCAGGCGGCGCGCGCTAGCGCTCCTCGGGAGGTTGGGGATCGCCCACAAGGCGCACAAGAACGTCAACCACATCAGCGGGGGGGAGCGGCAGCGCGTCGCGGTCGCCCGGGCCCTCGCGAACGACCCGAAGATAGTGCTCGCGGACGAGCCCACGGGCAACCTCGACACCAGGAACACCGAGATGATGATGGGACTGATGAAGCAGCTGAACAAGGACTTTGGGAAGACCCTGGTCATAATCACGCACAACCCGGAGGTCGCGGCGCACGCGCAGCGGGTGATCTCGATCCGGGACGGGTCGATAACGGAGATCAAGACCAACTGAGGGGATGAAGATGAACAAGAACTCGCTCGCCGCCTCCACCTTCGTGCTCGCTCTACTCGTCGCGGGGTTCGGCTTCCTGGCCTCCCCTCCGACCGCGGCCTCGGCTGCGGCCAACGCCGCCTGCACCCAGCAGACGGACCCGTTCAGCGTGACCGGCGCGAACTGGGGCACCCCGGGGTCCCCCATCAGCGTCTACCCGGGCGACCAGGACGTCCCCCTCACAGTCACCCTCCTCTTCTCGGGCCCGTGCACCTCCCCCCAGACGACCTTCTACCTCGGCTTGACGCAAGGCCCCAACACCATCCCGTTCGTCGGGCTCAACGGGGTGCAGGAGCCCGAGGACGTCTCGCTCAACATCTCCCCCAACACGCTCGTGACAGAGACCTACTACCTCAACGTCGACCAGAACGCCTTGACAGGGCTGACCTACTACATCCCGCTGATAATCGACTACTCAAACAACACGAGCACCGACATCGTCACACAGACGACACAGGCCAGCGGAGGCCCGCTGACCGCGCCCATCCCGCTCTACGGCCCCGTCCAGCTGAGCTTCGGCGCCACCCCGACCAATCTGGTCCCAGGGGAGGTCAACAACGTCACGATAACCATCACCAACACCGGTTCGGCCGTCTCTGGCCCCGTCTCGACCGCAGTGACGGCCCCCACCGGCGTCACCCTCTTCAACCAGTTGGCCACGACGACCGCGGTAGACCCGGGGAGTAGCGTACAGCAAGCGCTGCAGGTCTTTGTCCCCGCCTCCATGAGCGGGGGCGCCTTCGTCCTAACGTTCACGGCCAAGTACCTCGACGCCTACTCCAACAGCCAGACCGCGACCCAGACCATCGGGTTCACCGCCACGGCCTCGGTCGAAACCTCGTCGTTCGTTGTGGAGGGGGCGACTTGGGGGAGCAGCGGCTCGACGACCTCGCCGCTGCCGGGGGCCCAGGACACGCCGCTCGCGGTCAGCCTGCAGTATCTCGGCTCCGCCCCGGAGACCAGCCTACAGGGCACTGTCCAGCTACCATCGGGGATGACAAACCTCAACGGCGGCGGCACGGCGGTCGCCTACTCGGCCGCGACGACGAACCAGTACGGAGCAGTGACGCTCACCTTCTACATAGACATCGCGAGCACCGTCGGGCCCGGGAGCTACAACTTCACCCTCTCGCTCGTCTGGATGACGTCCCAGTCCTCCGGCCTCACCCAGACCTCGGTATTGACGCCCCCGCCTATCGCGCAGATCCAATCCTCGTTCCAGGTCGAGGGCACGACGTGGGAGCGCGCGTCCAACAGCAGCACCGTCTCTAGCACGACCACGTCCACCTCCCCTGAGCCGGGAGCCCAGGGAGTCCCGCTCGTGGTCAGCCTCCAGTACCTGGGGACTACCTCGGTAGCGAGTCTGAAGGGCGTGCTCTCGCTGCCCTCGGGGGTGACAGACGTCAACGGCCACTCCACCGCCACGGCGTTCGCTGCGACCGCGAGCACCGACCAGTTGGTCACGCTGACCTTCGACCTCGACTTCGCGAGCACCCTAGCGCCCGGGAGCTACAACTTCACGCTCGCGCTCTCGTGGACGACGTCCAATTCGGTGGGACTAGATCAGACGGCTGTCATCTCGCCGCCTCCCGTCGTCTCGGGCACCACGACCAGCTTCCCTCTCTCTGTGACCCAGGCCAACTCGACCCTGACAGCGGGGTCGCAGAAGGCGACGAGCTTCACCCTCGCGAACGACGGGACCGCGACCATCTACGCGCCGACTTTCTCCCTGACGGTCGGTTCGCCCGTGGTGCTGGCCTCGATAGGCTCGCCCGTCCCAGTGGCGCAAGTCGGCCTCGGGGGCAACACGACCTTTACGGCGCAGATTACGAGCGGCCCTAGCGCGGCCTCGGGCATCTACAGCGGGACCCTGACCGTCAGTTTCACCGACTCCAGCGGGACCTCTCACTCGCAGACCTTTCCGGTCAGCTTCACCCTGGAGGGGACCATCATCCTGATACTCCAGAACACCGCAGTCTCCCAGACGGCCACGGGATTCACGGTGACTGGCACCATCCTCGACGAGGGAAGCGCCTCCGCCTACTACGCCTCGATCTCGGGGCTGCTGGGAGTGAGTTCGGCGACGCCGGTCTACCTCGGGGAGATAGACCCCAACACGCCCTTGCCCTTCAGCGTCACGATACCCTTCACGGCCCCGGCGACCGTTGCCACGAGCACCGTAAGCGGGTCGGCGAACACCTCGAGCCGGTCGTTCAGCCGTTCCTTCAACTCCAGCCGCACCATATCTGGCAACTTCACCTTCCCGGGCAACTTCACCATCCCCGGTGGGTTCGGGGGGTTCGGGAACCGGAGCTCGGCGGGGGCGGGAGCGTCGGTGGACATCGCGATAAGCCTGAGCTTCAAAGACAACTTCGGGAACGGCAAGGTGCAGGCATTCACCGTCCCCACCACCGTCAAGACGGCGAGCCAGCTTTCTGGCGGCGTCGCCACGACCGTCTCCTCCTCCTCGAGCGACACCCAGCTGAAGGACATCGCCTACGGGGTCGTCGCGGTGGTGGCCGCGACCCTTGTGGTGGGCGGCTTCATGGCGAGAAGGTACCGGGCGAAGAGGCTCGCCAGTCTGCCTCCGGATCAGAGAGGAGAGCAGTCAGTGATTTGAGCTCCGGCCCGGCGCGCGGGGGCGTGTCAGGGTAGATGCGCCCGCTCGGCCTCTTCAGGTACGCGATGCGCGCGCTGACCGAGCGCAAGCTCCGCGCCGTCCTGACGATACTCGGGATAGTGATAGGGCCCGCGACCATCGTCTCCCTCGTGAGCGCGACCCAGGGGTACAGCAACGCGAGCACCGCGCAGTTCTCGAGCCTAGGCGCCACGACCCTCTTCGTCGCGCCCGTCGGGCGGAGCACCACACTGACCGCGGCAGACGTCTCGCTCATCCAGAACTTCACGGGGGTGTCTGCCGCCCTCGGCTACCAACAGGCCAACGGCGAGGTGACCGACGGGAGCTACACGATAAGCGCCTCAGTGGTCGCCATAGACTTTTCCCAGCTTTCCGCCGCGTTTCCCACCCTGACCCTGGGCCAGGGGGCTGTCCCGGCCGCGTCGGACACCGTGGGGGCGGCGGTGGGGTACTCCATAGCCTATCCCGACCTGCAGGGGGCCAGCAACTATTCTGTCAACCAAGTCATCACGGTCTCGGGGCTCGGGAGGTCGGCGTCGTTCTCCTTCAACGGAAACGCGATAGGGTTCGGCAACTTCGCCGCAGCGTCCTCCTCCGCTTCCTCGAAGAAGTCGTTCGTAATCCGAGGGGTCTACGACGAGTTCGGCCAGGGGTTCGGGATAACCCCCGACAGCACGATATTCATCCCGCTCGCCTCGGGCGAGCAGGTCCTCAAGAGCTCGACCTTCACGGGGATAATGGTGGTCGCGAGGAGCCCCGGCGCGGTGACGGAGGTGACCAACGAGCTCACTGCGCAATACAGCACGAATATCAGGATAACCTCGGTCAGCTCGCTCCTCTCCTCAATCCAGTCGGTCACCTCCGGGACCTCGACCCTCCTCGAGGCGGTCGCGGGCACCTCAGTCCTCGTCGCGTTCATCGGCATCATGACGACCATGCTCACCTCCGTCATCGAGCGGACGAGGGAGATCGGAATCCTGAAGGCCCTCGGCTCCACCAGCGGGGGGATAATGGCGGTCTTCATCGCGGAGGCGGTGGTGACGGGCCTCATCGGCGGGTTCATCGGGGCGGGAGCTGGCTACTTGCTGTCCTTCCTGGTAATCGGCGCGCTGAGCGGGACGCTCAGGGTGCCTGGGTTCGGCGGGGGAGGGGGTGCGAGGGTGACGAGCGGGCCCGGCGCGGGAGCAGCCGGGGGCGGGTTCTCGTTCGCCGGAGCAGGAGCGTCGGCGGCCTCTTCCTCGTCGTCCACCCTCGCTATCACGCCGGCTGTGACGCCAGAGCTGATACTCCTCGCGATCGCCCTCGCGGTGGCCGTGGGGACCTTCGGCGGCCTCATCCCGGCGTGGAGGGCGTCGAGGATGAACGCCGTGGAAGCGCTGCGAAGGTCTTAGCGGGAAGGGCTGAGCAAGCGGCCGTGCGGCGACGAAGCTTCATGCTTTAATGAGCACTGATGCGGTGCCACCGTTGGAGAGAAATTGGACTTTGTTAGGCTCCACCTCGGGGGTGAGTGAGTGAAAACACTCGTCCTCCTTTGGGGCCCCTTTCGGATTCCGCGCGGATGAGCTCGCCGAGGTCGTCGGCGCCGAGCGTGCGAGCATCACCCTCCTCTACGGCCCGCGGTACTTTGCCCCCGTCCGCTACCTTGCCCTCTTCTTCCGGACGCTCTTCCTGCTCGCGCAGAAGCGCCCCGACGTGGTCTACGCTCAGAACCCACCCATATTCTGCCCGCTGACCTGCCTCCTCTACTGCCGCGTGGCGGGGGCTAGGCTGGTCATCGACCACCACTCGATATGGAGCGTCAAGACACTGGGTGGGCGCAGCCCTCTCTCGCGCGCGATCGGGTTCCTAGAGCGCGTGGTCTCGCGCGCGGCCGACGCCAACACGGCTCCCCACGGCATGTGGGCGAGGATGCTGGAGAAGCTGGGCGCGAGGGACGTCCTGGTCTATCACGATTACGTCCCCAAGAACACCCGCCGGCGGGACGAGGCCCTGAGAAGGCGCATGGGGGAGGGGCAGACGCTCGCCATCTCGTCGCACGGCGGGCACCCACTCGAGAGGCTCGAGGTCGAGGCCTCGGCGGTCGGGATGGACAGGGGCGACGGGGTCTCGCTGGTGATAAGCGGCCCTACGGAGAAGCTGGAGAGGAGGTTCGCGGCGATGAGCCTGCCGCCGAATGTGAGGTACGCGGGCTTCCTCGAGAGGGAGGTCTACGAGTCGCTGAAGGCGTCCGCGGACTTTGCGATCAACATCACCGACGAGCCATACACCCTCTCGCACGTCCTCTTCGAGTTCGCCGCGAGCTCGCTCCCCGTCATCTCCTCGAGGGAGCCTGTGGTGGAAGAGCTCTTCGGGGACTCCCTCCTCTACGCGGACTCGACGGTGGACGACGTCGCGGAGAAGGTGAGGACGCTCTGCTCGGGGCCGACCAGGGCCGAGTGGGCGGCGAGGGCCGCGCGCAAGCAGGAAGAGCTCACGGCGATGCACGAGAAGGAGGTCGCATCGTTACGGCGGCTGGTCAATGGCTGAGGGACCCGGCCAGGACTCTCACGCGAACGCCTCCTTCAGCGCCCTGCGGGCAAAGTCCCTGAGCGCTTTGTCGAAGGCGAGCACGAACGCGCCGTAGACGACGAGGCCGACGCCGCCCACAAGCACCAGCTCGAGCGCTAGGAAGAACGTCCCCCTGCCGTAGATGATGACGGGCTCGAGCAGGTAGATCGCCACGGCCATCAGGCCCGCCCCCACCACGTAGTAGCCGATCGAAGGCGGGACGACCAGCTTGCCGACCTTGCGGATGCGCCTGGCCTTGATGAGGATGCCCATCACGAATATCCCCAGCTGGGCGACCGCCCAGAGCTCGATCGTGCTCGCCGTGGAGAGGCCGTAGGCGAGCCCCGCCGCGACCGAGAGGTAGACGGAGGCGAGGTACACCACCACGAGCCCCAGGTTCACCTTCGCGACGAAGACGATGCTGCTCCGGAGGTAGTCGCTGAACTTCGCGGACTCGTCGACGTCGACCCTGTCCTTGCCGAGGAGTACCTGGTCAAAGAAGGAGGTGACGGTGTTGGCGAGCGCCGCCATAGCGAGGATTCCCAGGGCCGTGCTCGCGTCGAGGTAGAGGGAAGAGTTCAGGAGGTGCAGTATCGGCCTCGCGAGGACGGCGGCCCCGACCGCCATCGGGATGCCGAACGCGAGCGCGAGGTCGAGGGTCATCGTGGTGACCTCGTCGGTCCCGCCCTTGAGCAGGAGCGGGTACATCGCGGAGGCGAGGTAGAGCGAGTAGCCCGCCAAAGCCGCCACGGAGAATGCCGCCTGGTAGTGCCCCACGAGGACGGTGTTCCCGTCCGCGAGCGACGCGACGAAGGTGTCCGCCACCCCGAGCATGTACGGGAGGGTGGTGAGCATGGGGAGCCACGAGTGGGTCAGCCACTTCTTCCCCTGCTCGAAGCTGACGGGGCTGGAGGTCGCGTCGCCCGCCAGAACGGCGGAGGCAACCGCCTGGGCGAGGTTGGCGACGAGGACCGCGACTATCACCCCGTCGATTCCGACCTTGAAGACGATGAGGAGGGGGTACGCGACGATGAGCTTCGAGACCTCGGAGAAGATGACGGCATACCCCAGCACGACAGGCTTGTGGCCTGCGACCACCGCGTTCGCGGCCTGACTCAGGTAGGAGACGGGCACGAGGAGGACGGCGAAGAGCAGGTTCACCAGACTCGCCGAAGGTATCCTCGACGCGCTGAAGTAAGACAGGGCGAGGTAGATCACCACGCCTAGGGCGCTCAGGGCTATGTTGAGCGACAGCGCGGTCTTCCCGAACATCTTCCCGCGCGCGATGTCCCTCGTCGCCCAGAACGCGACGAGGCCGGCGGGGTATGCGGAGAACGTTACGAGGTCGGTGATGACCTCGTAAAGCCCGAATTGCTGGGCGGAGAGGGAGCGCGTCATCATGACCAAGAAGACGAGCCCCGTGAAGATGCTCGCTATCCTGGCGCCGAAGACGACCAGCCCCGTCCTCCGAAGCGAGATTGATGAGCCCGAGCTTTTCACCGAGTCTTCGGGGCTTGCTCACCCGAGTCTTTCAGTCTTGCCTTGGCGCGGGAGACAAGGGGGCAGGCGTCGTCGCAAAGAGGCGCGGATTGTCGGCCCGCGAGCGAGATAATTAGGGGCATGGCGGGGAGCCGGCAAGGAGAGCGCGATCCACTTGAAGATGAAACTCGTCTCTGTGGTCTTCTTTGCGGCGACGCTCTTGCTGTCGCTTCGAATCCCGGTGGCTGGCCTGCTCTTCCCGGTCTTCTTCGGAGCGGCGTTCGGCGCGTACGGCGTCGCGAGGAGCGTGGTGAATCGCCTCGACCCCCTCAACGACGTCCCAAATGGCTTCCGAGTCTTCCTGGCGTCTTTGGGCGGCTACTTCGTGACGCTGACGCGGACATTCCTCCTCCCCTCGGCGGGGGTCCTCCTCCTGATCGGCGCCCTCTACCTCAACGACGAGTACCAAAGAAGGGCGCTGAGCTCACTCAGGGCGGGGAAGAAGGGGGGCACGATAGCCCTCCTTGGGATCGACGGGAGCGGCAAGTCCTCGCACTCGATTTTCGTCGCGAGGTGGCTCGAGGGGAGGGGCTACATGTGCACCGTGATGCCGTTCCACAGGTACCTCTTCGTCGAGCGGATCGCGGCCATCTCTTCCGCGGGAGGGAGCAAGGCAGGGGACGGCAATAGTTTCAGGTTCAAGCGGGGCGGCAATCCTCTCAGGCCCGTGGCGTCGTTGCTGGACAACCTCGTCCTCCAGATCTCCAGCTCCATTGGATGCAGGCTAGAGGGGAGGGTCATCATCTACGACAGGTTCATCTGGAGTACCTACATCAAGTACAAGGCGCTGGGGTACCCTGTGAAGGCGATATCCGGCCTATATCTCTCCCCCAGGCCCACGTCCGCGCTGGTGCTCAATGTCCCCGTGGAAAAGTCCCTGCAGGTCATAGACGAGCGCGTCTCCCACATCCACTACCCAAAGGAGATCCTTGAATCCGAGAGGCAGGAGTACCTCAGGATCGCCAAGAGGGGAGGCTACCCGGTCATCGACGCGACCGCCCCATTCGCGCAAGTCCAAGAGGAGATAGAGTCGCACCTGGGACGCCTTTTCCCCCGCACGGGCGGAGCGAGAGCGGGTTGACGGGCCCGGCGGCCGCGTACGCGGCGGGCTTTCTGCAGGACAGCCTCGGTCTGGCCTCCGGCTCCCTCCGCCCAGGGGACGTCCCCGGGGACCTGGTCGACGAGCTCTCGTCTGTCATGCGGGGCTCTCCCCCGGGGGACTCGACCACCCCGTCTCTCGAGGCGAGAGTGACGAGGTTCCTCAAGGAGCTGGAGCGCTCGGCAGTCGATGAGAAGGGGTTCTTCGTGCGCAAGGCGAGGTGGCCCGGCGCGGCGCCCATGGCGGTCTGCCTCACCCACGACGTCGACAACATCGAGCGCCCCCCTGAACACATCCTCAAGGTGAAGGACCGGTTCAGCCCCTCGGACTTTTCAAAGGCCCAGAGGGGGCTTATATCGCTCTACGACAACATCGACCTCATCCGCGAGCGGGAGGCGGCGGAGGGCTTCCGCTCCAGCTTCTACCTGATGTCCAAGGAATATCCCCTCGAGAAGGTGAGGGCATCGGCGCAAAGGCTCCGCGCGAAGGGGTGGGAGGTCGGGCTCCACGGCGACTTTGGGACCCACGACTCCGAGGAGGAGATGGCGAAGGCCGTCAAGCGCCTCTCCGAGGGGATAGGCGTCCGCCCCCGCGGCCTGAGGGAGCACTACCTCAGGTTCGACTTTGGAAAGTCCTGGCGAGTCATGGAGGATGCCGGGTTCGACTACGACACCACGGTCGGGACCAACGACAGGCTCGGGTTCAAGCTCGGGCTCGCCGCGCCCTTCCACCCCCCGGACGAAGAATGGAGGCCACTCAACCTACTCGAGCTCCCGCTCTCCCTGATGGACACGACGCTCTGGGGATACCTCAAGAGGACCGAGGAGGAGGGGATGCGGGACGTGAAGGAGTCCATGCGAATGGTGGAGGAGGTCGAAGGACTCTTCACCCTCCTCTGGCACCAGGAGGCCGTGAGGATGAAAGGAGGGAGGCTCTACTGGAAGGTGCTGAGAGGCCTCGCCCGGCGCAAGGGCCTCTTCGTGGGCAGCGGCGAGCAAGTGGCTCGGTGGTGGCGGGCCCGGGGGGTCCCGCTGAGGCCGGCGGAGGGCGGCGGGGTGGTCACCTTTGGAGGGAGCCCGCCGAAGGGGCTGACGCTCGTACTAAAGACGAGGGATGGGACCGAGCCGCGGGTGACGTCTGGCGCGGTGATCAGGAGGAGAGGCGAAGTCCTGGTATCGCCGTCGGGTAGGTCTTTCAAGCTGCAGGTCCCTGGAGCGCGCTGAAGGAAGTTGACAAGGGTCCTCGTCACCGGCGCGGGCGGGCTCGCCGGCGTCAACTTCGTCCGCGCGCTCCGCGCGTCCTCGAAGGAATACTACATAGCCGGGACGGACTACAACAAGTACCACATCCTCTACCCGGACGTCGACGCGAGGTATCTGACGCCGAGGCACAGCGACAGGACGTTCATAACGCGCGTCGCCGAGATAGCTAGGAAGGAGAGGGTGGACTTCCTCCACCCGCAGCCCTCGAGCGAGGCCTATGTCGTCTCCGCGAAAAGGGAGAAGGTCCCCTGCAGGGTTTTCCTCCCCCCCGCGTCGGTGATGCGCGTCGGGCAGGACAAGCTCCTCTCAGAGAAGAGGCTTAAGGCGGACGGCATCCCCGTCGCGAAGACAGTGCCCATCGCGGGCAAAGCGGACATCCGCGCAGCCTTCTCCAAGCTGGGCAAGCCGCTGTGGGCGAGGGCGAGGCACGGGGCGGGCGGGAGGCTGAGCCTCCTGTGTGCAGACCCAGAGGAGGCGAGGCTCTGGATCGAGCTCTGGGTAAAGAGGGGCGGGGTCGGCTACGACGAGTTCATCATCCAGGAGTACCTCCCCGGGAGGAACGTCGCCTGGGACAGCATATGGAAGGACGGAAAGCTGGTCACGTCCTATTCCCGCGAGAGGCTGGAATACCCCTTCAGGCACATCTCGCCGTCCGGGATCACGGGGACGCCATCCGTCTCGCGGACGATCCACGACCCGCGCCTCAACGAGGTCGGGCAGCGAGGCGTGAGGGCCATCGACCCGAACCCAAACGGCGCCTACTCGGTGGACGTCAAGGAGTCTGCTGACGGGACTCCCTGCATCACGGAGGTCGACTCCGGCAAGTTCCACTCGACGATGCCGCTCTGGGGATACATCGCGGTGAAGCACCTCGGCATGCCCGAGTACGCGAACTTGGCGGACCTCTACGTCAGGCTCGGGATGGGCGAGGACTTGCGCGACGCGCCCCCGAAGACCGACCTACTCCCAGACGGATACTACCTCCTCAGGGACATGGACGTGGGCGCCTACCTCTGGAGAGAGGACGACGGGTCAAAGCAGAAGGTGCTGTAGCCCTTTGGGTGGTGCGGGCGCCAGATACGTCGTCTTCGACATGGACGGCACTCTCATCTCACTCCCCGTCGAGTGGGACAAGGTGAGGGCTGAGCTTCAGCGGCTCACCGGTACCTCGCTCACGTTCAACCCCTTCTTCCTCGACTTCCAGACCATCGTCGCAAAGGACCCTCTCCTCCTGGGGCCGATGATGAGGACCATCGACGAGTACGAGGCGAAGGCGGTCCCTCAAGCGAGGCTCGAGGAGGGCGCGACGGACGTCCTCGACGCGCTCTCACGCAAGGCCAAGCTCTCGCTGGTGACGATGCAGGGGAGGGAGGCCTGCGACAGGATACTCGAGGCGCTCGGCATCGGGGGGTCCTTCGCCTCGAGGTTCACGCGCGAAGACTCCATGGACCGGACGACGCAGCTGAGGACTGCCCTCGAGAGCCTGGAGGCGAACGTGGCCGAGGCCTTCTTCGTCGGAGACAGGATAAACGACCTAAACGCGGCGCGTGCAGCCGGGGTCCGCTTCGTGATGATCCGGAAGAGGCAGGACAGCCCGCCCGCCGACGCGATCTACCGGAGCATGGCCGAGTTCGCGGCTTCCCCGTGGGTCAAGGGTTGAGCAGCTTCAGGATCTTCTCCTGCAGCGTGGCGTTGCACGACGCGACCACGTTGAACTTCTCCTCGAGCGAGACCTTCGTGTTCACCGGCTTCCCCGAGGGGTCGGACATCACCGCTCCCGCCTCCTTCGCGATGAGGTAGCCCGCGGCGAAGTCGACCACCCTCATCCTGTCCCGGATGTCGACGAAGGCGTCCACCTTGCCGTCGGCGAGGAAGGCCTGCTCAAGCGCGTTCGCCCCGAAGTGCGCCGGCTTCCTCACAGCCGCGATGAGGGGGACGAGCCTCTCGACCGTGGCTCGCGGCGCCTTCGACATGTCTATCCCCACGCACGAGTCCTTGAGATTCCTGGCCTTGGATGTCCTTACGGGCGTCCCGTCCCTCTCCGCCCCTTTCCCCCTCTCGGCGAAGTACGTCTCCTCGCTGATGAGGTTGCGGACCATGCCATACTTGGCGTCCTCCAGGGAGGGCCCGTCTAGCACCGCGATTGACGTGCAGTAGAAGGGCAGCCCCCTCGCGTAGTTGGCTGAGCCGTCTATCGGGTCGATGATCACCGTCCAGGTCGCGCCCGGCGGGCCGACGACCCCCGCTTCCTCAGTCACGAACCTGACGTCCTCCACCTGACCACGCACGAGGTCCATGATGCCCTTCTCCGCGTCGGCGTCGACCTTCATCGTGATGTCGCCGCCCGCCCCCTGACCCTGCGCCTCCAGGCCGCTCTGCCTACCTTTGAGGTTGTCCGAGACGCTCTGGACCTGCTCGCCAGCCTCCTTGAGTATCGACTCCCAGTTTACCATGGTGCGCTATCGTTAGGCCCGGCCCCCCGTGGTGGGCATAATACTCTTGCCTCACAAGTCAAGGGTGGGCCGTCAGGAGCCCGGGCTGGAATATCGCAAGGTAGACCACGTATGCCACGAAGCCCGCCGCGATGTAGGTGACCTGGGGCACCCCGTACTGCACCTCGACCATGGTCTTGGCGTCCTCCGGGCCAGACTTTGCGTGCTCCTCCGCCAGCTCCCTAGAGACGTTGACGTCGTTCGTGATCTCCCGCCGCACCCCGTCCACGACCAGCGCCTTCGGTATCCACTTGGCCTGCGTCCTGAACTCTTCGAGGGTGATCAGGTGCGACTTCCTCGCCGTTCCCTTCGCGTAGAGGTATAGTATGTGCACGATCGCCACCACGCCGGTCGCGAGAAGGACTGGGATGGGTGCGTACGGCGTCGGGTCGGACGAGATCAGGGTGAGCGCAATCGCGTCCGCCTGCCCGATGAAGCCGAACCATGCAAAGCCGAACGCGAGCACCCCGATCAGGGTTATCCTCGCGATGAGCACAAAGTCCATCGAGGGAAGGAAGGCCACGGCAAGGACGGCGGCGATTATCCCTGGGATCCAATAGTAGTCCGAGACCAGCCGCTCTCGCGCGTCCTGGTACCCGGCGAGCAGGAAGGACGCCAGCATTAGCAGCTGGTAGTACACGCCGCTCCGAGACTCTGGTGCCGTTTTTAAGCACCGCTACCCTAAAGGGCGATGGAGAGGCCCACGCCTGAGCTGCTCCTGCAGCGCCTAGCTTCCCTCTGCCCGCTTCCGGGAGTGGCCGCGAGGCTTCAGACCAGGCTCGCCCCGATGCTGTCGGCCGCGAGCATGTTCGTCTCGCCGAGGACCTACGCCCGCTTCGTCGTCTCGATGCTCGTCCTCCCCGCGCCCGCCGAGGCTTTCGCGCTCCTCGTCTTTCCGGTCGTCCAGGCGGGCCTGATCGTTGTGGCACTCGGCGTCTTGCAAGCGATGCCTTTTGTCGTCCTCGTCTCTCGCGCGAACTCGAGGAGGAGAGCGGCCGACGCCGAGCTCCCCTTCTTCCTCATGACCCTCTCTGTCTTCGTCCACGAGGCGAACCCCACTCTTCAGGAGGGGTTCAAGCGGGTCACGGCCATCGGCTCCCGGGTATTCCCTGCGTTCGCGAAGGAAGGGGAGATTCTCGCGAGGGACGACGCATTCGTCCCGGAGTCCCCGATGGGCGTCGCGGAGAAGGCCTTCGCCGGGCACCCGAGCCCCCGAGTTCGGGCCTTCGTCCAAGGGTTCCTCAAGACCCTCGCCACCGGGAAGGACGTTTCCGAGTTCGTCCGCCAAGAGGCCTCGTTCCAGATACAGAAGCTCGAGCAGTCTTGGTCGGCGTTCAGCGTCTCGGTCGGCTCCCTCGCGGAGGTCACATTCATCCTGCTCGCGCTCTTCCCAGTGGGCCTGGAAATGGTGGGGGCGACCATCTCTGGTTTCACATCCTCCTACCTCTTCCTCGCCTCTTTCGCCCTGCTCGCGGTGGCGGCAGTCGTATTCCTCGTCCTGACGGACGCGATACAGCCGGTGGTCTACGACCGGCCGCCGTCGGGCATTTGGCTTGCGGTCTCCCTCGCTGGATGGGCAGCCTCGACGGCCGCGTTCGAGGCAGGGTTCCTCGGCGCCCGCGAGTACATCCTGGTCCCACTCTGCATCTCCGTCCTTGGCTTCTACGAGACAAGGAAACACTACTCCACGATCAGGAGAGGGGAGGAGGAGGTCAGTGCGATGCTCCACGACCTTGCCGAGGAGAGCAAGGCTGGGGTGAGCCTCCCGGAGGCTCTCTCGAAGCTTAGCGCGGGAGCGGAGTCGTTCACTTCGATAAAGGAGCCGGTGCTCACCTTCTACCAGTCGACCAGGCTCGGCCTTACGCCCACGGAGGCTCAGCGCAGGGTCACCCACCCGTCGTGGCTGGTCAGGTTGGGCTTTGGGATCCTATCAATCGCCTTCGAGACCGGCGCGGGCTTCGAGCACCTCGAGGAGCTCTCCACACTCTTCAGGCGCGTTGCGGACGCCAGGAAGAGCGTGACCCAGTCGATGATCCCGTTCATGCTCATCGGGGCCATCGTCCCGGTCATCTCGGTCGCCGCGATAACGTTCCTAGCTGGGTTCGCGCAGCAGAGCGCGCCTGTCGGCCTCCCCATCTTTGCCGTCCAGTCATCGCAGGCCTCCCTCATCCTCTCCGTCTCGACGGTGTCGGTCCTGTCGGGGGTGCTCCTCTCAAAGATGCTCACCCAGACGGTCAGGCACGAAATTGCCCTCCCCATCTTGATGGCCTCGACCCTGGTCTCCCTCGTGGCGTTCGGCGTCGTCTGAGACACGGTGGGCGATTAAATATCTCAGGCGTCTTCAATGGGGATGAACTTCAACAGCTACGGCGCTCGGGGCAGGGCGGGCATCAGCCCGTTCCTGGCGACGGTGATATTGGTAGTGATTACACTGATGATAGGCGGGATTCTCTACACGACGTTCCGGCAGATGGTCGTCTCCGAGGTGAAGGACCCTTCGGTCACCTTGCTGGACACCAACGTCTCCCCGGACGGCGAGACGATGACGCTAGACATCAAGAACGACGGGAACGTCCCCGTAACCCTTCTCTCGATAGACGTTAACTACGGCACACGAACGGACGTCTTCAAGGCGGGCGACAACGTCACCATCATCTCGACCTCGTCAGGCGGCGCGACCATGCAGCCAGGAGACTCGCTGACCGCCCAGGTCAAGACCAACTTCCGGGTCCCCACATTCTCGACGTTCACTCTGACCGTGGTCGGGGACCAGGTCGCCAAGGCGTTCAACATACAGGCTTGAGCGCCTTGATCAGGAGCCGCGGGGCGATAGCCCAGTACGAGGCCACCATCGTGCTCGTGGTGATTTCGCTATCGCTGGCGTCCGTAGTCTACGCGGGGCTGAAGCGCGAATCCCACGTCGAGCCGTCCTCTCTCTTCGTCAACGGACAGACCGACATCGGCGGGAGCCCGTCCATTGAGCTCCTGGAGGTCAACTCCTCAGCGGAGACTACGCTCTCCTCGCTGAGCCTGGACGCCGCGAGCTCTACGACGGGCGTCTTGGAGTTCAACGGGTCAGCTTACTCCACCACGTCTTCGCTGTGCGGGGCAGGGGTGACCACGTTCTTCGCGGTCCTCGCCCCCCAGGCGGGCACGCTGGAGGTGTCCACCAACGGAAGGTCGTGGGTCTCGGGGACATGGGGTGAGTCTGTGAACGTCAACTCGGGCTGGCAGGAGGTGATGGTCCAGGACGGGACCTCTTGCGTCGTCACGCTTCCGGGCGGGCAGACCGTCCCTACGCAGTGGAGCGCCGCGTCGGCCCTTGTCTCATCCATCCCGATTGAGGGGAGCCTCTCCGGCACGGCGTTCACCGTCTACGTCCCGAGCGGCGGCGGCGCACACAGCCTTCTGATAACATCGAGTGGAGGGCTAGACGACGTCTCGGTTTGAGCGACGCAGGGCCGGCGTCAGCGAGGTCGTCTCGTCGCTCGCGATCCTGATGGTCACGATCGCACTCCTCGGAGCGGTGGGGGCCGTCGCCCTCGGCTCTATCAGGAGCTCAGGGAGCCTCCTCTCCTCGAGCTCGCAGGGGGTGGCCAGGGAGGAAGGCCTCCTCCTCGCACTCGTCTCGGTCCAGTCGAACTCGACCGGGTCGTACGCATGGGTGTACGATTATGGCTGGGTGCAGGGGACACTCTCGGCTGCGTACCTGGACGGCGGGCTCGTCAGCTGGTCCTCGACCTGTTCAGGGGTGCTTCAGCCCGGCAAGGTTTGCGCGATTTCGGTGCCTCCCGACATCCACGGCGAAGTGAGCATAGTATTTGGAACCAAGAGCCTGGACTACTCGGTTTAGCGGGTTGGCGCGCCTTGCTCGCGCGAGGGCGGGCGCTCGCTATGAAGCGGGGGCCGGGCTCCAAGGAATACCCTTCGAGCCCCCGCGAGGAGGACTCCTCGTCGAGAACTACGTCGTGGACTATGAGCTCCGGTCCGCGGGCGGAGCTCCCTACAGGTCTAGCTTCGCGGTCTACGTCTACGACGACCGCGGGAAGGGGCTATACCTCGTGAAGGAGCCCTATGTGAGGCCGGACATCGCGGGGACCGTCGCGGAGGCCATCGACTCCCTCTCCACGTGGCTCGCTCCCTCGCCTGTCATTTCCGTCGACCCGCTGGGGTACCTCTTCGCTGAGCTCAGGAGGGCGGGCTTCCTCGAGGGTCGCTCGCCTGAACAGCAGGAGGAGGCCAAGGCCGTAACTCACTACCTGATGCGCGAGATCCTCGGCTACTCGCTCGTCGACCCTCTGCTGAGGGACCCGGAGCTGGAGGATGTCTCGTGCGAAGGCCCGGGGAGGCCTGCAAAGGTGTGGCACAAGCGGTACAACTCCCACGGGTGGCTCGAGAGCAACATCGTCTTCCGCGACTCGGACGAGCTCAACCGCATAGTCGCGAGGCTCGTCCAGCGTTCGGGGCGCTCGCTCTCAGTGTACTCTCCCGTCGTAGACTGCGTCCTCCCGGAGGGCTACCGCCTCGCCGCCACATGGGGGAAGGAGGTCACGTCCCTTGGGAGCTCCTTCAGCATCAGGAAGCTACGCGCGACTCCCTACACAGTGTCGGAGCTTATCCGCTCGGGGACGCTCGACTCGGGGCTCGCCGCGCACCTCTGGCTCCTCCTCGAGATGAAGGGTTTCGTGATAATAGCGGGCGTAACCGCCTCCGGCAAGACCACCCTTCTCAACGCCCTCGCGACGGTCCTCAACCCGAACTGGAAGGTGCTCTCGATCGAGGACACGCGGGAGATTACCCTTCCGCAGGGCGGCTGGAAGCCCTTGCACACGCGGTACTCCCACGGCACGAGCGGCGGAGACGTCACGCTCTTCGACCTCGTCAAGCTGAGCCTGAGGGAGAGGCCAGACTTTGTGGTCCTCGGCGAGTCGAGGGGGGAGGAGGTGCAGGCACTCTTCCAGGCGGCCGCCACCGGGACCGGGTGCCTCACCACGTTCCACGCCTCGAACCCCGAGGGGCTGACGACCAGACTGACCCAGCCGCCCCTATCCGTCGCGCAGAGCTCCCTCGGCCTGATAGACGCGGTCGTGTTCATGGTGAGGGGCCAGGGAGGGCACCGGTTCGTCCAGAGCGTGGTCGAGCCCTCGACGGAGGGCCCGGGAGCCGCTTGGGCGGGTGTCTTCTTCCGCGACGGGGAGGGGACGCAGCGCGAAGGGTCGGCGAGCCTCGGGAGGAGGGGACAGGGCTTTGGCCACTCGGCCAAGAAGATCTCTGGGGAGCTGGAGAGGAGGACTGTCTTCCTGGATGCGCTCGTGGGGAGGGGAGTCGCGGACTACGAGTCGTTGGCGAAGGAGCTGAGGGCGTTCTACGCGGCGTCCGCCTTGACCTTCTGACCCTCGTAGATCTCCCTCACCCTCTCGAGGGTGTCGATGTCGCCCGCCTGCTTGTCGTCCCTCACCCGCTTGATCCTCGGGAACCTGAGTGCATAGCCGCTGTCGTGTCTCTCGCTCTTCTGGATGCTGTCGAATGCCACCTCGAGGACTATCTCGGGCCTGACCGCCATCCTGAACCCCGCCTCGCCGACGGTCAGTCTCTTGATCCTAACCATCATCTCGTCGATCTCCTTGTCGGTTAGCCCAGAGTACGCCTTCCCAATCACCTTGAGCCCGTCGCCGTCCCTCACGGCGAAGGTGTAGTCGCTTATCTTTCCCGCCCTCTTTCCGTGCCCGAACTCGGCCGCCACCATGACCACGTCGAGCGTGTCCAGCTCCTCCTTGAGCTTAGCCCAGTACCTCCCGCGCCTCCCGGGCGTGTAGGGGCTCTCGGGGTCCTTGAGGACGAGGCCCTCGTAGCCGAGCGACCTGCTCTCCCTGAAGAACGCGTCTATCTCGCCCGCGGTGCGCACCGTCCTAGAGTCTGCCCTCTGGAGGCTCGTCCCCTTCAGCACCCCCCAGAGGAGCGCCCTTCTCGCCCGGAAGGACTCCCTGTGGGTCGGGCTGCCGTCGAGGTAGAGCATGTCGAAGCAGAAGTAGCGGATGGGGGCGATCCTCTTCGACTCCTCGACGTCCGCCCTCCTCAGCCTCCGCTGGATGAGCTGGAACGAGAGCGGCCCCTCGCCCTCGCGGAAGGCGACAATCTCGCCGTCGAGGACGACGTCGTGCGGGATGCGCGACGCCGCATCCACCACCTCCGGGAAGCTCCTAGTCATCTCCTCGAGGCGGCGCGAGAAGATCTTCACCTCCCCGCCGAGTTTGTGGACCTGCGCCCGGACCCCGTCGTACTTGTACTCGGCGAAGAGCTCCCTCCCCTCGAAGTAGGCGGATATCTCCTCTGCCGAGGCCATGGGCTCGGCGAGCATGAAGTTGGTCGGCCTCATCGGCTCTATCCTGACGTTGGCGAGCCTCCCGCACTTCGCCTCGCGCGCGAGGAGCCCGATGTCGCCGAGCATGAGGTAGGCCTCCTTGACCGTCTCGCGCCCCGCGTCCCCGCCGAAGGCCTGCGCGACGGCCTCCTCCACCAGGCCCTCCACGAGCCCGATCCGCATCTCCTTGCTGAGTATCTTGACGATGTACTTCGCTTCCAGCTCGCCCTCTCCCCTGTGCAGGAGGGACTTCACCAGCTCCCTCTTCGTCGCGGTCGACCCCTTGCCCTGGGCCTCGGTCATCCTCTCGAAGGTGGATGCGACGTCGAGGATCGTGAGCGGGTCCTCCTCCCCGTCGAAGAGCGTGGCCTCCCTCCTTCGGCCGATGAACTCGGCCACCGACTCGCTCAGGTCGCCGTGCTTCAGGTAGCTCTTGCTCAGCTCTTCCTGCGTCACGCCCGTGACCTCGCGGAGAACGCCGACCAAGGCCGAGTAGCCGACCTGGGTCTCCTCCGCGCTCCCCTTCCTCGTGGTCCTGCCCGCCGCGAAGCGCGCGGCGTACTCCACCTCGTCCTCGCTCTTGAGGCGCGAGAGCAGCCCTGCCAGGATCGAGACCTTCTCGTTCTTCCCCTTCGTAAGGCGGACCTTCTCTAAGGTCTCTGCCAGGTCTCGGAACGCCGTGCCCTTCGTCTATCTCGCCTTTCGCGCGCTGGGCGCGGGCCTATATTGCTCTGCGGGCCGCGCGGCCGTCTAGAGCTGCTGCGCCATCAGGTAGGCCGACTCCCCGTCCTTGTAGTAGCCCTGC
>JAPCJP010000006.1:15454-69659 GCA_027886885.1 Nitrososphaerota archaeon | reverse complement strand
CTGCGACCATAACGCCAGAATCGGCCGGACCTCGGCAAGCGATTAGTATCGGAACTATCTGATTCTCACACACGATGAGCTCCATCTGAAGGCGGGGGTAGCGGATAGATTCCCTCCTCCTTGAACTCGTTGACGTTCTTTTCGTATGGGTCGTACGCCTTTGGCGGCTTTATGGAAATTACATTATCGATTCGAAGGAGCATGCAGACAACCTCGGTGGCAGATTTCAAGATCTGTTGCTTGACTACCAGTGGCTCGAAAACGGCCTGCGCGCGGAGGTCCGTCACCTTCTTGCCTGAGGCTGGTATCCCGTACCACCGTCCTTCTCCGCCTTCAGCGTGTTTCGCTCGTAGGTCTGCTAGCAGGTTTATGGGGTCGAGCCCTGCGTTCTGGGCGAGGATATAGGGAATCTGTTCTAGTGCATCTGCGTACTTCTCAGCTGCAAGCTGCTTCTTACCCTCCAGTCGGGTGACCCAACCTCTCAACTGGCATGATATTTCGGCTTCTATCGCTCCTCCGCCAACGACCTGCAGAGGGTCACGCATCAGATCCCTGACCACCATCACGGAGTCGTGAATGCAACGTTCGGCCTCGTCGGCGGCGTTCTTGTTCGCCCCCCGGACTAGTATGGAAATAGATTTGGGATTTTTGGTGCCCGTGATGAACATCATCTTGTCCGTGTCGACTCGCCTCTCTTCGACTAGATCCGCATATCCAAGATCCTTCTCTGCCAAGTCACTCAAGTGGCTGACCATCCTCGCCCCAGTGGCCCTTGCAATATTCGGGGCATCGAATTCCAACGTCTTTTGAACGGCCAGAATTCCCGACATGGCAAGATAGTGCATTGTTCTGCTGGTCTAGGAACTGAGGAATCTGCGATGGCTCTGAGATTGTCATGAACGAGTTGATCTCCGTCTCTTCTAGCTGGAAAGGCATGTTCACCAAGGCTATCTTGGCTTTTTCTACCCTCTTCGGCATACCTGGGTAGGCAACCCTTTGATCCAGCAATATCCCGTGCACCAACTCGGTGTTAACTACTGAACCCCCTTTTCTCTTCTCTACCTTAATGTTCTTCACGTCCACTCGGAACGTCCCATCCTCCTGTTCGACAGCTACGGCGAAGGCAGCGTCAACCACCATGGAGGCTATCTTCGCCGAGTTCTGAGAGACTATCTTGGACCGCAAGCTTGTTCTTGCGGCATTCTCCAAGGCCGCCCGATCGTGTGGATCGATGCGCTCGGCAATCTGATTTAAGATCTCGCCAGCCTTTTTCGCCGCTTCCCGAAATCCTTCGACGATGATTAGCGGGTGTAGGCCCCTCTGAAGGAGCTCATCGGCCTTCTCGAGGAGTGCGCCGGCCAGAACCACGGCGGAAGTCGTTCCATCTCCAACCTCGTTGTCGGTCGTCTTGGAGACTTCAACGAGAATCCTAGCGGCCGGGTGCTGGATCAGCATCTTCTTCAGCATGAAAGCGCCGTCGTTTGTCACGTGAATCCTGCTTCCGTCATAGAACGGCTCGACGATTAACTTGTCCATCCCGTGAGGCCCCAGGGATGTGCTCACCATGCCACACAGCAACCTAGCGGCTTCGATGTTGTTCTCCATTGCGTCGCGCCCCTTTGTTTGACTTCGTCCCTCCTTCAGCAGAATCACCGGCTCGCCGCTTTGAGTTACAGCCGGGATACGAGTGGCTGACATTTTTTACGGCTGTCTGATAGCGCTTCGACCAGCTATAGATAGTTTTTCCTTCAGCAGTCAAGACAAAAGCCTCTAGTCCAGGTCTTCTGGTACTCGAAGTCACAAGGGGCCCTATACCCATCTTGGGTCATTCAGCCACTTCGCCACGAGTCCTTCCTGATATCAGACCCCTCTGGGGAGAAGATGAAACGTCGGAAGCTCAACCTTGAAATTATTCTAGCAGTCTTTTGGGTAAGATCTGGTTCCCGGGTCGATTGGTAGCCGTGTATGACTCCTTCTTGAGCGCGAGTGGGAAGCTCGGGATTGACGAGCCAACTAGGTTCACCTTGCTCGCTTCGAATAGCATCTGAGCTCCCCGCTCCATTTCGCACGCGCTCATCTGAAGGTCGCCGAAGACCTCGATTCAGACTCACACGAACATGAACTCGGCATGGTGGCTAATACTGCGACTAATAGTTGAACCCATTCTGGGCAACCTTTAAATTTGGCGCGAGGGCCATTCTGTTGAGGTTTATGCGGTCACGCAGTGACCCGCGAGGGGGAATGGCTACGAGTGCCATTGTGATAACGATAATAGTATTTGCCTTCCTCGCGGGTGGAATATCCTACTACACATTCTCGGGTATGCCCGCGGCTCCGTCCGTGACGACGAGCACGTCCGTATCTACCTCCCACGTGCCTGTAACGACGTCGAGCGTCACGATAAATAGCGCTAGCAGCGTCACTATACAGAGTGCCAGCAGTGCCACCACCTCCTTCTCTTCTTCCAGTTCTTCGAGCTCAACGAACTCTGCTAGCAACACGTCGAGCACTTCGTCTTCATCTCCTTCTTCCACCGCGACCTCGTCGAAAAAGGGCGGTTTCGTTTTGCCGGCGGGTGCATCTGAGATAATCATTCCCCCAGGAATCAACTTCGCGAACGCCAGCCAGCTCGGCCTAACCTTCGATCCTGCGAATTTGACCGTCGTGGTCGGGGTCAACAACACGATCTACGTCGTCAACGAGGATCCGAGTAACCTCGGTCATGTCATCCAATCCGTCTCCTGGCCCACGGGCGGACAGGTCTTCGGGGCGTTCGATATATTGCCTGGCCAGAATGTTAGCTTCACTCTGACCACTCCGGGCGTGTACCACTACCAGTGCACCTGGCATCCGGTCTGGATGGAAGGAACCATCACCGTGGTGGCCTAATCGAAGAAACCCAGCGAGAATACTCCGCGGGCACCCTCCGCATTGGGGGAGCGATTGGTCTTCATCGTCGTTCTTGTCATCTTGGTAGGAGCGATCGGTGTGGCCTCTCAGGCCGTAACGGGTCCGGCGACGGTCAGCACCGCAAATGAGAGCGCTCTCGGTTCTTGCTCGGCAGAGTCTGGCGCCTTCAAGACCACGCTTTCGTCCCAGAGCTTTGGCGAGGTGACGACATATCGGCTCCCCAAACCCCTCCGTGCTCCTAACTCGATAGCGGCCGCCCCCGACGGTTCGGTCTGGTTCGGAGAGGTAGCCCTCCGTGGCGTCGCCCACCTCTATGGGAACGGGACGTTTGTGGAGTACCCCTGGCCTTCGAACCTCTACAGCGCGGGATCGACCTGCTACGACCTCAACCAGCTAATTGGATTGAATCCGTCAAATGACACCTTCAGCTCGATTCCGCTTAAAAGCGGCGACGCCCCGCTCTACCTTGCGATAGACCGCAGCGGGAACCTCTGGTTCACGACTTCGGCAGAGCCCGCGCAAGTAGGGGTCGTGTACTCGGCCAACGGTTCGGTAAGCTACTTTCCCGTCCCTGTCGCGGCCGGTGAATACGCGGCATCGTTGACATTTTACAACTCCACGCTGGCCTACCTGGCCGCTGTAAGTGCGAGCGCCAATGAAGGGCAGATTCTCTCCTTCGACCCCCTGGCGCCCGATTCAAGCTTTCACGAGGTTGGTGGCAACCAGAGCCTCCTTGGTCCCTACAGCGTGGCCGAAGCGAGCGGGGGTGTGTGGGTAGGCGAGCACGACGCCTCCGATGTCGCCTTCTTCAATCTCACATCAAGGCAGTGGAGTTTCTACCCCACTTCTCTCAACCCGGAGGTCCCGCTGACCCTCCCGTACTACCTCATATCGAACGGGAGCAGCGTCTGGTTCAATGAGCACGACGGCAACAAGATTGCAGAGATCACGGACGACGGGTCGGCCCTTACCGAGTTCAACGTCTCGGAGTCGTCTACAAAGTCAGGGATAGCGAATGTCTTAACCGTAGGGTTAGACCGCAATCTTCTATGGTTTACCGGGTGGACGGGAAACGTCGTTGGTTTCGTCAACGCTTCAATCGCCCCCGGGTTCTCTATCTTCTCATCGGCTAACGCGACCGACAACGATATCGAGCAGGGCGCGTCGCGCCAGTTCCAGCTGGAGGTCACAGGGGATAGTTCGGCGCGGCTCACAGTGCAGTTCGCAGACTCTGAATCTCACACCTCGGTTCCCTTAGACATCTCCTTGACGACGAACTTCAGCGCAATCTCCGGCTTAAACGGTACTCGGATGGTCGAGCTGACAGTGAACGTGAGCGCGGAAACTCCCTCCGGGCGATACTTGGTGCTCGTTACAGTGACGGACGGCCTCACCTTCCGGTCGGTCTACATCCCCGTAGCCGTCACAGATGCTTGACGTGAAATTTGTCCAAACTAAGCGGAGGGTGTCTGCAAAATAGCTAGAGTTCCTGGGAACGGTTTCGGAATTAGCCGGTTCTGGATGTAGGTTGGCTCCGCATGAGTGCTTCTGAGATCTTGTCGACCCGGTCAACCCAGCCCAAGGCCAGGTATATCTCGCTCTTCAGTCCCAGGGGGAACACTCGCAAGGACGTCCCGACTATGCTGACCTCCGTCGGTTCGAAGACCACCGGGTCGCCCCACTCAAGTTCGCCAACCCTGTATTGAAGGTCGCCGTAGACCTCGACCCTTATACCATCCAATACTACCTCGACGTAGTGGCTCCTTACCGACACCGCGTAGAGGTTGCCGCTACAGTCGGCAAGTCTCTCCAGTTTCTTCTCTGTTTCCTTCGCCCCGAGGTTCGCGCTCCCATCTTGGACCTCCGACGTAGAAGGCACAGACAGCTGCTGAAACTTGGCGCCTATCGCTTCGCTTCCTTTCCTGGTAGTGACAATCTCCAAGTGGTCAGCTTTGACGTCGACTCCCAGGAGCAACTCTCCGACGTCGCCGCCTATGGCCCACCGCTCATCAAGATCAGCGATTAGCGCTGATAACTTGACCGTCGCCTTTAGCAAGGGTTGCTGTAGGATCATCGTGCCGCTGCCCTTGGAAATCCTCCCGCGCGTGTAGACTCTCGGTTTTCCAGGGACCTTCAGCAAGAGAATGTCATCATCAGCCCTCCGGCTAGGTCGATATTACCTCTTCTGTTGGGATTCAGTCGATTGGGATCTTGTTGCCTCCGCGCGTTTCACCCCTGTTGACCAGCGGTTAACGACCCATTGTATACAACCGACAGTTGTCTAATGCGCATAAATACAGGCAAATTTGTGCTTGCAAGTATGGCAGATTCGAGCGGCAGCACTACTTCCAGTGGAAGTAGTCCAGACCGAAGAAATTTCCTTAAAATTGGCGCAGGCGTAGTCGGCGGCCTCGTAATCGGGGCAGGTGTGGGTTACCTCGCAAAGGGGTCCAGCACCACTACGACTACAGAAAACATGACCGAGACCTCGACCTCCACCGAGAACATGACAGAGACCTCGACCGTCACCGGTCCAACGACCACATCCACGGCGACCGTCACCGGTCCAACGACCACAGACACAGTCACCTCCACGTCTGTGTCGACGTTGCCAGGTACGACTAGCACTGAGACTTCGACCGTCACCAGCACGGCGACCACGTCGAACACGAGCCAGATAGCGGCGCAGCAAGCGGAGCTAATGGCGTACTCTGGGGTAGCAGACGCGCTCACCACCATTCAGGTCAACGAAGCCAACGTCATCAACGCGGCCGCCAACGTAATCATCCCCGCGGACTCCAATGGTCCCGGAGCAGCGCAAGCAGGAGTGATCTACTTCATCGACAGACAGCTCTGGGGAGAGTATGGACAAAACGGTAGAATCTACTCACCCGGACCGTTCATACAGGTTGGGACTCCCGGACCTCTGACCGTGAATTCCCCGGTGGGGCCAATAACCTACAGCTCTGGCACTCAGGCAGGGATCGCCTGGGGCGCGCCCCAGCGGTACGAATACGGGATTACCATGCGCAACTTCTGGCGCTTCGGGATCCTATCGCTGCAAGCCTACGCCAACACGGCCTATGGCGGCAACTTCGAGACATTATCGGCGGCCAACCAGGTCGCGTGCCTCGGGGACCTGTTCAACAACAAGCCCACCACCTTCGGAAACGACGTGAGTGGCGGCGCGGGTATCTCCCCGGTCGACTTCGCGAACGAGCTCTTCTACATGGTCTGGTGCGGCTTCCTGATGGACCCAATGTACGGAGGCAACAGAGGGATGGTCGGTTGGAAGCTTACGGCTTCTCCTGGCCTTAACAGCGGCAACTTCTACGGTGAAGGCGAGACTCCAGTACAGCGCGCAACAGCGACGACTCCCACGATACTCGGACCAGTGAGCAACGCGCAGTTCCAGCAATCTCTGAAGATTTCTGGAGTATTGAGCCCATAGGAGTAGATAGAGATGTCAACCACAATAACTCATCCGTCTGTAGACGTCGTGATCATCGGCGCAGGCGTCATGGGAGGGGAGATTGCGATAAAGCTCGCCCTCAATGGGAACAAAGTAGTGGCCCTGGAAAAGGGACCATACTGGAACTACGCGACCGACTTCGCCATCAGCAAGTACGACGAGTGGGGCGCCCAGACGCTTCACAAGTTCGATGCTCCGGTAGTGCAGCAGACGAACACCCAAAGGAACACCAGCACGCAGTTCGCCATGCCTCTCAGAAGGGAAGCATTCCGCACTGCTCTTGGGTTCGGAGTCGGGGGCGCGGCCCATCACTATGCGGCGAACTACGGCAGGTTCGACCCCTGGACCTATGCAGAAAACTCCAACACCGTAAGCAGGTATGGAGCAGCGTACCTAGCCGCGGCCAACCCCAACAACGATGTCCAAGACTTCCCCTTCACATACAACGACTACCTCCCGTATTACAAGGACCATGAGCAGGGTTGGGGAGTGACCGGACCGAACCAGAACCCAGTATGCCCCAACTCGACCTTCCCGCTTCCTAACCACCCAATCACGGCGCTCGGTATGGCATTCCAAGCCGCTGCAGAGTCACTGGGAATCAACAACTGGCCAAACCCCACTGCCATCGCTTCGCAACCATACATGAACCAGTACGGCGTACAAATCAACGCGTGCGTCTACGACGGCTATTGCAGCTGCTCGGGCTATCCTTGTGAGACGGGCGCAAAGGCCGCTTCCGACGCGAGGACCATTCCCCCGGCCATCTCCGCTGGGCTAGACCTAAGGACCAACGCATACGTGTACAGGATCGACACCAGTCCAACCACTGGTCTTGCGACCCAGGTGAGGTACTATGACGCAGCTGGCAACATACACCTCCAGCCTGCGACTGCGATAGTATCGTGCATCTGGGGCTTCCTGAATCCATGGATGATGCTGGTCTCGGGTATCGGAGCAGCCTACAACCCAACGACCGTCACCGGCTCCATGGGCAGAGGTCCAAACGAGCCAACCGGTGCGCCAACGCGAACTGCCGCAGGGACCCTTCCCATCGGCATGAACAACACGGTCTGGGCCGGCAACGCTGCGATGGGAAGCTACTCCACCTACGACTTTGCGAACGACAACTTCGACCACACAGGCGTAGCTGTGCCTTACATCGGAGGGACCCGCAACACCTACGGTGGCACCGCGAGCTCACCTGGACTTATCGCCATAGCTGGCGCGGGAAGCGCAGCGAACATCGGAAGCACCTACAAGGCTGCTCAGCTCAACAGGACGCAGGTCCTCAAGCAAAACGTGAGCGCATCTGGAGCTGGAATGCAGCTTCCTCAGACCACGCACTACGTGGACCTTGACCCACACTACGTAGACATCTACGGTGACCCGCTACCACGCTACACCCAAGACTACGCTCCGAACTCCGCGAACGCCTCCAACGACTCCGTCAGGCTGTGGACTCCAGTCGTCCAGAAGATGGGTGTCACCATCACCACAGGAGCTGCTGTGGTGCCCGGAAGTACCCACGAGGTATCATACGGTATCCACATCAGAGGTGGCATCAGGATCGGGTCGGACCCCAGTCTGTCGGCCCTCAACAAGTGGCAACAGATCTGGTCCGGAGCAACCAACGTCTTCGCAGCTGGTGAAGACACAGAACCGGTAGGCTCCAACGAACAAACCGGGGGAACTCACCCAGCAGCAGTCACAGCGCATGCGGCGGCAGAGGGCATCATGATGTACCTCAAGTCGCCGGGCCCGCTCGTCTAAGGACGACGGACCTTCTCTTCCTTTTTCTAAGCAAGAAAATTCACCCATGCGTTGGGTGCTTCGAAGACGCCACGGGACGTAACGCGGACTCTGGTCGGCGTACCCCTGTGGCAAGTCTTTCTTTTTTTTATGCGAACTGCTTAAATCGGACCTAGGGTTCGAAATCAAGACTAAACAAGAGACGATAGCATGCCCATGAACCAGAAAACAGCCGCGAGCACGGTTGCAGTTGCCGTAGCGCTCGTTGCGCTCATCGTCGTTTTCTCTGGCACATATTTCCTCTATGCGGACAAGGGATCCAACGCTTCGTCCGCTAGTCTGAGCCCGAGCACCACCGCGAGCACCCTGACCAGCGCTACTGCTCCCTCCACGTCCAGCGCCTCGACGTCATCATCATCCAGCCCATCACCCTCCACGTCCAGCGCCTCGACGTCATCATCATCCAGCCCATCGTCCCCCACCTCGAGCAACTCAACACCCACCCAGTCTCCCACCACATCATCTGGATCCGGCACGAGTACTTCATCCGCTTCGGCCACCACTTCAACCAGTGCGTCAGAGACAACGACGAGCTGCTCAGCCAAGACACCGGCCCTGTTGCCGCTCGCTCTCTCTAACGACACGAGTGTAATAGACGCGCCTCAACTGTTTGCCAGTTACTCAAGTATGAGCGTATCCTATTCAGAGATCAGCACCGGGACCGCCTACTATTCCTCCACATTCACCCAATATGACACGGACTATAACGGGACTGCAGCGGTGCAAGAGGCGTACACCGTGTTGTACGCTAGCCCCACCACCTACAAGGTTGAGATATCAGAATCACAGGGACAGAGCATCCTGAACGCCACGACTTGGGTCCTCAAGAGCGGGACCGCCCTTGCCTACTCCTATCTCGGCCAGAACATCACGGGCCCCGAAGCGACGGGACTCTACGAGGGATTGATGACCCCCTTTTTCACTGAGAGCGAGTACGCCATCCTTGTGCAGACTTTGACCACCGCGAACGGGGTCCATAACTCGAACCAGGGTACCGCGAGAATCGGGTCGGCTATGGTCTCGCTGACTAACTACACGGCGGAGACTGTTCCACTTACACTCCCAATCTGCGACGGCAGCATAACCCTGTCAGCCTCATCTGTCCAGGTGGGGGCCGTCCAGGGGACCGCGCTTTCGCTCTTGACGGAGCTGAACGTTTCCGGCTTCGAGACGTACAACTACCACACAAATCAGATCAGCCTACTTTCCTTCCGGCTGCTGTCGCTGAGCCTTGCCTCGCCTCCAACCTAACTAACTTGCCCATCCGCGGATGACGTCCCTGGCTATCGTCGGCAGCTCATTCCTCGCAAGGACCGGGCCAGAAGCTAATCAGGATTGGCCCAAGTTGCTCGGCGCAGTTCCCCCACACGCTGACAATCATTTATAGCTACGATTTATGTGCGGGCCGAATGGAAACATGTCCGATTCGAGCATAAAGGCGCCAACACCTCAGAGCATCTACAGCGGGATGGCGGTTCCCGGGAGAGCGGTGCCGAGACCGGAAGACATCTACAATGTGCCCATGAATATAGTGAACTGTCTCGTCGAGATAATCCCGAAGATTCAAGCGACGGGAGCGTGGTGGTCCCTCGGGGGGGACCTTTCGGAGAACATGCTTGATGTTCACCTCCGCCCGACCGAGGTCGAGATTCTTACGAACGGGGAGGGCCTGGAGAAAATCGTGAAGGCGCTCTCCGAATACAACCCGCCACCGCCCGAGGTACGGGAGTGGAAGCTTGACAGGGAGGCGGAACCCGGATTGTCCCCCAACGACAGATACCCAGTCTTCGCCAGGAGCACGAACACCCAGTTCACCTCAAAAGGCGTGAAGATCATTATCGACGCGGACTACCAGATGAAGGTGGGAGAATGGGAGTGGGGTGACCCTCTTTTCTTCGAACCCGTGTACATGAACTTAGCTTCTATGCAAGTCCCGCTGACGCCGCTCAGGATCAGGAGCGAAATTTATCTCGGTTTGGGTTGGGAGGACAGAGCGACGAATGTCGCTGAAGCGTTCAAGCGGTCGCACGCATACCTCCCAGAGCTAGTGAAGGGGTTCGGGCGTCGCTCTTGACCAAAGGGCCGGCAACCTCTGGCGCATTCTACTAGGAGCGCGATCGAGTACGGCTTTAGCAAAGAATAGAGAGGAAGAGCTCAGGAGCCAGCTCAAGCGGCACTCCGAGGAGCTCGTTCGCGTCTACGCTCGCTGGTTCGCGCGTCCCGCAGAACATCCATACATGAAGGGCCAAGTTCTGGTCGAGCACAGGGTGTCCGGGGCTGCCCTCTTTTTCATGGCGAACGGCGAGACCATACTGAGTCCCCTCGTCCTTCCGGATGATTTCTCCAAGCTCACGGGGTCGATCAAGGGCCACGTCGGAGATGAGCGCTGGAAGGCGTGGGAGAGCCTGGTCGCCGACGTGAACTCCAACCTCACGGCGGCGGTCTCGCTTTGGAAAGAAATAGGCGACAGGGTCGCGACTGCCGGCCGCGAGGTCGGGCTCTTCGCCACCACCAATCCCATGGAACCGTTCCCCGACACCTATTGGCCTGAGCTATTCATGGGCTCGATCTGGCGGGAACCTCAATACTACGACGAGAAGAAGGCTCATTCCTGGGAAAAAGTTGAAATTGTCGAAGACCAGTTCTTCCTATCCACGGGGCACATGTCGGAACAGATTCCGACGTGGATATTCGACCGCTCGCCAATGGTAAAGAGCCAGAGCAAACAGTCCGTCGAGGCCATGAAGAAGGCGTGGGAGAGCGAAGCGACGAGGGCCGACCCGGGTCTGCGGAAACTCATGGCTGAGAGGGACAGGATTGATGGAAGCTCGAGGGAATTCCAAGCACTGCTCAACAACCTACAATCAGAGTATGCGAAGACCTCTAGGCTCTCCGGGGCGTGTTCAATCTGCAAACCTTGGCTTGATGAGCTTGGTACCGCGCAAGACCTCTCCTCATCGGGAGCCACCGGAGGTCAAACCGCCCCTCCTAGCGGCGTCGCCGACTTGCCCCACAGAAAGGCTTAACACCTTATCTCCCAGCGGTCCCAGAGGATTAACCGATGGTCAAGGCAGTCGAGAACCTCAGGAAGAAGAAGCTCACCGGCGGCAAGAGGAGGCCCAACAGGTCGAGGCGAGCGTTTGAGGCAGACAACTATGCCTTCGAGACTGCGTTGGCACCAGCCGTAAGGGCGCCGAAGCGCATGAGAGGAGGAAAACTGAGCTTCGGGCTCAGGTCGGCGAACGAGGCAAATGTCTTCGACGCAAGCACGGGTAAGACCGTGAAGACGAAGATAGTGAGGGTCACCAAGAACCCCGCGAACAGAGAGTACGAAAGGCGCGGCGTAATCACGCGAGGCGCGACCATAGAGACGGACATCGGGGCTGCCAAGGTGACCTCGAGACCGAGCGACGACGGGGTCGTCAACGCGGTTCTCATCAAGTAGACCCTGCATCCCCTATCCGCGCCCGGAACCGCATGTTTTTCAATGGGACGACGAGCGAGTGACTTTGCTTGAAGTCCTACGACCGTTACGTGGTCTGGCTCGACTATCTCGACTCTGAAAGGAAGAGGAGCGACGGTAGGCGTGTCCCCCTCAACTCCTGCACCCGCGCACCCACCCTCGAAGAACTCGTCCAAGCCTGCACCAAGCTGGGCCTCGAGCCCGAGTCTCAGGCTAGCCGGTATCCAGGGGATACCTCAAGACTCTCGGGGTACGTCTCGGTCAAGAAGGCGGAAAAAGAACCGAAGCAACGGACCCTGATTCGGATAGCCAGAGAACTCTCCCAGGTTCGCGGCCAGAAGCCTGCCTCTCAAAAAAAGGTTTAAAGGCAGGTCAAGGAATTTCTGAGACACAAATGCGAGAGGTTGGAGAAGTACTCCACACTGCCCGGAGCGGGCGTTTGATTATTCGCCTCGCGGACAACGAGGTGAACGCGGGTTCGGTCTTGTTAGATTCAAAGGGCCGCAACGCCGCCAAGGTGATGGAGCTGCTTGGACCGGTCGCGAGGCCGTACGCTTCCGCCATCCCGGCTTCAGACAAGGCAGGAAAGGACGGTCAGAAGCTGTTCCTCTCTAGGTGAACTAGTCCAACTTGTGGGAAACAAAGGCCGAGGATGGACTTTTCAGGATTTATTGCCCCAACTGCGGAAACAAGCTGATAGGTGACGCTGAGAAGGGCGAGATCGTCTGTCCAAGCTGCGGCTATGTGACCGACGCCCCTGACGACGAGGGTCCGGAATGGAAGGCCATCGACCTTGAGGAGAAGAGCAAGCGCGTCCGCGTCGGGGCCCCCGCCACCCTGACCTTGCACGACCTCGGCCTCTCCACCGACATAAGCATGGAGATGCGCGACGCCCATGGCAAGTACCTCGACCCGACCATGCGCGCCACGGTCGAGAAAATGAAAAAGTGGCAGAGCCGCACGCGCACCAGCACCAGCCAGGAACGCGGGCTCTCCATCGTCCTCGCAAAGATAACCGAGGTCTGCGATACTCTCAATCTGCCGAAGAACGTCGCCGAGACGGCGGCTCACATTTACAGAACATCGGTCCGTCTTAAGGTCGCCAAGAGCAAGTCGATAATGGGGATGACCGCGGCGGTCGTGCTACTGGCCTGCAGGAAGTGCGGTGTGAGCAGGACCCTCAAGGAGGTCGCCCGCGCGGCAGGCATCGAAAAGGGGGCCGCAGCCAAGTACTTCAGGCTCATCCTCAAGGACGTGGAGAAGGAATACGTCCCACCGCCGTCCGTGGAGAAGCACATCTCGAAGCTGGTCAACGTGGCCAAGATCGACCCCCGAGTCGAGCACCTGGCGCTCTACCTCTCGAGGTCGACCAACGACTCCAAGATCTCCAGCGGCAAGGCCCCGGCGGGGCTCGCGGCTGCCTACGTCTACATCTCCTGCGTGATGAGGGGTGAGCACCTCCCACAGCGCGAGATCGCCGAGTTTGCCGAGGTGACCGAAGTGACGGTGAGAAACAGGTGTAGAGAGTTGCTCGATAACTACATAATCAGGCAGAAGGTGGGGTGGACAGAATAGATGGAAAAGAAGAAGACTAGCGTCGCCAAGCGTCCCAAAGCGGCGCTTCACGCTAACGTAAAGAAGAAAGAACCTGCGGAGCCGAAGAAGGAAGCACAAGTGACCGAGAAAAAGCGGGCAGGCTCTGAAAAGCCGCAGCGCGCCACGACGTCTCTGACGGAGAAGACCGAGGAAGAGCTCGTGGACCTGACCTCGAGGGTGTACAAGCTCGTCGTGGAGAGAGGGAAGGACGGGGTCCTCCAGAGCGAGATTTGGAAGGAGCTGGGGCTCACAAGCCGAGACGGCTCAAGGCTCGCCATAAGGCTGGAGAAGCGGGGCATGATAAAGCGCGTGAAGGTGCTGGATGATGGAAGGTGGACGTACAAACTAACGCCGCTGCGTCTGCCTGCGAACATCTCGTCAATGGAGTCGGCGCCCTGCATCGTCTGTCCCGTGGAGAGCAAGTGCTCGGTCACGACCGAGGTCAACCCGTTCACCTGTCCCCTGATAGGCCCCTGGGTCATGAAGGAGCACAGCGAATCTGAGCTCATGGTCGTAACCACGACCACGGTAGCGTAGCCATCAAGATTGAAACTAGAGGAGGCAAAGAAGGACTACTACCGGCGGCTCGCCAGGGAGGAGGGCTACAACAGCAGGGCCGCTTACAAGCTCCTCGAAACAGCGAAGCGTTACAGGCTCATCAAGCCAGGCTACAAGGTCCTCGACCTGGGTTGCGCCCCGGGAGGCTGGGTGCAGGTGGCGTCAGAGGCGGTCGGCGAGAACGGCCTTGTTGTTGGAGTAGACCTGGCCTCCATGAGGCTGGGCCTGATGCCCAACGTGAAGCTCGTCCAGGGAGACATCAACGACCCCCAGGTCATCGAAAAGGTAAGGGCCATCTTCAACCCGCCCAAAGATTTTCCCTTCGACGTCCTCCTGTCCGACCTCTCACCCAGGATTTCCGGGGTCTGGGAGCTGGACCATTTCAAGCAGGTCGAGCTCACGTTCCGGTCTCTTGCGCTGGGGGACGAGCTCCTCAGGGTGGGGGGTAGCGCCATGCTCAAGGTCTTCGACGGAGAGCGGTTCACGGAGCTGAGGAGGGAGGCAGGCAAGAGGTTTCAGACCGTTACCATCGTGAAACCGAAGGCGAGCAGGAGCGAAAGCTCCGAGATCTACCTCGTGTGTCTAACGAAGAAGCCGTGACGCCGCCACCACTGCTTGGACGAACTCCTCATGCGTCGCGTCGGTCTTGATGCCATCGAGCTCGAACGGTTGCCTCATGGCTGAGAACCCGTTCGACTGCAACTCACCAATGACTTTCTCGACCGAGGTGGAGGAGACTTTCTTGAGCGAGCAGGCCCTCTCCAAGGAGTAGCTGAAGGGTGGGAAGTCGTCCACCCTTCCCAGGGACGCAATGATGGACTCGGCCTCCTTCCATCCTCTTTCTGAGCCGAACTTTGCGCTTTGTGAGACCAGGCCACTTTCTGCGACCTTACCAGTCCAGAGCGGTCCGGATGAGCGGACCTTCCTCCCACAGGAGTCGCACCTCTCGCTCGGCAGCTTGGAGGCCCACCTCTCGAGACATGTGTTGCACTGGGTAACGTAGCCCAGGCCCTCCATGGCCCGGTCGGCCTCCGTCGCGCCCCTTCGGACCCTGAGATAGACACGGAGGTAGTGGAGCGTGCTGTGCGCAAGGACCGGTTCGACCCCGATGTCATTGACTCCCCCCGCCCTTGCCGCGAATCCCATGAGGGTCCTCAAGCCCGTTTCGTGCACGAACTCGTTCCTGATGGATGAGGCTCCATACCTTCTGAGCGAGACCAATGGGTACACGCCACATAGCACGGCCGCGTCGGTCGCTGTGAACGAGAGGATGGCCCCCGGTGCGCACGCCGTCAGCGCGGCCTGAATGTAGGGGGCGGGTGACCCGAAGGGGTCGACATCTACTGCCTCGAACTTTTCCCCTCTATCGAACCTCGAGCAAAGGAATCTGTTGGTCTCGCTGTGGGTCACCGTGCAGCGTCGACCTAGACCGTTCAGCTTCACGTTCCTCCTGGCAACTTGAAGCGACATCCTGTTGAAGTCCACCAGGGTCACCTGGGGAGCTGCCCCCTTCCCCCGACCCCGGTTCCCCTCGTTGCCCACCCTCACACCTCTGGCACCCGTCCCCGCAAGCGCGTCCAAGAACGTCGCCGGCCTTGTCACGCTCGCCACGCAAACGGAGATGTCCCTGTTGGTCTTCGCGGCTGGATTGTAGAAGACAGGGTAGGTGTCGGGGGCTCCGCCGGCCAGGCTCTTCTCGGGGACGTAGAGGTCCGTATCACCTTCGCGGACTAACTTGAGACCGAGGTCCACGCGCGCCTGCTCCCATGGTAAGCATTTAAGCCCCGCACAAAGGGTGGCCAACAATTGTCCTCTCCCGGAACGACGTCCACACCCGTCCGAGCATGGTTGCTGACCGGTCCTCCGGGGATCGGCAAGTCGACACTCGTCTCCAAGGTGGTCTACCTCCTGAGGAGCAGGGGCGTCGGCGTCGGGGGCTGTCTCACGAAGGAACGCCGGAGCGGCAGGGAGAGGGTGGGGTTCATGATTCTCGACCTCATGAGCGGCAGGGAGGCAGAGTTGGCGTCGAGCAGCACTTCTCTCGGCCCGAAGGTGGGACGGTATCGGGTGAATTTGCGCGGCCTGGCAGAGGTCGGGGCGACGGCGCTGAGAGACGCGGCAAAGTCCGCTGACGTGATAATCATCGACGAGGTCGGCCCCATGGAGCTGACGGGCCCCGAGTTCAAGAAGGGGGTCGAAGCGTGCATCGCCTCTGGCAAGCCGCTGCTCGCAGTCGTTCACGAGATGATGAAGGACCCGATTATCGAGCAGTTCCGTTCCATGGCCGACAAGACCATCATCGAGGTGACGCTGCACAACCGGGAGGGGCTGACCGCGTCCCTGGTCGAGCAGATATTCTCCGCGCTGCCCGACGAGGCGAAGCAATCACTTCCCAGCGGTGAGTGACCGAGATGGCCCACGCGCTGGTACACGGCGGGGCTGTGGGCGGCGTCGACGAGTCGGGGAGGGGGAGCATATTGGGACCACTGGTGGTCGCGGGCGTATGCGCCGATGAACCAGTGCTGGAGGAGCTCCGCGCGTTGGGCGTGCGCGACTCCAAGGCGCTCACCCGGAAGAAGAGGCAGGCTCTCTATGCGGAGATAGTCAAGCGATCCATCGCAGTGCACTGGGTGGCTATCCTCCCTCCTCAGATCGACGCCTACGTCATACGCGGCAAGAAGTACAGGCGCCTCAACTATCTGGAAGCTTTGCACATGGCGGAGGTGATAAACAGGCTCGGTGCCGGCAAGGTCTTCGTGGACGCGCCAGACACCAACCCTGGTCGTTTCTCGAGGGAGCTCTCCGAGATGCTCGACCCCTGTCCCGAGATCGTGGCCGAACACAGGGCGGACGCGAATTATGTGGTCGTAGCTGCGGCCTCCATCATCGCGAAGGTCGAGAGGGACAGGGCGGTAGAGACCCTGAGGGAGGAGCACGGCGACTTCGGTTCCGGCTATCCCTCCGACAGGCACACCATCGATTACCTTGTCCACTATCTGAAGAGCAACGGGTCGCGCCCGCCCTTCGCCAGGAAGAGCTGGAAGACCTGGGAACGGATCCTTGTGACGACCCTGGACTTTTAGGCAGCATTCCAGAGCGCGCTGATCAGCGCATGGTCCTTGTCGAAGGGGCTCAGCTCGATTACCTTCTCGACCGTAAGCCCGTGCCTCTCAAGCTTAGAGCTCTCCTCGCGGAACACCTCCTTCGGGTCTCTCAGGACATCTATGCTCCGCGATTTTACTATCAATATTAGCCGCCCCCCGGTCCGGAGGTTCCTCGCGCAGTTCTCTATGGCTATCTCCGTCTGGTCCTGTTGGGCGATGTCGCAGTAGACCACGTCGACCTTACCGAACGAAGCAAACTTGAAGCTCTCGCGGGCGTCGGCGATGTAGGGGACCACGTTCCGCCTTACCCTGGCCACCTTCTCGATGAACTCTCTGGCGACCCGGGGGGCGAACTCCACTCCTATCACGAGGCCTTTCTCCCCCACGATATCCGAGACGTGAGAGGGGGTCGTCCCGGTCGAGGTACCTAGATAGAGGACCTTGTCGCCCTCGCGAATAACGTCTTTCGGGAGCCCCTTTACGATTCCTGCCGCGAGCTTGGACCTGAAGGGGTCCCAGCGCCTGTACTCAACCCCGTCTATCTTGACGAGGTCTTCCGCGTACGTCGCGCTCCCGGGGACCAGATTCCTTGTAAGAACCTCCACGCGCGTCCCGCCCCTGGCGCCTCGGGCCCTTCCTTCCGTCACGAGGACGTTTCCTGTCTTCTCCATAAGATCTTTGCTTGAAGGCCGCGGGCTCCTTAGGCTCCTTATACTTTATCCTGATTTCGTCCAATCTCTTCTCAAGGGTCGCCGTTAGACCGCCCTCCTTCTCCCCCCGGTAGAAGTCGATTCTGGCTGCGATGGCAATCTTGTTGGCTAGCGCTCTCGCGATCTTTCCCCTCTGCCACTTTGGCGCGGTATGTACCGCGTCGTGCTGGAAGAGGATGCCGTGTTTGGGGGGCCTCGAACCCGTCCTGAGCGCCCTGAAGAGCGCCTTCTCCGCCCCCAGGACCTGGATGGTGCTTGCCGGCAGCCGGGCTAGTCTGTCGAGGCCGCCTGCCCTTGCGATCAGCCTAGCGCCTATCGTCGCTCCAGCGACGTCCGTTGTGTTCGGCGCGATTCTCTTCATGGTGGATTCGACGTACTCCGCGAGCTTCTCCCTCTCTGCCGCGAGGGAGAGCGAGATCGCGGCCAGCGCGACCGTACGGCTCATGTCGCGCTCGGTGGCCGTGCCTCCCTTGGACCTCTCCGCGGCCATCAGGATCGCCTCGACCTTCTTGTCGCTGAACCCCTTCCCCTCGAGCTTCTCTTCGTCGAAGCTGGTCCTCATTCCGCCCGTCTCAGAGATTAGTTTCGCGAGGGCGAGGTTGTCCCCGATGAGCCCCTGTAGCTCGGGGAAGTGGAGGCCGTACCACTCTGCCACCCGCTCGCTGGTGATGTTGAGGAACCTGTCAAGCTCATCCAGTCCCTGTATTGCGTGGACGAGGTGGAGGTCCTCCCTCGACGACTCCTCGCTGATCTTCTCCTCCGCAGCTGCCAGCGCGCGTCTCCTCACCAGCTCGCTCGCCGCCTCCTCGTCCGGAGCGAAGCCTGCCCTGACCATTATCCCGAGTTTGTCAGCGTTCAGCCCGTCTCTCTGGGTCTCAGTCAGGAGGACCGTCCCGAGGCCCGCGCTTGACACGGCGGTCGCCGCTTCCTGGTCGGCCACGGCCACCTGCTCGAGGCCCATGTCCTTCGCCTTCTGTCCTAGGGCTGCGAGGTCACCCGCCCGGTCCGCTGCTTTCTTTCCAATGGGTTGCGATGCAAGCACCTTGCCTTCCCGCACAAGGACGGACCCGCCTTCGGTCTCAAAGAGCAAAGGAGTCGATAATCCGCTCCCATTCTCGTCGGCTGACCCCTTACCAGAGTTTTTAGTCCCAGACAATGGATATTGCAGCATCGCCGACCGGAGAGCGCCTTAAAGGTTATCTTGGATGGAATAATGGAGCGAGGAGCTTGGTCGGACCATCGCTGCGGGTTTCACTCGCTGGCTTGAGGTTCGAGAATCCGTTGATGCTCGCCTCTGGGATCGTGGGAGTCACGGTGCCAAGCCTGACCCGCGCCATCGATTCAGGAGCCGGAAGTGCGGTATCGAAATCCATTGGACTGGAACCGAGGGAGGGATATAGGAACCCGACTCTGGTAGCCACCCAGGACGGCGGCCTCCTCAATGCCGTGGGGCTGTCCAATCCCGGCGCGCGTATCTTCGCTGAGGAACTCTCAGAGGTCAGAGGCCGGCATCTCCCTATCATAGTCTCCATATTCGGGGGTGGCCCCGTCGAGTTCTCGCGAGTGGTGGACATACTGGACTCGCAGGAGTTCCTAGCCTACGAGCTTAACCTGAGCTGTCCCCACGTCGAGGGGGTAGGTACCGAGATCGGCCACGACCCAGAGGTGGTAGCTTCCGTGGTGAAGGCCGTAAGGTCCAGGACGAAGAAGCCCCTCTTCGCGAAACTCTCTCCCAACACGCACAAGATTGTGGAGATAGCACGAGCCGCGGTCGCTTCGGGAGCGGACGGTTTGACCGCCGTGAACACAGTCAGGGCAATGGCCATCAATGTCGAGACCACCAAGCCCACGCTCACCCACAAGTACGGCGGGCTGTCGGGGGACGCCATCCGGTCGATCGCCCTCGCCAAGATCTACGAATTGTACGAGGAGGTGAAGGTGCCGATAATAGGGTGCGGGGGAGTTTCGAATTGGGAGCACGCCGTAGAGATGATGCTAGCAGGCGCTTCGGCGGTGGAGATGGGCACGGCTCTCTACCAGGGGTACGGGGTCTTCCAGGACGTCAACCGGGGAATCGTCGCGTACATGAGAAGGAAGAAGTTCAGGAAGGTGCAGGAGATGGTGGGCCTCGGACATTAGCCGAGAGCGCATCAGGATGCGCAGGGTGACAAAGAACGTCCGCGAGAACCGCACGATAAACACGGTGTACTTCAATGACGAGGAGAGCTCTAGGGCCAGACCCGGGCAGTTCGTCATGGTGTGGGAGCCGGGTTATGATGAGTTTCCCATGAGCCTCTCGAACTACGACTCAAAGGGGCTCTGCTCGGTGACCGTCAAGCCCTGGGGTCCGGGGAGCGGTGAGATGGTCAAGGCGAGGCGAGGGGACCTGATCGGGATAAGGGGCCCCTACGGGAGGCCCTTCACGGTCGATAAATCAAGCGCGCTCCTGGTCGGCGGTGGGACCGGCCTGGCGCCGCTCCTCCCTCTAGCGAAGGCCCTCGTCAAGGAAGGTGGCCGGGTCGCGGTGGTCATCGGGGGTAGGTCGAAACCAGACCTGCTCTTCGAAGAGCAGATGAGGCGGGCGGTGAGGAGGAAGAACCTCTTCATAACGACAGATGACGGGACCTACGGCCATAAGGGGTTCCCGACCGACCTTGCAGAGAGCATGATCAAAGAGCGCAGGGTGGGCAGAGTCTACACCTGCGGACCCGAGATAATGATGCGGAAGCTATACGACATCTCGGTGACAGCTGGGGTCGAGTTCGAGGCGAGCCTCGAGAGGGGAATGAAATGCGGGATTGGGATCTGCGGGAGCTGCACCGTGGGGAAGAACCTACTCTGCAGGGACGGAGCGGTCCTGGACGCGAAGGACCTGAAGGACTCTCTGGACGAGTTCGGCGTCCTTCAGAGGGACCAGTCGGGCCGTTACATCAAGGTCTAGCCAGCGCCAGAGAGCGGGCGTTTGACATGCTGAGTCAAGGCCACCGAGTTCGGCAATATGAAATTGCGAGCCGCTGCGAAATTTATGCGTAGGTAATAATTCGATAGTCATTTGCGCTGCTTCCCTGGGTGGCGCTTAAGAGCTCGAACCACAGTGTTTCTTGGATGAACTCCTTCCTCACGAATCGCAGACGATATCAAAGAGGAGATTCTACGAGAGGAAATGTTGCGCGGAGGGATACAAGCTGATCCCGCTTTCATTGACGGCTCCGGAAGGAGAGTCAGAGGTTCCACGGTCTCCTGGAAATGAGGAACTTGGACTGGATTTGGGAAGAGGGAGTTTGAACGTACGGCAATCTCCGACCGATCAGGCGGTTTGAAAATAGAACGTGCCGATTGACTGGGGTGAAGCCGGAAAGAACCTCGGCGCGCACGCAACTGGCTCGATAGACTCCTTCGTTTGTTACATTTGCGGTTCCTCATTCCCAAGGCTCCGACAATTATGGGGTCATAGAATCGGCAAACACGTACGAACCGTCCGAGCTAAGGCCCCGTCGATAACTGTGCACTCATTGACCGATGTGCAACTCGGCTATATTGCCGCCTTCCTAGATGGAGAAGGGGGGATACAAATCACGCGGACTGACAGAAGAGACCGTGATTACAAGATTGCCCTTCACCCCAACGTGTATTTCACAAATACATGTGAGCGCCCTATCCGCGAAATCAAGAACTGGATCGGAGTTGGCTCAAAGGTGGTTGCTCGCGCTCGACAAGGCCGGAAGGATATGCATATTCTCCATGTTAGCGGATACAGAAACATTCAACTTCTTCTTGGAGTTTTGATTCCCCATCTTCTAATCAAGGGACCGCAGGCCGGGGTTATGCTCGAATTTTGTGAAAGCCGACTTGGCCATTTTGCGGGAAGAGATAGGCAATTCAACCAGCGGGAGCTAGAACTATATAGGACGCTCTTCAGGCTAAATGAAAGAGGTGTAAGAAAGAACGCCAACGCACGGTAGTCTTACCAAGGCGGGGAAATGCCTAATGGCACCCTCAAGTCCGCGGTCAGACTCCCAAGATAGAAGGTAAGGTCCACAAAGGGAAGATCCCGAAGGTCAGGAACAGACGTAGTTACGTGAAGCGATTCACCCTGAAGAGAAAGCCCGGCCAGAATTGGCAGAGAGTCTAAGGCAGTCAGACTCCGAAGCTGAAAGGGCTGCGGCCGGAGCGGTCGCGGCTCTTATTCTCGCAGACGAGATAAAGGATCGAAAGACACTCGAACGAATGAAGAGGGAGGTCGTCATCGAGCGCAAACTCGGAAAGTTCATCTCTAACTCAGCCGTCCTCATGGCCCTCCCGGAGGGCGAGCGCCAGCGCTGGGGTGAGTTGCTCCGAATCCATCCACGAAGAAGCGCGTCCGGCATCATCATAGTCACTGTCTTCTCAGCGCCCTTCGTCTGTCCCCATGGTACGTGCGTCTTCTGTCCCGGCGGCCCCAGGCTGGGGACGCCCCAGAGCTACATGCCGGACGGGCCCAGCCAGAGGATAGCGAAGGGGCTGGATTACGACCCCTACCTGCAGGCGAGGCGGTCCCTGAGAAAGTACTACGAGAAGGGGCACTCCACGTCTAAGGCGGAGACGATAATCGAGGGAGGGACGTTCATCGCCCTCCCGATGAGTTACCAGGAGCCATTCGTCAAGAGCGTATACGATGGGCTCAACGGTTTCCGGTCGGCCACGCTGCTGGAGGCCCAGCGGGCGAACGAGACCGCCTCGAGCCGCTGCGTCGGGCTCACCATCGAGTCGAAGCCCGATTGGTGCAGACCCGAGCACATCGACCTCATGCTCACCTATGGGGTGACGCGGCTCGAGATAGGGGTCCAGTCCCTTCACGACGAACCCCTAAGGCTGAGCAACAGGGGACACACGGTCCAGGACTCTGTGGACGCCTTCGCGGTGGCTAGGGATGCGGGCCTGAAGGTCTGCGCTCACATGATGCCGGGCCTGCCAGGTGCGACGCCGGAAGAGGACATGGGTGACCTCAGGAGGCTCTTCGAAGACGAAGCCTTCCGTCCCGACATGAGCAAGCTCTACCCGACGCTGGTCGTGCGAGAGACCGCGCTCGAGAGGATGCAAGCGAGCGGCCGGTACAAGCCCTACGACCTCGCCCTTGTGGTCGACCTGCTCGCGGAGATGAAGCGATATGTGCCGCGTTGGCACAGGATAATGAGGATAATGCGCGAGATCCCAGAGAAGGACATCCGCGGCGGAGCAGACGCCGGGAACCTCCGCGAACTGGTCCTGAGGAGGGCCGCCGAGATGGGGCACCAGTGCGGGTGCATCCGTTGCAGAGAGGTGGCGCTGGACCTCCCGGCCGACCTCGCAAACGACGAATTGGTCCTTACCAAACAAGAGTACGCGGCTTCTGGCGGCACCGAGGTCTTTGCCTCGTTCGAGTATGCGAAGGCGAACAAGATAGCGGGGTTCGCCCGCATGCGGAGACCCTCAGAGAAGGCGCACCGGAAGGAGATGGATGGGTCTTGTGTCTTGCGCGAGCTCAAGGTCTATGGGAGGGTGGTCGCGGTCGGTCAGAAGAACGAGGAAGCCTGGCAGCACCGGGGACTAGGCGCCGCCCTCCTTCGGGAGATGGAGACGGTCGCGCGCGAAGAGTTCGATGCAAAGCGCCTCCTCGTCACGAGCGCCGTGGGGACGAGAGACTACTATCGTAGGTTCGGTTACTCAGAAGTGGGTCCTTACATGGGTAAGCCACTTAAGCCATTGACCTAGGGACGATTCTCGTGCAGAAGATAAGCGGGTGTCTCTTCGCAGACGACGTCTCGTACGATGTCCCACGTGATGTATGGGTGAGGGCGGAGGGGGACCTATACGTCGTCGGTGTGGATACCGTGAGAGCTTGGCTCAGCGGGGTCCTCACCTCAGTCTCGCTCAAGCCGGCCGGGACGGTCCTGGAACGGGGCATGGGCCTAGGCGCCACGGAAGGCCCACGTCACTTCGATGTCGTGCGCTCCCCTCTGAGCGGAGTGGTGGTGGAGGTCAATCCGGAGCTAAAGGCGACCCCCAAGCTGGTGAATACCGACCCCTATGGTGCGGGCTGGCTTGCAAAGATTCGCCCCTCGCGGCTCGATGACGAGCGAGCGGGGCTGAAGTCCATCAGCTCGGCATCAGAGGCACTGGCGGAGAAGGTGAATAGGCTCAAGGTGAGGTGTTTCGACGCGTTCCCCGACTACGAGATGTTCGAGATCGGCTCGGAGTGCGCAGGGGTACTGGTGAAGCTGGACGAGCTCATCGCGCGCTCACCGGTCGGGACCGTTGTGCACCTGGTCTCTGACGATGTCACCGCGGAGATAGAGCTGATAACGTGGAGCGAAAGGACGGGACAGAAGCTGATCGAGACACGGAAGGAAGCCAATCTCTTCCACTTTATCGTGAAGAAGATTCGCTAGTGTCGCGTGCTTTCGGACGACCGCAGTCCGCGCTGAGCCCTCCCTGACAGCTCGTCACATCGACCCTCCGAATGCTTATAGTGCTTCACTGCGCTCATTGTGCGGTAGCTTGCAATTCTGCCCTAGCTGCGGCAAGAGCATCGATGACCAGGTGAGTTTCTGTCCTTACTGCGGAAGCGCGACGGCCGCCCAGGGAGTCTCGACTTCCGGCGCCAACACCTTGCCTCCAGTCGCGGCCACCAGCGAACCGACACCGAAGGCTGTGGCACCACTGACAGAGGGTCAGGTCAAATCCATCGACAGGGGCCTGCAGGCTGCCGCACTGAACTTTTTCTTCTGGGGAACGGGATACTTTCGAGCAAAGGTCGAGAAGCCCTTCGGATGGAACTGGCTCATTTTCCCTCTGATCTACATCGCCTATCTATTCGCAGGCCACTACCTCATTTTCAACGTCATCCCTGCCAGGGAGTCGACCTCCACCGTGACGATCCCGACAGGAAATTCCTCCATCACCGTGACTACCGCAGGCCCGAACCCTTACCCTGGGTTGATTACCAAAGAACTCGAGATTCTTGCTTTCGTCATTCCCGGCGTGATCTTGGGCCTCTTTCTGGCAAGGGATGTCTACAGGCGTTCCTTGGCTTCCTCCGGCGAGGGAGGCAACCTCCCGGGCCTGCGGGGCGCCTTTGGGAACTGGCTTGGGAGGTGGTATGAAGAGAACGGGGTGAACGCGATGAAGTCCGACCCAGCGTACGCCTTCTCCTTCATCGGAGGGGTCCTGGTTGCCGTCGGTGCGCTCTATCTCACGGCCCTCGACTGGCTCTCCTTCCAGACCGACCTGATTGGAGGGATCGGAGAGCTCGAAGGGGCGGTGCTAGGGGGGCTAATCGTCTACTTCTCACTGCTCGCGCGGTCTTGGAAGGACAAAAGGGTCCCGCTCGGCGTCCTAATCATCGCACTATCCCTCATAGCGCTCGCGAGGACCGGGGGAGAGCTCATAGACCTAGCATTCGCCGTGGCGATGATAGGCGGGGCTCTTACGATCGCCGAACAGCCGGAGAAGTAATACCTCCTCGCCGGAAAAGAGGGAAAGGCCCGCCACTGGGGCGGGATTGGAAGTGAGCCCTAGCTCACTTCTCTATCGGTGACCGGATTGAGTTGCCCCATTCGGTCCAGGAACCGTCGTAGTTCCTCACATTCGTGTACCCCAGGAGATAGGTCAGGACGAACCAGCTGTGGGACGACCTTTCGCCGATTCTGCAGTAGGTGATGACTTCCTTGTCAGCGGTCACACCCTTGGGCAGGTAGAGCGCTGAGATCTCCTCCTTGGTCTTGAAGGTCCCATCGGCGTCGTTGACCGTCTGGCCCCATGGGATGTTCTTGGCACCGGGGATGTGCCCACCTCTCTGCGCGTGCTCGGTGGGATACTCTGGAGGCGCCAGGATCTCGCCGCTGAACTCCTTGGGCCCCCTCACATCGACGAGGACCTTGTCGTGCTTGCCAAGAGCATGTGAAACATCATCTCTGAAGACCCTCAACTTCTCGTTGGGGTTCGACGCCTTGAAGTCGGTCTTTGGATAGGTCTGCACGTCCTTGGTTACCGGTTTGTCTTCGAGGAGCCACTTCTTTCTTCCCCCGTTGAGGATCTTGACCTTCTCTACGCCGTAATACTTGAAGGTCCAGAACGCGAACGCGGCGAACCAGTTGTTGAAGTCGCCATATAGAATGACCCAGGTGTCCTTGGTTATGCCGGAATTTCCGAAGAGCGCCTCGAGCTGTTCCTTGCTGAGGATGTCTCTCCTGAGCGGGTCGTTGATGTCCTTCTTCCAGTCGAAGAGGACCGCGCCCGGGATGTGGCCCACGGCGTAGTTTGCGGCCGGGTCGTAGTCGACCTCCGCTATGCGCACGTTTGCATCTTTGTGGTGCTCGAGCACCCAGTTAGTGTCTACGAGCACCTCGGGGTGCGCGTATTGTTGAGCGTTGCTCATAATATCACCGGGCTTATATTCGCTATATTAATAATCCTGCCCATATTATCCCGTTACGAATACGAGCGCGGACGGCTGAAAGTCAGTCCATCGAGCCGATTATGACCGGCTCAGTCTTGGGGTAATCAAAGAGGCAAAGCTTGTGGATCAATCTCCGAAATCTCAGCAGCCTTAAATTTGCGACCTAGAGCCTGCGGAACAACTTGATCGGGCTCGCGCTCTATTCCGGGGACGCGCTTCAGTTGGCGCTGGTCGCGATATCAGTAGCGCTCATGTTGTTCTCGATCAACGCTTACACTAGGCGGTCAGAAGGGCGCTACGTCGCCCTCGCGGTGGCCTTCGTCTGCCTGTGCGCGGCCTCCGCGAGCACCCTCGTCCTGGAACTTTACGCCGGCATCGGGCCGGCGACGGTCGAGACCGTCGAACTCTACCTCATCCCTTCCCTTGAGTTCTTGATGGTCCTCGGGTTCCTTACGGCGCTTCTGTGGTCCTCAAGATTCAGGAGTGGCCTCAAAGTATTGGTCCCCGTGGCTATCCTCGGCCTTGGTCTGCTGGTCACAGGGACTTATCTTTCAAACGTCGGCAGCCAGAGCGGGTCGGCAGGTGGCCTTCCAGCGATGTGCTCAAAGCCCTCGGACGGCTTCCTGATTGTCGCTAGCTCCCTCGGCTACAATGACAGCGTTGGGCACGGGGCGCCGGTCCAGAGCTGGCCTGTGATGGACATACCGCAGGGCTCGAACGTGACCATCACAATCTGCAACACCTATCAGGCTTCCATAGGCTTCCAGATAGTACACTATCTCCAGGGGAAGGTGGAGACCATCGCTCCCGGCCAAGCTCTCACGGTGAGTTTCCTCGCCGACGTGAAGGGGGGTTTCCTGATCTACTGTTCGATCCCATGCCCAATCCATTTGTACCTCCAGGGTGGAGAGCTGACGGTGGTCTAGTCGTGGCGCGAGAGATAATAGGCCCAACGTCACTATCCGAGGCTCTCGAGAGAAGGACTGGCAGGACATGAGCTCGGACAACCTCAACCGCATCAGGGTCAAACAGGTCGTCCTCCTAATTCCGGGGATACACCTGAGGATGGTTCAGAGAATACTCGGTACCTCTTTCAGCACAGCAAGGTACCACGTGGACAACCTTGAGAGAGACGGCCAGATCCTCCGCTCCAAGAAGGGGCACTACGACCGCCTCTATCCCGTGGGTACCACCGAGGAAATGAAGGGCGTGTTCAACTGCCTGCAGAGCAAGTCCGTCAGAACCGTCCTCCGGTCGCTTCTGGACCTCGGGGTTGAGCCGACGCATGGTGACATATCGAAGATGGTCGACCTGCCGGGTAGTACCACGACCGAGTGCCTCGCCCTGCTCACCCGAACGCATCTTGTGGAACGTACCTCAGCAGTGGACGGTCGCATCGTATATCGCATAAAGGACCCGGAAGGAGCCTCGCAATTGCTGACCGCGCTCACCCAGGGATGGGTCTCTCTCGCGACCGAGGGGTTCATCGACCTATGGGACCTCTGACTCGTGTTTGAGCCACAAAGGTTAATCTTCCGCCGACCACACTATGGGCGATGTTAGGCTTCGGGCTAACCTTTGGTGCGGTCCTCGGCTCCCTGATACTTCCTGCAATCCTCGCACTCCTATTGATATCGCTGGCCGCGAGATTCGTCAGCGCCCGGTACCTTGCAGCCTTCACGGTCGGGATATACCTCTGGTTCTTCACCGATACCATAGGCGACGCCTCCTATCTCGACCTCCAGCAAGGCCTGGGCGGCAACGTATGGCATCTAGTACTGTGGGTGGTCTTCGCTGCGGGGCTCATCGGGATGCTATCACTGGACAGGAATCTCTTCGCCGCGCCAGCGTCCGGGGAACGAGCAGACTTCGCCGTGCCGATACTCGTAGCGATTGCGGTCGGGATACACGGGTTCGGGGAGGGAGCGGCGATCGGGTCGACGGCGGCCCTGAGTAGCAGCACAAACATCTTGGACGCCTTTGGAGGCGCTGCGGCAGGCGCCGCCTTCGTAATCCACAAGGCCCTCGAGCCCATGATGGTGGGTGCGGCCTATTGGGTCTATGCGAAGGACCACGCAAAGGACTCGGTTGGTAGATTGAGGGACCTGATAGTACTCGCCGTCGCATTCTCTCTGCCAGGGATAATCGGAGGCGGTGCCGCTTACTATCTGGTCCAGGTCTACCCCAACGCCGACTTCACCTACATCTTCGCCCTTGGTCTCGGGACCTCCGTCTACGCGCTCCTGAGGCTCGTTGGGCCCCTGTTCCAGTCATCGGGTTCCTTGCGCTACGACTCGACGAAGGTCGCCATCGCCGTGCTTGTCGGCTTCACCTTCCTTTATCTGGCGGCGCTTCTGCACTCGTAAGACGGCGACCTCATGGGCCAGAACCGAAAGATACTCCTGGGCATCATCATCGTGGCCATAGTGGGTGCCGCGTCGGTCGCCGGACTGTACCTCTTCAGCCTGGGAAAGACAGAGACGGTCTCCCTTCCGGCGGGGTGCGTCAAGCCTTCCAACGGTTTTCTGGTCATCGCGAGCGACGACGCCACCTATGGCACGGGCTACAACAACAGCAAAGGACACGGAGCACCCAACAACCCTTGGCCCTTGATCACCGTGACGCAGGGGACCAACGTGACCATCACTGTGTGCAACATCGACGTCCAGGCCCACAGCTTCAACATAATCTACTACCTACCTGGGGCAGCGAACACGATAGCACCGGGCCAGGTGCAGACCTTCAGCTTCATGGCGAACGTGACGGGAAGCTTCGTCATCTTCTGCGAGGTACCCTGCAGCATCCACCCGTTCATGGAGGACGGGCTGCTCGAGGTCACCGCCTGAGGACGGGAAATAAGCCCCACGAGCAAATAAGGCTCTGGCCGTGACCGTCGGGGGCGAGACCCACGAACTCAAGAGACACCACCACGTTAGTACTCGGCGGCATCGGGTTATGCGATTCGGCCTACCTCCTGTTGAATTCGCTATTCTCTTCGGTGACTCTCGTATGCCCGACCTCTGGCCCCATAAATTGTGGCGCGGTTACCTCGAGTCACTACAGCCACGTCTTCGGGGTGCCCGTCGCGCTCCTGGCGCTGCTTTGGTTCGGCATCATCACATATCTCGCCTTGGCGCGCCCGTCATACTTCCCCTACCTCCTCTTTCCACTCTGGGTCGCCGGAGTCGCCATGGTGGGCTATTTGGTCTCGGTCGAGGTGTTTGAGATACACGCAATCTGCCTCTACTGTTCGCTTGCCCACATCTGCGCCATCCTGCTCGGTCCGACGGTGTACCGGATTACCTTCACGGAATAGTCCGTTTTCAGGTTCAATCCGTTTATTTACCTCAATTCGGCCAGCAACTCAGAAACCTCGATGGGTCGGAGAGCGAAGATCAACACGAAGAAGAGGAATCGAAGGATCATCCTCCTCGCCGCATTGGCCGTAGCGGTGGTGGCCATTGTTGGCTTTGCATACCTCATAGAGGGAACCTTCGCCCCCAGCCCATACTCGTCGTACATCTACAAGCCCGTCCCGTCGACGCTCCTCCAGCAGGTCACCGGGGTCAGCGATTCGACCCTGGCCGCGGTCGGCTCGGCCTCTAGCGTCTCTTCGCCAAGGGCGATCAATGGGTCGGCTCTGACCCTCAACGGGAAGCCTGAGATAATCTACATAGGGGCCGAGTACTGCCCCTATTGCGCCGTCGAGAGGTGGGCCATGATCATGGCGCTCTCCAAATTCGGGAATTTCAGCGGCATCCAGTACATGCTCTCGTCCGGAAGCGATGTCAATCCTAACACACCGACGTTTACTTTCCAGAACGCCACCTACGTCAGCCAGTACATCTCGTTCGTACCGATCGAGGAGTTCAACAGGACGAACGAAGCTACGCCGTGGCACACGCTCACGACCGCTGAAGACGCCCTTGTCAGCTCGTACGGGAGCGGGGGTATACCGTTCATAGACCTCGGTAACCAGTACGTCGTCAACGGCGTGCAGACCACCATAGACCTCCAAGGGCAAAACTGGACCCAGGTCGCATCCCAGCTGAACAACCCCACCAGCTCGACCGCGATAGGCATAGACGGAGCGGCCAACAAGCTGGTCTCTGCCATCTGCTTGATGGACGGAGAGGTGCCCTCAGCAGTGTGCAGCCAGAACTATGCCACGATTCCTCTTTCGTATTCTTCGCCGGGTGCGACTTCTTCCGCTCTCGCGGCCTCTAGCATCTTCTCTGCGAACATGATGGGTGAGAAGACGCGATGGACAAGCTGAGCAAGGCATTCATCAGCCTGGCCGTCCTTGCAATTCCCGTAGTCATCTACCACGCCTACGATGAAATAACCCATTATGAGGGCCTTGGCTCTGGGATTTGCAACATTAGTCATGGCATCAGTTGCATCTCTGTCTTCGACAGCGGTCATACGACATTCCTGGGCCTGTCGCTGTGGGTTTACGGGGCCGTATGGTTCCCCTTGATACTCTTTCTCGCGTTCTGGTTCACTAGGAAGGGCGGGTCGATCCAAGGGCAGATACTCGTGCCGATCCTCATGGTCGGCAACATCTTCACGCTCTACCTATGGTACCTGGAACTCGGGGTCATCCACGCGGTCTGTCCGGTCTGCGTGAGCCTCTATTGTTTCAACTATGCCTTGACAGCCCTGGGCGTCGTCGCACTTCTGAGAGACTAGCCTCGGGCCAAGGTTTTATTCGCAGGATTGGCACCGCCTGTCCTCATGGGAGACCTAGAGGGATACCGAGGCCAGTCGCTCACAGCGCTCGAGGCTGCTGGAGTCTCGATAGGAGACTTCCTGAGCCTGGAAGTGGACGGACAGTCGGTCATGGGGACTCTGGCCCCAAGGTACGCCCACGACGATGACTCCCACATCGTGATCAAGCTCAAGAGCGGCTACAACGTAGGACTGAGCGTAGCCAAGGTCACAAAGGTCTCCCGACTCGCAAAGGGGGAGAGACCGTCGTTCACATCTTCTAACCCGAAGACCCGCGGCGACCTGCTCGAAGTCGCTATCCTCGGCACGGGTGGCACGATAGCGAGCCGCGTCGAGTACCGGACCGGGGCAGTACAGCCTGCGATATCCTCGGAGGACCTCTATTCCTTGATCCCGGAGCTCTCGGACATCGCGCGCATCAGAACCGAGGTCATCCTCACGGTCGCGAGCGAGGACCTCGAGCCGGAGCACTGGGGAAAAATGGCAGAGAAGGTCGCGGAGAGAGTCGCAGAGGGGGCGAGGGGCGTGGTCGTCACGACGGGCACCGACGTGATGGGCTACACGAGCGCGGCATTGGCGTTCGCTCTTCAGGGTGTCCCGGTACCCGTATTCGTCGTCGGCTCCCAGCGTTCCTCGGACAGGCCCTCCTCGGACGCCTACCTGAACCTGATTGGCGCTGTGACACTCGCAGTGGCTGCCGAGTTCGCCGGGGTGTACCTCGTCATGCATGCAGACTCGAGCGACGAGTTGCTCGCGATTCATCGGGCGACGCGGGTGAGGAAGAACCACGCGAGCGCACGCGATGCGTTCGAATCCATTGGCATCCCGCCGGAGGGATACTGGACACGAAAGGGACCTGAGCTAATCTCGAAAAGCCTCCCGCCGAGGGCTAGAGCTGAGAAGTTCGTTCCGAAGCCCCTATTCGACCCCAACGTCGCTCTGGTAAAATTCTACCCGTCAATGCCGACCTCTCTGCTCGAGGCTCAGCTCGCCTCGGGACTGAAAGGTCTGATCATAGAGGGGACTGGGTTGGGCCACGTGAACCGGAAGAATATCGCCGTGATACAGCGGTTCATCGCGGGAGGAGGACTGGCCTTCATGACCTCCCAGTGCATCTGGGGGCGGGTCGACTTGAATGTATACGCGAACGGGCGAGACCTTCTGCAGGCGGGGGTGGTGCCCCTTGAGGACATGCTCGCCGAGACTGCTCTGGTGAAGCTGATGTGGACCATCTCCAATACCGCTTCAGCGAAGGAAGCGGAGGGCTTGATGCGAAAGAACCTAGCAGGGGAGGTTACGGAGCGTTCGTTCCCTAGCGGGCAAACGGCATGAGCGTGAATGCTCTCGACCTCTCCAAGTGCGACCTCAAGGTCGGTATAGAGGTCCACCAGCAGCTCGCGACCGGCACGAAGCTCTTCTGCTCCTGTCCACCGATGAAATCCGAGGAGCTCCCCTTGAGCTTCGAGCGCAGGCTCAGGCCGAGCCAGAGCGAGCTCGGGCGAATCGACGCCGCCGCGGTCTTCGAGTTCAACAAGGGGCGGGTGAATCTCTACAGGTGGAACCCTGAGTCGTCGTGCCTCGTGGATGCCGACGAAGAACCCCCTCACCCCATCAGCGCAGCCGCGCTCGAGACGGTAATCCTGATCTCCGAAATCCTTGGGGCCCGGATAATCGACGAGATCCACGTGATGAGGAAGATAGTCATCGACGGCTCCAACACCACAGGCTTCCAACGGACGGCCGTGGTCGGCCTCGGAGGTTCTCTGGCCTACGGCGACGGGAAGTCCGTGGGCGTCCAGAGCACAACCGTCGAGGAGGACGCCGCCAGGGCCCTCGGTGAGGATGCCCGTGCCAGACAATATGCGCTAGACCGGCTCGGGGTACCCCTCGTCGAGATAGCGCTGGAGCCGATCCCCGACAGCCCGGAGGGTGTGGAGCGGGCGGCGCTTCAGCTCGGAAGGGCCCTTCGGTCCACGGGCAGGGTCGCCCGTGGGCTTGGAACAATAAGGCAGGACCTGAACGTCTCGGTAAAGGGCGGGGAGGTCGTCGAGGTCAAGGGGGTACAGAAGCTGAACCTCATAGCCAAGGTGGTGCGCTATGAAGCCACCAGACAGATGGGACTCTTGCAGGTCGCCGCAGAAGCGAAGAATCGATCGCCCAACGGGGTCTCTTCCAGGGTCAAGGACGTAACCGAGACGCTCAAGACGCCCGCCTCGCCGGTCCTCAAGAAGGTGGTCCAACGCGATGGGGCGAGGATATTCTGCGCTTCAGCGGACGCCCTTGCTGGGTTGCTCGGGTTCGAGCCCTATCCGGGAATAAGGGTGGGTAAGGAGCTCGGTGAGATTGCCCGGACGAACGGTCTGGGCGGGGTCATCCACTCAGACGAGTTTAGGAAACAGGGGGTGACCGAAGCAGAGGATAGTGCTCTAAGAGCCCAGATGGGCGTGGGAAAGGACGCGGCGCTGGTCCTTGTCGCGGGCGAGGAGGGACGAGCATCGACCGTCGCGGTACTTGTGAAAGAAAGGTTGGAAGCGGTACCCAGGGGTGTCCTCAGGGAGACTCGGGCGGCCACCGAGGATGGTGAGACGAGATTCCTTAGGCCCAGACCGGGCGCTGCCAGGATGTATCCTGAGACCGACATCCCGGACATCGTGGTCTCCCCAGAGCTCGTCGCCAGAATGGGCCTATCCCTGCCCGTCCCCTGGGAGCAGAAGGTCCGAAGCTATTCCGAGAAGTACTCGCTCAGTGGCGAGATGGCGGTCCAGCTCTACGACTCGGACAAAGCCGACCTCTTCGAGAACCTGGCGGCCAAATCAAAGCTGGACAGCTCTGTCATCGCTTCCATCCTCGTGGAGCTCCCGGCCAGGCTAGCGAGAGAGGGGGTCGAGGAGATGTCCATCGATGGCTCTCTGCTTTCAAGTGTCGTTCTCGGGCTCGACAGGGGACTGTTCGCGAAAGAGGGAGCCTACGATGTGTTGCGAACCCTGGGCAAGGGCGAGGTCAAGACGGTCGAGGACGCGGTGAGCAGATTGGGCATCGCCTCCATGGATGACGTTGAGGTCGAAAGGATTGTCAGCGAAGTCGTCGAGAGGAATCACACTCTCGTGGCTGAACGAGGGGAGCGAGCGTTCAGCGTCCTCATGGGGGAGGCGATGAAGCTAGCGAGAGGTAAGGCTGACGGAGGGAAAGTTAGCGCGATGATAAGAAGGAAGATGCAAGAGGCGGGTAGTCCAAAGCAGGGGGACGGCGGCTCAGCCTGATCGTTTCATCAGCTACACTTGCTCCATAAAACTGCGCGAGCGAGTCAGGACGGTTCGCGGCTCTCGACGCGGGGCAAAACTTTTAGAAGGTTCGGTTTCAAAATCGCTGCGTTGTCGTCTCCTTCTCAACCGCCCGCCTCTTCAACCGATAGGATTAGGATAAAGGTCCGCTCCGGCCAAGCCGAGGCGGAGATAGAGGCGGAAGCTGGGAGGATTCGGGAGGCGATCGAGCTCATCCCTGAGGTCGTCTCGAGGCTCCCGAGCCAGAGGGTGGACCCACCGCGGCAAGAGCCCGTCTTCAGGGAGCCAACCTCTGCTGCCCAATCAGGCACCACAGCTCCTGACGCGTTCGCCCCTGCTCAGCAGCCCGGCATTACTGTGGAGAAGGGCGATTCTTTGAGCGACATCATAACAAAGTTCTTCGCGGACCCCTGGGGGAAGAGCCCCCGGAAGCTCTCGGAGGTCAGAGAAGCGCTGCAGTCCTACGGCCTGAACTATCCCAAACAATCGGTCGCGGTGGCGCTCCTGAGGCTCGCAAAATCCTCGAGGATACGGCGTTTCAAGAGCGTGGGCGGAGAATACGTCTATACCGCATCTACCTCCATGGTGACGAGCCAGGCTCAGGTCCTCGTTCTCCAGGATTCGGGCGGTATCGGGGAAGCCTCCGAACCCGCGACGTCTGAAAACGTTTAAGCGCTCTTCACTCCGCACGGTCAGAACTGGGAGAGTTTGTCCTCACATGTCATCCTCAGAGAAACCGCTTTCGGTTTCGGTCACGTACGGCGATCTTAAGGTAGATTTCACAGGTTCCCCCGAAGTGGTGTTCAGGTCCCTCCAAGAGTTCATCTCGAAGGAAATCCCGAACGTCGACCTCGCGAGGAGCATATCGGTGAACTACTCCTTGAACGACCTCGTCCAGATGTTCAAGGACTACATCAGATTCACGGAGGAGGGGCCCCGCGTCTGGGTCCAGGAAAGGAAGGCGAGCGACAAGGACGTCATACTACTACAGCTCATCGCCGCCAAGGCCGCTCAGCTTTCCGGAAAGTCGCAGAATGGGGACATGACCGTGGCGGAGCTCGAGACAGCCACGTCCCTGAACCCTAAGACGATAGGGTCGCGCTTGTCGGAGCTGAACAAAGCGGGCGCTGTGGAGAGGAGGGAAGTCGACGGTGCAGGAGGAAGGTACAAGGTCACCACCACGGGCGTGCACTGGCTCCACGTCCAGTTGCAGAAGAAGTTCCCCGAACGCTCTTAGCTCCCGCCCCAGTTGATCCGGAGCCGAGAACTAGCTAGAATCTATCCTCTGTTCCGAGCTGTCGCTGGCCTTCATCGGGAACTTTTGGATGTACCTGTAGTTCCTCATCGCCCCGTCCCTGAAGAGAGTCCCCTCGCGTACTAGGTCTACCAGAGCGTGGGCAACCGCCGTCCTGTCATAGTGGTATCCGCGCCTCGCCATCTCGTCGTGCACCTCCGAAAGTGTCCGTGGGGCGCTGAACCACCCACCCCTCCACATGGTCTGTAGCAGGCCCCTACAGGTCTCGTACCGCTTCTCGCCTGGGTCCTGGGCCCGCTCATCAGTGCCTGCGATCGGCGCTTCCTCCTTGGAGGCCATCCCTGCTATCACGCTCTCTACGGCCTGCTGCACTTTGTCGGGAGAGCAGGTGATTTCAATCTCCCATGAGCCTCTTTTGAGCTTGATGGTGACAGTTCCCGAAGGACTAGACATCTGCTCCTCTTATTGCTCCAGTTGCGCAACTTGGTCGAAGGGCTCTGCCTTAAGCTTTTCAGCCTAGGTTATCATGCGCATGTTGCTAGTGCGCAACATTTAATAGCGCTGACTGGGATACTAGTGTTGCGCAACATGAACACTCAACTGAACGTCTCGACGACCGTCAATATGGAAGCCCTCAACCTCCTCGCAATGGAGTTCAAGAGGCGCTTCGAACTCTCGGACGAGGTGATTCACGAGCGGCTCATGGGCCGGCGCTTCGTGTTCAACAGGGACGGTAAGGACACCTATCCCTTCGAGGATTGGGAAGACGGCGGGTTGGGCGAGGCAATCCCCATGGTGGCACTGCAGGAACCCATCACCATAGCCTCGACGGACTCCTCCTGTATCCTCCTTGGGGAGACCTCCGACGGCGCCGTCTATGCTGTGAGGGCGGCCGTATGCTTTTCATCCGGCGGGGTGGTGCAGGGTTACTTCCGCATAGGCCCGATAATCGTGCATCTCTCCCCCAAGGGCGCGTGTGGGCTGCCTACGCAGCTCGAGGGATATGAACTGAGGGTCGCACTCTCGGACCATCTCATCGCCGAGAGGATAATCCGGAACACGATGGAGAGGAGGATACTCAGTTCCCTCCTGGATTCGTTCTCCCAGAAGATGATCGTGATGGCCGACGGGTCGCTGAAGCACCCCCTAGACTCCTATCCTGACTCGTTCTTCACGGAAGACGCGACGGGCTCGAGCCTGATCGGATTCTCCAAGTCTAGCGCGATGATCTCGACCAACAAACTCTCCGCACTCGTCTCAAGGTCTGGGGGCGCCGCCTACTCTGTGGTCGAGGACGGTCCCGTCCAGACCATAATCGCGAAGTTCGCTAGGGATGGTCTCGTCTTCAGGCTCGACGTCGCGAGAGGGCACGGGCGCCTCGCCCCGCTCCTCGGCAGCGTCCTGTACAACGACGGGTTCTCGGCTGGCTATCCCGAATCGCTGCGAGTGGCTCATCATCTCTCGGTCTTCTCGAGGTCGGAGGACATGGCCCTCAAGGCCTACCTTACCAACAGGCATTCCCTGAAGCACATGCACACCTTCCACCTACGACGTGTCACGTTGGGCGGACTCAGCAACTCAGGGTGAGAGTAGACGAGAATCCTCAAGAAAGAAGGGCCCAACATACTGGTAGTCGCATCCCACAACGAGGACGTCCGGCTGGGGGACTACCTTCTGGTCACTGAGAAGGATAGGAGCCTCGTGCTCCAGGTCTTCGACGAGAACTACCTGGACATCGATGGCATCGAGGAGGAGGTCGCGAGGGAGGAGGTCTTGCTGGCATCCGCCCAGGGAGTCACGGAGGACCCTGCCGACGTCAGCACCATCTCCAAGGAGATCCGCGACATGAGGCTCCTGCACTGCAAGGCGAGAGGGAGCATGGAACACGGCAAGTACACCCCAAGAATCGACTGGATCCCGTCCAGGACCACCTCGAAAATAACGAGGCAAAACGTGAACGAGGTCCTAGATTCTGTGGGCACAAGGGGGCAACGGAAGATAAAGATCGGAAGGGCAGGCAGGGCCTCCTCCTTCTCAGTGACAGCCGAAGCCCTTGACGGACGCGTGACCATCATCACCGGGAGAAAGGAGTCCGGCAAATCCCACCTGGCCAAGATGATTGTCCGCGGCCTCCTCGACCACGGCGCCTACTGCATCATCTTCGACCTCAACGACGAATACGCTTCTATCGGGCTAAGGGGCGACGGCTCCAAGACTCAGGTAGCGGACAAGGTGGTGACCCGGAAACCTACCCGGGACCTCAAGTTCAGCCTGGGGAGCGCCGGGCTGCGTTCCATGACCTCGCTCCTGCAGCACTCCCTGGAGATGCCCGGGACGACGATGCGCGAGTTCATGAGGATCTGGGAGGCGATGGAGAGCAAGAACGAAGTTTCCATGGCATCGTTGAGCAACTACATCCAGATGTGGAGGTGCAACGAGTTCGTCCGCGACGCGCTCTACGCCAGGTACTACACCCTCTCTAACTCCGGGTTGTTCACGGACGCCGAGGATAAGATGTTCTCACTCGAGGGCTTCTTCAGGTCCCATCCCGACGGAGGGGCGCTCGTCATCTCTCTGAGCCGAGTCTCGCCCCTGAACCGGAGGATGACCGTGGAGTTGATACTGTCGAAGCTGGTCGAGCTCCTCGAACAGCGGTCGATCCCTCCGGTCTTCCTCCTCTCAGAGGAAGCCCACCTATACCTGAGAGAGACCTACTGGGAGGACCTCATCACAAGGATGAGGCACTTCGGGGTGTTCACCATCTTCGTCACAAACCAGCCAGACGCCATCAAGCAGGAGATCTACCGCCAAGCCGACAACATCTTCCTCTACAACTTCTCCAACGACGCGGACCTCAGCCTGGTGGCCCAGGCGTCCATGATCGACACGGACACGGTCAAGTCAATCGTCCGGACGCTCCCTCCCAGGATGTGCCTCGTGCTGGGCCACGCCGTCAACAACCTCCCCGTGCTCGTCTCAGTGGACGAGTTCGATTCTCCTCCGACCGGGATAACTAGGCGCTTCTTCGATACAAGGGTCGAACTGCCGGCCTACATGCCCTAGGAGCGAGATTTCGGGCCCGAATTCTGGGTGGATGCGGGTTTCGTAAAGTATAATTGGCGTTCTCCCCGGCGGGGGCTAGGTAATCTGAACATGAGCGAAGAAGAAGCCAAGACGGAAGGAACGACCGAGTTCAAGTCCACGCTGATAGGCGAGGTAAAGCTGACCGAGTCGTCCACCGTAAGGGTCTCGACCTTCGACGGTAGAGACGGCAGGAAGAGAGTAGACATCAGGCTCTTCCTCTCTGGCCCGAAGTACACCGGTCCTACCAAGAGGGGTGTCTCCATCCCGGTCGACCAGTTGGCCGAGCTGGAGAAGCTTCTCGCTTCCACCCACTAGCTCTTCAGCTTCTGGGTCAAATCGCCCATTCGGCAAATGTTTAAAATATATTCGCTAAACTCCTACGTGACTTGGAGACCAGCCGTCAGGACTCTGTTACCAAGATAGCTGGCGACGTGGTCGCGAGCGCAGACCCGGGCCGAGCCCTCAAGGTCTGGCGTGAGAAGCTAGGGGTGAAGCAGGTCCAGCTCGCAAGGGCACTCAAGCTTTCCCCCTCCGTCCTGAGCGACTACGAGAGCGGGAGGAGGCCCTCCCCTGGGGTGCTATTCGTCAAAAAGTACATCGAAGCGCTCGTCGCCCTCGACGAGTCGCAGGGTCGGTATGCCTCTAGGCTGCTGGCGCCCGAGAAGAGCTCAGCCATTCTCGCCATAAGCGAGTTCACCAAGCCCATCGGAGCGTCTGCTATCCTAAAGGCGGTCAAGGGCACGCTCCTGACCGGGGACCCGGAGCACACAAATCTCTACGGTTACACCGTCGTCGATAGCATCAAGACGATCTATGCTCTTTCCGGCTACGACTTTTACCGCATCTTCGGGGCTACGACCGAGCGCGCGCTGATCTTCACGAAGGTGGGCATGGGCAGGAGCCCGCTGGTGGCCATCCGGGTCTCGCAGCTGAAGCCGCGCATGGTGGTCATCCATGGCCCGAAGCAGCTAGACCCCCTCGCCCTCGAGCTGGCGAAAAAGGAGGGGCTCATCCTGGCTCTCTCGGGGTGCGCCAACGAAGACGAGATAATCGCCTCTCTGAAGACGCTCCTCAGCTGACGAGCATACCCTTTTAGGCGCATCAAATTCGGCGCTCTATAATTTAATGGACCCGGTAACGCTCTATATCGCGCTCGGTGAGCTTGCGATAGTCATCACCTTCGCCATCGTAGCGATTGGGTTGAAGGCCCTGGACAAAGCTGGCTTCCTCGCCAGCGTCGCGGTGGGCTACCCCATCTTCCTTGGAGGGGGGTGGACGTGGTTCGTCATCATCGCTGCCTTCTTCATCCTGGGAGTCGGGTTCACCTGGTACCGCTACGAGTACAAAAAATCGCTCGGTGGCGCCCAGGTGAAGGGCGGGACGAGAAGCTGGCCGAACATCCTCGCCAACGGAGGTCTGGCTGCCGTCTTCGGGTTTGGTGAGCTCGTGATCGGGGGTTCCATCTTCGCTGCCCTCTTCCTGGGAGCCATCTCTGCCGCAGCGGCCGACACAGCAGCGACCGAGATAGGGTTGCTCAGCCGCCGCCCTCCAAGGCTCATCACCCACCCGGCCGAATTGGTGCCTCCCGGCATCTCCGGAGGCGTCACCTACATGGGATTCCTGGGTGCGATCTTCGCCTCCGACATCATCGGGGGTATCGCCGCTACCCTCGGCGTGATAACCGGCCTCAGCGCCGTCGCGGTGGTGATAATCGCAACGGTGGGGGGTGTCGGCGGCTCCATCGCCGACAGTCTCGCGGGGGCTCTTATCCAGCGGAAGAATGCCTGCGTGGCGTGCGGGCAGCCTTGCGAGGGCCGGGTCCACTGCGGCAAGGAGACAAAGTACACCTCGGGGCTCACGTTCGTCGACAACAACGTGGTCAACGTACTTGCGACGGTCGCGGGCGCGGCCCTGTCTCTGGCCGTGGCGGCCGCGTTCATACTCTAGCGGGTTTGAGAAGCGAGCCAGCCGGGAAGCTCGTTGACCTTCACCTTCACCTGGCCCTTTGTGTCGCGTTCCCGCACGGTCACCGTGCCCTCCTTCAGCGTCTCCTGGTCGACCGTGACGCAGAAGGGTATGCCCGCCTCGTCTGAGCGGGCGTATCTCCTTCCTATGGAGCCCCCCTCGTCATATGCCGCCTCGAAATCGTCGCGTATCAGCTCGTAGACCTTCTTCGCCTCCTCTGGAAGCCCGTCCTTTCCCATGAGGGGAAAGACTCCCACCTGGATGGGCGCGACCGCAGGCTTCAGTGCGAGGTACGTCCTCTCCCCCTCGACCCTGTAGGCACTCTCCAGGAGGGCGAAGAGGGACCTGTCGATTCCCATCGAGAGCTCGAAGATGTGGGGGAGGACCTTGACACCCTCGTCGTCGACCGTAAAATCGGTCTTGCTCACCTCGGCGTGCCTAGTGAGGTCGTAGTCCGACCTGTAGTTGCAGGCCACCAACTCCAGCCACCCTCCGGAGGTCCTTACCTCCAGGTCGAACGCGACGCTGGAGTAGAACGCCTTCTCGTCGTCGCCGAGCTTCCTGAGCCGGATGGCGGAGCTGGGGATGCCCACCTTCTCGTAGAAGCTCTGGATCAGGTGAAGATAGTATCCAATGAGCTTGTGGGGGATGACCCCCTGGGCTACGGCCTCTGAGACGCTAATGGGGGTGGGTTCGACGTCGCCCTGGGCTATGTTGAGCTTGTAATCGAGGGCCGCGCCGAACTTCGGGAGGTCGACCTTCTCTGGATTGAACAAGACTTCGATCTCCGCCTGGTTGAGCTCCCTGAGCCTGAGGATACCCTGCCTGGGGGCTATCTCGTTCCTGAAGCTCTTCCCCACTTGTGCGATGCCCTTCGGGAGCTTGATGCGCTGCGTCTTGAAGAGCAGGGGGACGTCAACGAATATCCCCTGGGCCGTCTCTGGCCTGAGGTACGCTTCCTCCTCCTGGGGGCCGATGCCCACCCTGAACATCATGTTGAACCGCTTCGTCCCGCTCAGAGGATTCTTGCAGTTGCTGCACAGGACATGGTTCTCGGCGAGGAGCGCGTCGTACTCTGAATCCTTGAGCCCTTCGGGGACGGCGTGCTTGACCTTTTCCTCGATCACCTTGTCCGCGCGATATATGGTGTGACACTTTGAGCACTCGACCTTGGGGTCGGTGAAGTTGCTCAGGTGCCCCGAGGCCACGAAGACCGCCTTCGGCATTATCTGGACGGTGTCTATCTCGAGCATCTCGTCCCTCTTGACCAGGTACCTCCTCCAGAGGTTCAGGTACCTGTTCTTGAAGGCGACCCCGAGGGGACCGTAGTCCCAGAAGCCGGCGGGGGTGTTGGGATAAGAGTCAACGGCCCTGAAGAAGAAACCCCTCCTCACGGCCAGATTCATGACGTCTTCGTAGTTCATCCCGAAGAATCACTCCCTGGTAGATAATTATAGGTTCGCAGAGCCTTCTGCGTGTTCGAACTCGGCGAGGCCTAAACGGCCTTGATCTGCTTTACCACGGTCGGCCTGACCTTCCTGAAGACCCTGTAGCCGCATATGCACTTTACCTCGGGGAGGTTGCTGAGCTCTTCCTGGCTGGTCTTCGTGCCGCACTTCACGCACTCGTACACGGACCCCTGGAAAACCTTGACCTGCTCCTCGGGCTGCCCCGTGGGAGAGTCCGTTCCCGATGCTGAAGACATTTCTTACGAGGCGCCGCTCGCGCTCATATTTCTGTGTTGCTGTGGTCCTGGTCGGTTGAAGCGGCTGGGAGCGTGACACTTGGCCGGCCAAAGAACAAAACGTTAAATCGCACTCTGGGAGAGACCTGGCTCAAGCAATGGCAAACGACCGGGCGTTGGGCAGTGCAATCTTAGCCGGAAGTGTGGTTGGAATCATCGTCTACGGATATCTCCTCTACAGGTGGCCGCTCATAATACTCGAGATTACGGCCTTCGTCGCTATCGTGGTCCTGCTGGGCATACTGGCATGGATCGGATACACGATGGCGACCACTCCTCCTCCGGAGCCGATTTCCGATATGGCTCCTCCGGCGGCTCCTGCCGCCGCTGGCACCACCGATGAAAAGAAGCCGACCTGAGCGGCATCAGGTTTTGCCCGTAGCCTGGCTCACCTTATAGTTCCTGAACCTCATCGCCAGGACGCTCCTGAAGAACTCCCAGACCTCCTTGTCCGACATCTTCGATGTCCCGCGCTCCCTGAGCTCAAACACGAACGGAATCTCGACCACCCTTAGGCCGTTCCGCTTGAAGATGTAGAGAGACTCGACCTGGAAAATGAATCCCGATGAATGGAACTTCACGGCGAGGAGAGTCTCTACAGCCCTGCGGCTCAGCGCCTTGAACCCGGTGGTCGTGTCATGGACGCCCAGACCAAGGATGTGCCTAGCCATCCAGTTCGCCCCCCAGCTAACCACCCTCCTGCTCCCCTTGAGCCCCTTGAAGCTCCCTCCCGGGATGTAGCGAGAGCCTATGGCGACCTCGGCGCCCTCTCCGGAACGCAGTGCCTCGACCAGGGGCTTCACGCTCTCCGGGGGGTGTTGAAGGTCAGAATCCATCTGGACGAAGACGGAGGCGCCCAGAGAGTCGATCCCGAACCGAAAGCCGTCAAGGTAGGCCGTCCCCAGCCCCTGTTTGGACCCCCGCTGAAGCAGGTGGACGTAGTCGTTTCCAGCGACAAGCTTCTCGACTTCCTCCGCTGTTCCATCGGGACTCCCGTCGTCCACGAAGAGCAGGTGCAAGTCGCCGGGGAAGCCCTGCCTGGTCTTTGAAAGCCTCTCGAAGATAACCGAGACGTTCTCCTTCTCGTTGTAGGTCGGGAGGATGACGACCGTTCTGGGGGCGCTTGTCACTGTGAGCTCGCCCTGACCCGTGCTAGACTTCCTTTAGGGCGGCCACGAGCTCGGTCGCGATGTAGTCTATCTCTTCAGGGGTCACGGCGGGGCTCACGGGCAGCGAGAGTACGCGGTCCACGGCGTCGTAGACGTGGGGCAGGTCCAGGTCGGCAAATCCCAGGTTGCGGTAGAGCTCCATTCTGTTCACCGGGGTCCTCCAGTAGACCGAGCAGCCTATGCCCTTCGCACGCAGCATGTCATGGAGCTTGTCCCTCTGGCCGTCGACGTGGATCGTGTACAGATAGAAGATGTTCTTCCGGTCCGTCTTGGTCTGCCTCATGGATACACCTGGGAGGCCTGCGATGGCGTCGTTGAGAACAGCGGCGTTCCTCCTGCGCGCCTCGATGAACCCCAAGAGCTTGTCCATCTGTACGCACGCCAGGGCGGCCGCCATCTCGGGGAGCCTGTAGTTGTAGCCAAGGATCCTAGTGTCGTAGCCGTCCCTCATGCCGTGGTTGCGCATCATCCTCAGCTTGTCAGCCATCTCGTCGTCGTTGGTGGAGATGGCGCCTCCCTCGCCGGAGGTTATCACCTTGGTCGCGTAGAGGCTGAAGCAACCCGCATCGTTCGTGTTGCCGGTCTGCCGTCCCTTGTACTCGGCGCCGAGAGACTCGGCCGCATCCTCGATGACCGGGACCGAGTTGGCCTGGGCTATCTCCCTTATCTCGTCCAGGTCGACCGGGTAACCGTAGAGGTGCACCGGTATTATCGCCTTGGTTCGTTTTGTTATCTTCCTCTTGATGTCCTCTGGGTCGATGGTGTAGTCCGACTGGATGTCCGCGAAGACCGGCTTGGCGCTGCACGCAATCACGACGTTCGCAGTAGCCTCGAAGGTGAAGGCCGGTAGGATGACCTCGTCCCCCTGCTTGATGTTGTAGGCCATGAGCGACGTCTGCAGAGCGGCGGTACCCGAGTTCACGGCCACAGCGTGCTTGACGCCCAGGAGCCCCGCCAGCTTCCTTTCGAACTCCTGCACGTTCTTCCCTCCCTTGTAACTCGCGTCGGTGAGGATCCCGCTCTGGAGGACATCAAGGGCCGCCTTCGTCTCCCTATCGTCGACCACTGGCTTGTTTATGGGTATGAATTTCGTGTTCTCACTCCCCTAGGCTGCCAGTATCTCCTTGGTTATGTCTTTCCCTTCGAAGTGGGCCCTCACCGGCGCCAGCGTCTCGCTCAGTTCCCTAGCCACTGCCTTCTTCAGGTCGCTCGGGTGCACCTTTCCCTCGGAGTAGTCTTTGGCTAATTCCTCGTAGCTGGCGTAGGTGACGTCCCCCCCGAACTTCTGGGGCCTCTCGATCGTGAAGCTGCTCTTCTCGTGGAAGACGATGTAGTGCGCAAAGTCGAGAATGGGGTTCCCCTCGACCCACTTCTCAGGGCACCAGGCCTTCCCTATCTTCCTGGCTATCTCCTGCGGGCTGTCGTGGATGAATATCGCGGTGTCAGGCTTCGACTTGCTCATCTTGCTGGAGATGGTCCTGTCCACCAGCGGGTTCTCGTCGAGGCCAAGCTCGTGCGGCTCCTGGAGCCCTGCGAGGATGTGATGATGGATGGCCACGGGCTTCTTCCAACCGAGGGACGGGAAGACCTCCCTCGCCAGGATGTGCACCTTCCTCTGGTCCAGCCCGGCGTGGACGACGTCCAGGTCCATGGCGTGGATGTCGGTCGCCTGCATGGGCGGGTAGAGGTATTGGGCCACGTCCAGCTTTTCCTTGATGCTCCTGCCCATTATGGTCAGGCAGCGGACGTCCCGTTCCAGGCTGATCTGCTTGGAGAACCTCACCGTGTCCTGCCAGTACTGGTCGTTGTCGTGATAGAGCTCGCTGCCGTAGCGTATCTCGACCCCAGGACAGAAGAAGCGGAACGCCTCTGCGTAGTAATCGTGCCCTACCTTCTTGATCTTGTCCCAGTCCCCACCCCACTTGTTGTTGATGTAACTGTGCCAGTCGGCGAGGAAGACGGTGCACTTCATCCCTGCCTTTATGAAATCGTTGACCTTGAAACCGTTGACCACTAGGGACCCGAGGTTCAGGACGCCCGAGACCTCGAGCCCGATATAGTGCTTCGGGTGAGGTTCACGCTCCAAGAGGGCTCTCAGGTCCTGCTCCGTGACGACCTCCTCAGTCGGCGGCCTCAGGACGAGCCGCATCTTCTCCTCGGTGTCCATTCTTAGAGCCGTCCCGGCTTGGTTCCCGATTTAAGCTGTTTCTGCTGGGAGCAAGACCTTACTCGGCGGCACAGGTGCGCTCTTCGGCTCAGCGCTCGGGACCGGAGGCGCTCTGGACCCCGGAAGGTGCCTACTGAGGTTCATCGACTTTAGAGTGAATATGCCGAAGCCGACAAGGGAGAGCGACAGGAACCAGACCCCGTCGAAGAATACCAGGACCGCGAGGACGATGGCCGCCATGGCGAGAACTGCCTCGACGATTGCGTTCTTGTCGTTGCTGAGGCTCTTGAAGTAGGCCTTCTTCGGCTCCTGACCGGTCCCCCCGTGGGGTGTCCTGTACTTGAAAAACCCGGTCCTGTCGAACATCCCGTAGAAGAAGGCGATCGACCCAAGGGAGAGCATCGCTCCCGTGGCATATCCGAGAAATGGGATGAGGAGGACGTTACGCGCAGTCATCAGTCCCTGGACCCAGAGGGCCCACGCCCCAGAGGCGAGCGAGATTGCGAAGGGCACGGCCACGATCCCGATGTAGACGGGGTTGTTGAACAAGGAGTTCGGGGGCTGCACAACCGCCGTGATCACTGCGAAGGCGGAGAGGAACGTGACTATTATCCAGCTGAATCCCGAGAACGGTCCAAGGAGCATCAGGAGCAGCCCCGCCTTCGTCCTCACGCTGACGTCCTTCGCCGTGACGATGCTCCGCGAATATTTTGCGATGCACCTCCACCACCCCTGGGACGTCCTTGCGACCTGCTTCTTCCAGGCCTCCAGCGTGGAAGGGTCCTCGCTCATTATCTTCACGCTGCTGAGATAGATTCCCCTCTTGCCCGCGAGGTACATCTTGATGGAGACGTCGCCATCGTCGGCGATCCTCTCGTTGGACCACAGGCCTACCCCCCTGAGGTCGCTTGTTCGCACGAGGGCGAAGCCACCCTGGAAGGAGAAGGGGGCGTCGATGAGGTACGCTCCCATCTTGGAAAGTGTGTCGCCGATGTCCTGGTAGAGGGCGAAGAGCCGCGTGATCATGTTGTAGTTCCTGTTGTAGTGACCGTACCTGAAGGCGACGAAGGAGGACCTCGGGTGTGTCTCCAGCGTGTCGATCCCCTTGTTCAGGACGTCGGGTGGCACGATCGAGTCGGCATCCAGGAGGAGCACGAACTCGCCGGTGATCTGTTCCATCGCCTTGTTCAAGGCCCCACACTTGAAAGCCTCCCTGCTCGGCCGCCTGGACACAAGGGTGCTGATGCCCGCGGCGTTTAGCTCGCGCACCTTCGCGTCGATTATCTCTATGGTCTGGTCAGTAGAATCGTCTGCGATGACGACCTGCAGCTTCTCCCTGGGGTAGTCGAGGTACTTTATGGCCTCCAACGACCGCTCTATCACGTACCTCTCATTGTAGGACGCGAAGAGGATGGAAACTGTGGGGTGGCTGGTCAACAGCACCTCCTTGCTCTCGAGGTCCCTGGGATATTTCGTCGAGGTAGCGAGCAGGACCAGCCAGTAGTACTCGAGGCCGAGGACGGGGACGGTGATGACCAGGGTAATTATCTCGAGGACGAACCAGATCTGGATAACCACGCTAGCCCACGAATCAGCGCGCGCGGCCCACGCCTCCGATTATGTAAGGTTTTTTCAGTCTCGCCCTCTGGAGAAACCCAGTATGGGCCTCCTCCAAAATATATAGCCAGCCAAGACCGGCCCCGTTCAAGGAAAAGAACAAGGATCCGTATTGCGCAGAATATACTTCTCCGTGTTCGGCTCCGGGCTCGGCCACGTGACCAGGGTCCTCGAGCTCTCCCAGCGACTTCGCCAGAATGATGACGAATTCCGCTATTCGTGCTCAGCGCAAGCCCTTAACTTTCTGACCAGTCGGGTCGCTCCTAGCGAGGTCCTCAAGAGCCCGGCCCTGGATGTGGAATGGACGGAGGATGGGAGCTTCTCCTCCAAGGACTTCATCCCCCACTTTCCGTTCATGTTCAACTCGTTCCTCAAGCAGATAGCGTTCGAGAAGGAGCGCATCGGAAAGTTCAATCCGAGACTCGTGGTGTCAGATTCGAGGCTCTCCTCGGTTGTGGGCGCGAGGGCGACCGGTCACCCCGTCATCACCATGCTGAACCAGTTCAAAGTGACCTTCCCTCCCCGATTCAGGGTAAACCGCCAGGGCAGGCTCTACGAGAGGGTAGCGGGCGACGTGCTAGGGCTCCTCTGGTCCCTGAGCGACCAGGTGCTCATGACCGACCTGCCCCCTCCCTACACCATAGGGGAAGCGAACCTGGAGGGCACGGACGTGTCAAGAATCGTACGGTTCGTGGGATTCACTTCCCCCCGGCAGGAGGTGGACCCGGGCAAGCTCGCCGCTGCTAGGAGCAGGCTAGACATCGACTCCAGGCCATTGGTCTTTTGCCAGGTGAGTGGACCAGACGCCACCAAGGGTCGATTCGTGGATGCGGTGCTCCGCTCAACCGACGACCTCTCAAAGCGGTACAACGTCGTCGTCTCTCTGGGTCGCCTTGACGGTTCGCTCGAGCCCAAACGGCTCGCCAACGGCGGTTGGCTCTACGAATGGTGTCCCATCAAGGACGAGCTCTTCGCCCTCTCGGACCTGTTGGTGGCCCGTTCAGGGCACGGGACCATAGGACAGTGCATCGATGGGGGGAAGCCGGCCGTTCTCATCCCCATACACAACCACTCCGAGCAGATCGGTAACGCCGACAAGTTCAGTAAGCTCGGCCTCGGGCTCGAGATAAGGTCAGAGGACCTCAATCCGGGACGCCTCACCGAGTCTGTCGACCGCTGCATCGGCGACTCAGGCTACAGGACCAGGGTCGAGGCGCTGATGTCCATCTCGAGGAGGTACGAAGGCATTGACAAGTGCGCCGAGATAATCAACTCCTACAACTGACACGGCCGCGGTCCTACACGTTATAGATTACCTTGCTTCCCTCGAAGTCGAACCTGAACCTGTACTCGACCAGCCCCTCTCGTGCGAGGGCTGACCTCACCTTCTGCCTGCCATCGTTGCAGTAGACCATGAGGAAACCGCCTCCGCCTGCGCCGACTATCTTCCCTCCGAGGGCCCCGTTCCGTCTTGCGAGCTCGTACCATGAGTCGATCGAGTCGGTGCTCATCCCGCTAGCCACCCCGCGCTTGATGGTCCAGTGCTCGTGAAGGAGCTCGCCGAACCGCGTTAGGTCTCCGCTCTCGAGGGCCTTCTTGCTCTCCAGTCCAATCGCTTTGATCCGGTGCATCTTCTCGACCGCTCCGTCTTCGTTCTTCGTGACTTTTTCTTGCTGCTTCCCGAGGATCTCCGTCGCACTCCTCGTTATCCCGGTGTAGAACATCATTATCCCGAACTCCAGCTCCGCTCTTACGTCGTCGCCGATCCTGAGGTCCCTAGGTGTCACCGTTCCGTCCTTGTCAATCTCGTACGTCTTCAGACCTCCCAGGCTCGCCGTGTACTCGTCCTGCTTGCCAGAGTTCTCCCGCAACCTGTTCATGGCGATGTCGCACGCCTCCTCGGCGACCTGCTCCGGCGTCTTCACGACCCGTTGGTGGGCGTGGAGGGCGTTCAGGAGTCCCACCGCGAAGCTCCCGGACGAGCCGAGCCCCGTCGCTGCCGGGACGTCGGCGAGCGATACTATCTCGATGTTCTCCTTGAAGTTCACGAGTTTGAGCGCCTCCCTCACCGAGGGGTGGCGGATCGAGTCGGAGGAACGGACTATCTCGGTCTGGCTGTAGCTCACCCTGATCCCGGGCTCGAACCGGTCATTCAGGACAATGTGCATGTACTTGTCGACCGCTCCGGAGATGAAGAAGCCGCCATACTTGCTGTAGTATGCGGGCAGGTCGGTGCCGCCCCCTCCCAACGGCAGCCTGAAAGGGGTCCTTGAAACGATCAAGAGACCTGTACTGCTCCAATCCAGGTCGCCGGCGCTGAATATTTAACCTCCGTGGTCACACTCCTTCTGTTCCAGCTTCTCTTATATCCCTGTGTCCAGTCCGGGAAAAGCCTTGCAGAACCCTGGGCGAGCCACGGTGGACTCGGAACTATTGCGCGAGTTCGAGACCAGAATATGGGCCAAGGTCCCACACCTCGAAGGTGGGAAGGTCGTGGGCGCTTCACAAATGTTGGACCTGACCCAGGTGCTCCGGGAAGGTGCGAAGGCGGTCTTCGGGCTGGACCTTCCCGGGGGCGACCTTCATGTTCTCGGTAAATTGGAAGCGAACCTCCCAGGCGGATCGGTCAAGATGAGGCCGGCCGCCGAGATAATGCGCTCTGCCATCGCCTCCGGCCGGCTGACCCGGAACACCCTGGTCTTTGAGGCGACATCGGGGAACTTCGGCATCGCCCTGGGTCAGGTGGCGAAACTCGGGGTCAACGTGATCGTCCTGGTCTCTAGGAAACTTCAGGGAGGGGTGCTGGAAGAGCTCGAGCGAAGCGGTGTCAAGACCGTCGACCTGGACGTGGATATCTGCCCTGCCCCTGGCGTCCAGACTGACCCCAACCTGCTGGTCGCGAGAATCGTTGCTTCGAACATGCGGGAGAGGTTCTCGCAGCTCGGGCTCGACCTAAAGCCATTTGACGCCTCAAGGTCGGTCATCGAGGAACTGCTCGCCCGCCAGGACGTGATCAACCTCGCGAAGGCTCTCGCGGAAGCCTATGGGGGCTTCTGCCCGGCTCAGTACGAGAACGAGCTGAACGTACTGGTCCACGAGACGGTCACTGGACCGGAGATAGAGTCCCAGCTGCAGGCCGTCGGCCGATCCATCGGGGAGTTCAACGTCGTCTGTGCCTTCGGGACGGGCGGCACCTCCGCAGGGCTCAGCAGGTTCATCAAGGAAAAGTACGGAAAGAAGCCTGTGCACGTGGTCTTCCCCATGGAGGGACAGGACGTTGCCGGGATAAGAACCAGAAACAAGGCCATCGGTCTCCCCTTCTATCTGCCCGCCGCTTATGCCGGCCAGCACGACGTGGACGCGGAGCCCGCGCGCAAGCTGCTGGTCTACCTGGCGCGGAAAGGTTTCGATATAGGCGAGAGCAGCGGCCTCGCGCTCTACGCTGTTATGCAGATGTTCAACTACGGGGTTTCGGAGAACTTCGTCGTGATACTGGCGGACGGCATGGAGAAGTACCGGGCCCTCCTTCAGAAGAATGACGAAGAGTCCCTGGAGGGTAAGCTCGAGGTGACCGCGGACCAGGCGAGAAACCACTTGGAGGAATACGACGCGGTCGTCTGGACACATCCCGGGTACGTCCCCAACGCCCAAGGGATGGAGCTCATCACCCAAGCGCTGACTGGCGGCAAGGGGGGCGCCACCCTAGAGGTCGCGAGCCCAGCCGAGGTCGCGCAGACCGTCGTCGCACGGCAGATTCCCCCGGGGTTGAAGAAGGTGGTCGGGAACAGAGCCGGACGGGTGTTGCTTGTCTGCATGTCGGGGAACACATCGCTGAAGGTCGCCCAGGTGCTCTCTGACAAGGGCGTGAAGGCCCAGAGCCTCAAGGGCGGTATCTCCGGCTTGGCTCGCGCCGACGGCAAATCTGTAGAAGCGCTAATCCGGCTAGCTGGCTAGTCCCCCCCATTCCACTCGTCTCATTCTGCCAAAGTGCCCCGTACCACAGATCTACTGGCTGAACGGGACCATTAATCAAAATATTCTAACGATTCAAATATAACCTCCCCTCATACGGTGGTAGATTGGCAAAGTCTCCGGCAACCTTTGTCAGGGAAGCTACCGGATTAACCAAGCAGATTTCCGGCATAGAGGCTCTGGGGATGGCTCTTTCGGGGATGGGCCTCCTCTACGTCTTCAACGCGGTCGTCTTCACCCCCGCGTTCTATCCGAACGCGAACCCGCTCGTGGGCCCGTTGATCGGACTCCTTCTCATCCTGCCGGTGGCAGGGATGTACGCGCTCTTTTCCATAGCGATGCCGAGGACCGGAGGGGACTACGTCTGGACGAGCAGGGTCTTGAGCTCGGGAGTGGGCTTTGTCATCAATTTCTCGCTTACGCTACTGGCTCTCTCTGTCATCGGTTCGGTGAGCCCATGGCTCTCGCAGTGGTCTTTCTCCCCAATGTTCTATGACCTCGGGATGCTGACGCACAACGCATACTACACGAACCTGGCGAGCACTCTCGACGGGACGGGCCCTACCTTCTGGATCGCCGCCATAGTCATCATCGCCACAGGCTTGATAGTCGCGGGGAGTACGAAGCTCGCAGGGGCCGTGGTGAAGTACTGGACGATTCTTGCGGTCATCATCGGCATCATCTTCATGGCGGTCGTACTCTCGGCCGGTAACTCGACCTTCATCTCGAACTTCAACGCGACCTATCCGCCGGTGAACGGGACGGGCGCCTATCAGTCGGTCGTCGCGGCAGGGCAATCCCAGTACGGCTCGTTCAACGGAGTGCCACCCATCTTCTCAACGGCGACGCTCGCCGCCGGTGCGCTCGGACTACTCGGTTACCTCGGATTCTATTATCCTGCCTACTTTGCGGGAGAGGTCAAGCAGAACAAGAGGAGCCAGATCCTGGCCCAGGTGGGCGGGAGTATCATCTTCATGGTGGTCGTTACCGTGATTTTCGCCGTGGCCTACTTCGGTGAGGGGCCTGCTTTCGTGAATGCGATCGCGGGACTCTGGGTCATCGGCTCGTCGGCCAACCCCTATCCTGGAATACCACTCGCTTCGGGCCTCTCTATCTTCTGGACCCATAACACGGCGCTCGTGGTGCTCTTCAACCTCGCCTTCGCAGGGACGATCATCGTCATGTTCGTCTCCGAGCTCTTCGTCTTGAGCCGGAACCTCTTCGCCTGGTCGTTCGACCGCGTCATCCCGTCCGCCTTCGCATCGGTGAACTCGCGGACCAGGACCCCTGTGAACGCGATCGGCGTGATGGTGGTCGTTGCCTTGGTATACGCGTACATCTCCACGTTCAACGCGAACTATCTCAGCGTCCTGTTCACCTACGGGACCGCTGGAACCTTCCTCGCGTTCATCTTCGTGGCGTTCGCGGCGATAGTCTATCCGTACCGCAGGAAGGACCTCTTCCAGACCTCTGCGGACGAGAGCGCGAAGAAGCGGATAGCAGGGATACCCTTGATCACCATACTAGGGGCGCTGAGCTTTGTCATCTCGATCTACGTGGTCTATGCCCTCGTCGAGCCGGCGATTGGCGGGGCGACCTTCGGGAATACCCTCCTCTACGGTATCGTCCCCACCTTCCTGATCGGGATCGTGATCTACATAGTAGCCTACGGGCTGAGGCGCGGTCAGAAGATCGACCTCAACCTAATCTCCAGAGAGATTCCGCCTGAATAGAAGGCGAAATCGCTCCATGCAGGGCCCGACCTACGCGGTCAAGGTCGAGCTGGGTCTCAAGCAGACCATGAGGGATGGCACGAGGTTGTGCTCGGATGTCTTCAGACCAGACTCGAGGCGTAGGTTCCCAGTCATCGTCACTAGGACCCCCTACCGGACGGCCGAGGGATTCCAGGACCGCCAAAACAAGGAGGCTGAATTCTTCGCCAAGAACGGCTACGCCTACGTGGTCCAGGACTGCAGGGGCAAGAACGACTCCGAGGGAGTGTTCAGGCCCTTCCTAGACGACGACGGTAGGGACGGATACGACACGCTCGCGTGGGCTTCGAAGCAGCCGTGGTCCGACGGTAAATTGGGGACGACAGGCGCATCCTATTCTGCCTGGAACCAGTGGAACACGGCAACGCTCAGGCCTCCCGGCCTAGAAGCGATGGTCTGTACCGTCTCGCTCCCCGATGCGGTGCTAAATGTCCCCTACCAGAACGGCGCGCTCGTCCTCCCGATGGTCGATTACCTCGCCCACTACGAGGGCAGGAGGAATACGTCAACCTCGCTCTTCGACACGAAGAGACTCCTCTGGCACCTCCCGCTGAAGACGATGGACGAAGAGTTCGGGAGGAAGAACTCTCGAATCTGGCAGGAATGGATCGCCCACCCGTCGGCAGATGACTACTGGGAGGGGGGCTTCTACGCCAGCAAGCTCGGCCGCGTCGACGTTCCCGTACTGCACATCTCCGGCTGGTACGACGACGACCTCATCGGGACCCACATCGCTTATGCTGCCATGACCGATGCTTCCCGTTCGAGCGAGACCCGGAGGCGCCAGAAGCTGATAATCGGCCCCTGGCAGCACCGCGTCAACGTCAGCCGCAAGCTCGGAGAGATCGACTTTGGCGAGGCCGCGCTCATCGACCTTCAGAGCATCAAGCTGCGGTGGTTCGACCGATGGTTGAAAGGGGTTGACAACGGCATCAGGGAGCCACCTGTGGAGCTCTTCACCCTAGGGCGGAACCGATGGAGTAAACACTACGAATGGCCCCCGAAGGGCATCAGCCCCGCCAGTTACTATCTGCACAGCGGGGGCGGAGCCAACACTTCATATGGCGACGGTCGGCTGACCATTCGAGCGCCGGTCGCAGATGAGCCCCGAGATAGGTACAGCTACGACCCCGCCGACCCGGTGCCGAGCATTGATGACGGTGTGACGGGTGTAGAGGGGCCTTACGACCAGAGGCCCATGGAGAGGCGTGAAGATGTCCTCGTCTACACCACGCCTCCCCTGAAGGAAGAGCTCGAGGTCACCGGTCCCGTCAAGGTCAAGCTCTTCGCCTCCACGTCAGCACGAGACACTGACTTTTGGGCCCAGCTAGTGGACGTCTTCCCAAGCGGTTATGCTATGCACCTCACAGAAGGCATTATCCGCGGCCGCTATCGGAAGAGCCTGGC
>JAPCJP010000006.1:0-15354 GCA_027886885.1 Nitrososphaerota archaeon | reverse complement strand
GTTCTGCCTGTACTCGGCCGCCCGGGCGCCCGTCCGAGGTCCCGCTCGAAGAGGTGAGGAGTTCAGACGTGGCCCCCGGGTACCATTCTCACGTCCCTTTCGACTGGAAGACGAGGAGAAAATTCCTCGACTTACCCTTCCCCCAATCCGAATACGATTCCAGGCTGGGGAGAGTCCGGAAGGCTATGGCGGAGGCAGGCGTCGGGGCGCTCCTGGTCTTCGGGGACCAGGGTGACTCGGGAGACCTGGTCTATCTCTCAAACTTCATCCCGTTTGGTCGCGCAGCGATGGTCCTGCCCCTGGCCGGCTCGCCGCAGATAATCACCGACGCGGTGCTGCACGGAGAGCCCATCAACTCGTACGCGTGGATGACATGGATCCAAGAATTCACCGCCGTCCATCACTCACCGGCGGAGTTCGCCCAAGCGATCTCGAGGTCCCTCCGGATGCAAGGAGTGAAGAAGGTGGGCCTGGTGGGGCTTGATAACATCCCACTCCCGGTTTGGCGGAAGCTCGAGGGGGAAATCCCTTCCTGGGTCGACTTCTCGTGGGAGCTCCTGAAGATCAAGAGCGTAAGGAGCCCGAGGGAAGTGGCGCTGCTCAGGGAAGTGGGTCGGGTGACGGCCGCCGGGATGAAGGCCGCGGTGGAGTCCGTGAGGGTCGGCGTGACCGAATCCGAGCTGGTCGGCGTCGCCAGCAAGGTCCTCTTCGAGCAAGGGGCGCACGACCGCGCCTTCTCGACCATCGTGAATTCGGGTCCGCGCTCCGGGGTCAAGCACAGCTACCCCACCAAGCGGAAGATAGCAAGAGGAGACATGGTCTACCTAGACATGGGGGCGACCGAGTACGGCTACCTGAGTGACATGTCCCGGACCGTCGTGGTGGGTGGCGCCAACGAGACCCAGCTAGAAGTTCTGGATGTGGTGGAAGAGGCCTTCGAGACACTCCTCTCGATGATGAGGCCGGGAGTCAGGACGTCGCGGCTCATGGCAAAAGCCGAGGAGATCGCCGGGCGCTCCGGCCTGAGAAAAAAGTACGCCGGCCGCATCTATCTCGGCCTTGCCGTCCACCACGCCATCGCGACGTCCTTCTTCGAGATTCCCTCTATCGGGCTCCCGGATACCGTGCTCAAGAAGAGCATGTCCTTCGCCTTCGAGCCCATGGCCCACATCCTGGATTTCGGGACCGCTGTGATCGAGGACTGCATCCTCATCACCGGGAGCGGAGCAGAATCGCTGACCCCCTACGAAAGGGTCCACTGGTAGCTATCTGAACGAGGGAAGGACGTCCTTGCTGAAACGCTTTAGCTGCTCTATCTGGTTCCAGGCGACGAACCTTATGTTGAAGTCCTGGACTCCTGCGTCGACGAAACCCTCGAGTTTCTTCACCACGTCGCCCTTGGTCCCATAGGCGACCCACTTGTCGAGGATGCCAGAGGGGTCTTCCCTGTAGTACTTCAGGAGAAAGTCGCTCGACTCGGCCGCGGTCTTTGTCCTGTCTCCGATGTTCACGTTGTAGTAGAGGGAAGCCTTGAACTTCGACTTGCTCCTCCCATAGCTCTTCACATAGGAGAGGACCTTGGTCAGGTCTTCCTCGAACTCCTCCGGGGTTACCATGGTGGTCATCCAGCCGTCGGCGTACTTCCCAACCCGCGCAAAATTCCCTTCGATGTTACCCGGCGCGCCCTCGAGCTCCCCGGTGGACCTAGGATTCGATGCGATCCATATCGGGCATTCCTTCTGGACCGGCTTGGGCTGGACCGTCACGTCCTTGAACTTGTAGATCTTTCCGTTGTAGGCGACATTGTCCTCCTTCCAGATCTTGCGGAGGATTTCGATGCCCTCGTTTACCCTCTCGACCTTCTCCGAAGGGAGTATTCCGAAAGCGTCGTACTCATTCCTGTATATCTTGCCGTGCGTGGTCGGCGTCCCTTGGCATACGACCAGTATCGTCCTTCCGCCTGAGAGCTGGTCCAGGGTCGCCCACTGGTATCCCAGGATGATGGGGTGCCTCAATGGAAAGCTGGCGAAGCATGATGTCCCGAGCTTGATTCTCTCGGTCGCGCCGGCCACCGCCGCGAGGACCGTTATCGCGTCCAGTCGAGGCTTGGCAAGGATGCTGTCCCCCGCCCACACACCATCGTAACCGTATTCCTCCGCTAGCTTGCTGAGCTCGATGATGTCCTTTCTGGGATTCGCTCCGGAGAAGAGGACCCCCCTGGTAGGCAAAACGATACCGAACGTAATCTTCGACATTCATCCGGCCGTTGGGAGGGGCGATATTATTAGTTTCGAAATGGTGAGCGAGGGTTACGCTCTGCCGCGGCGTGCGCGCGGGGCGAAGGGCCCCGAACCGTTTAGCGCCTGGAGTATCTCCTCGGTCGAGATGACTAGGGCAAAGCCTCTTCGCAGAGTCTTCAGTTCCGCCGCCTGGATTGCGGGGTCGTCAGTCGCATTGGAGTCCGAGCCGAATACCACCTTGTATCCTCTCGCGTGCGCCTCCCTCGCCGTGGTTCCGCAACAGTAGTTGGTCATCGTACCGCATACTATCACCGTGTCTACCCCGAGATTCTTGAGGACGTAGTCGAGCGAGGTCTGGGTAAACGCTCCGTAGCTGGGTTTTGCGATGATCACATCCTTGCTGTAATCTGGCTTTATCGCCGGGTCGATGCTCTCCTTTGTGAACAGAGGGGGTCCGTCGTACTCTTCGGTCTTGTCGATGGGCGCCCACGCCTCCTTAAACCACGGGTTCATGTCCGTCAAGGTGGGGTTGAAGGAGTAGTAGGTGTAGACCACGGGCACGCCCAACGCTCTGCATCTCTTGATTAGGGCGCTCACCCTTGGGAGGATCTTGGTGGCGTCTGGTACCCAGAAAGGCGCATACTCTGGCTTTGTGAATTCCTCGATCATGTCCACCACTATCAGCGCGGATTTTTTTCCGTCGACCTCGATGCCGGCGACCCCGGACTCATAGTCCCTTTTTGCTTTCTCACGCTGGTGCTTGGCCGTGAACTCTCCGAGCTTCCTCTTCACCTTTGGAGACATCCCTAATTTGAGCACGACGTTTGGTATAAATCGATTATCGTCTCCGCCGCGTCAGCCGGAGAGTCTCCGAGCGGGGAGCTTCAGGCCTAGCGTCCGACCAGCCCTATCATCATTCCTGCCTCCCTGAGAGGGGACACCCACCGGATGGAGTCTCCAGCAAACCATCCGGTCCTGGCCTCGAGCGGGTGCGCCTTCCCAGCTTCGTCCAGGTCGTCACTCCCGATAAGGAACGCGCAGGGGCATTCGCCGAACCTCTCCAGGCGCTCGCTGAGCCACGCGGCTCCGGCGGGCTCCGCAAGCACCACGGGCGCGCCCGTGAAGTTGGCGAGCCGGACCCCTTCCCAAGGGCCTTGTGTGATGGCAGGCTCGCCCCAGTCGTACATCTCCTCAAAGAGTCGCATGCTCTGTCCAATGTCCCGAACGCCTATCACCACGGCTCGGATCCCCTTCAGGGTCCCCCCGGAGACGCTCGGGGACGGCCTCACCCTGAATTCCCTGGGCGTCCTGTCCTTGATCATGAAGGGCAGCACGGCGCCGATCTCTCCTTCTCCCAAGAAACCCAACTCCCAGTCGACCGAGACGCCGTCCGGCCGCCTCCTGCTGTATTCTCCCGGTCCGCTGGCTGCGATCCCGTATCGCCTTGCCTTGGCGACTTGCCCCGCTATGTCGTCCTCCGCCACCGCCCACGCGCAGGGTCCTCCGTTCCCTTCGATCTGGAGGCGCCAGTTCGTAGCCCGCACATCCGGCCTCACGGTCGAGATCAGCTCGATGTAAGACCCGTCCTTGAAACCGAGGAGCGACATCTTTGTGCCCCCGCTCGAGTGCGGGCCCCCGTATTCGGTCTTCATGTTCGCCTCCGAGAAGGAATCTTCCATCTTGGCCAGGTCGCTCCCGCCGACTGAGACGTGGTCTATCTTCATCGCCAGGGTGCCTCTCGATTCAATATTCGTGCATCCTTTCCTTCAGGCCCGACGAGACGTGCCACTGGACCACGAGCCACCTCTTCTTCTCGGAGTTCCACCTGAGTACAGCCGTCACTCTGACCTCGGACCTAATCTTCTCTCCATCCTTGGTCTCAATCACCCAGAGAGGTCTGTCGGCTGCCCAGGCCACCTCTCCGTGGACGTGGACCTCCAGCTCCCTGCTCCTGAACTCGAAGCTCTTCAGCGCGCCGAACTGTGTGGCGTGGACGTGCTTGTATCGGTCCCAACCGGAGAACTTTTCGTCGAAATCGGTGCCGAACGCCAGAAGGTCATTCGTCTGGGAATAGTTCGTGTCGAGGGAGTCCGCGTCCAGGTCCTCGAAGGCTCGATAGATTTTGAGCATGGTCTTCCTGACCTGCTCCGCCTTCCCAGCGTCCTTCGCTCTTGGCATCCAGGTTTTCCGGCCGGACGCCCGCTCTCGATTATATAAATAACCGAAGGTGGGAGACGAGCCGGCTTGTCTCGCTCCAATGAGTACTTGAAGGAGGTCTCCGAGATCGCGTCGAAGGTAGACAGGGCGTCCATCGATAAGGCCATTTCCATTCTGTACGACGCCTGGAAGAACGATGCCCAGGTCTTCACCATCGGGAACGGAGGCAGCGCCTCCACATCGACGCACTTCGCGTGCGACCTGAACAAATGGGTCTCAGACACCGCCGAGAGGAAGTTCAGGGCGTTCTCACTGGTGGACAACATCCCGCTGGTGAGCGCCCTCACCAACGACAACGGCTGGGGTGACATCTACTATGAACAGCTGCGCAACTTCTTCCGCAAGGGAGACGTTGTAGTGGCGATCAGCGTGCACGGCGGCTCCGGGAGCGACAAGGCTGGTCCATGGTCCCAAAACCTGCTCAAGGCGGTGAAATACGCCAAGGATAACGGCGGTCGTGTGATCGGGCTGGCTGGCTTCGACGGAGGAGTACTGAAGACTGCTTCCGACGCTTGCGTGGTCGTTCCCGCAGACTCTACCCCTCACGTCGAGGGGATGCACCTGGTCCTTACCCACCTGATGTGCGAACAGCTGAGGGAGATGATAAGCTCCCCGAACAAATCGTCCAAACAGGCTGGCTACTAGCCGTCCGTCGACCTTTCACAGCTACCCTTGGCGCACTCGCCCGGCCTTGCGTCCTAACGGTGCGGCGTCCCGAGCGACCCGCTGGTGCGGTCCTCCCCCTGACGGTCTTCGGCCTGGGGTTCGCGCCTAGTTCGCTCAGAAGCCATGGGGCTTCCTTGAGAGATGCGATGACGTAATCGGGGACGGCGTCCTCGGACTCCATCACCTTGGCCATCAAGGACGTGAGGTGCCCCACAAAGACGGTCTTACACCCCGCTCGCTTCCCCGCCTTGATGTCCAGTAGGGAGTCTCCCATGAAATAGGACGAAGCCATGTCTATCCCGTGCTCCTTGGCTGCCCTTAGCAGCAGCCCCGGCTTGGGCTTTCTGCAATCGCAGTCCAACCTGTACTTTTTGATGAGGGCGTTCGGATGGTGGAGACAGTAGTACTCCCCGTCCAGGGACGCTCCTCCTCTGACCACCTCCCTCCTCAGCTTCGCATTCATCTTTCCCAGCTCAGCGAGGGTGAACTGTCTTTTGGCGACCCCGGGTTGGTTCGATATCACGATGACCTTGAATCCAAGGTCATCTCTGAGTCTCCTGACTGTCTCGGGGACGTAGGGGAAAACTCGCATCTCTCGCACGGAGAACGGGCTGAGGACCCTACCCTCCTCTACGTTGTAGACCAGGTCGTTCAATACGCCGTCTCTGTCCACGAACGCCGCTCTCGCCCTCGTCAAGCTCTATGCCTCATCCAACGCACGCAGGATAGGACAGGTTTATCTCCTTGCCTCACGCTTAGCTCCCACGGCCCTCAGGAAATTCTTATAGTCATGAGGGCGAAGGCCGTTACCAAGTGAGCCGAATTGGTTCAAATCTTTCTTGACACCGCTTCCCTCCCGGAGATCGAGGAGTTCGTCCGGTGGGGGATCGTGGACGGAGTCACGACTAATCAGAAGATTTTCCTCTCGGAAGGGGGCGTAGATTTCAAGCAGCGGGTCCTGGACATCTGCGACCTCGTCAACGGTCCGATAAGCGTGGAGACCACCAAGAGCACCGTGCCGGACCTCGTGGCCGAAGGGAAGGACTATGCTTCCTGGCACAAGAATGTGGTAGTGAAGGTGGCGATGTACGGGGACGGGAGGGGGCTCGAGGTCGTGAGCAGGCTGACGAGCGCCGGCATAAAGACGAACATGACGGTCATGATGTCCTACAACCAGCTCGTCCTCGCTGCAAAGGCCGGAGCGACCTACGTCTCCCTGTTCTACAACCGCTCGAAGGAGGCGGGTGAGAACCCTCTGCAGATAATCAAAGACTACGTTGCCATTGCCAAGGAGTTCGGCCTCAAGGGGAGGCTGATCGTGGGCAGCATAAGGACCCCCGAGGACGTCGCCGTTTCCATGGCCGCGGGCGCCCACATACTGACCGTCCCCACCAAGATCCTCCGGCAGATGCCCCAGAACAAGCGGAGCGACGAGACCATCGCCGAGTTCGACAAGGCGTGGCAGGACTTTCTTGCAATCAAGAAACAATAGAGGACCCGTGGTCAAACCCACCTCAGGCGAGATGCTCCTAGGCGGACCCCCTCATAGATTCGGTCGGTGAACCTCACGAGACGTCAGGAGACTAACGCGCATCGTCTTTGGAATCAGCACATCGCCCCGAACTCGGCAGCGAAGTCTCCCGAAGATGTCCTCGGCTCCCTCGGAGCGATGCAAGCTCAGGACTATTCAGCGGCCCTATGGGCGATTGGCCTACGTTGCAGCGGCTCGGTTACGAAGAGACAGATAGAGGATGCCATAATCAAAAGGAGTATCTCTCGTACCTGGCTGATGCGAGGAACCCTGCACTTCGCTCGCTCCCAAGATCTGCGGTGGATGGTCAGGCTCTTCGCACCTCGCCTGCTCAAGGTAGCAGAGGCCAGGGACAGAAAACTGGGGCTGAGCGATAATACGGTGAAGAAGTGTGAGGCGCTCTTCAGGAGTGCTCTCGAACGAGACCACCGCCTCACGAGGGGCGAGATGTACAAGGTCCTCAAGGACGGTGGCATCCAGTTCCCAGGGATCCTGGGCTACCATCTGCTCTATCGGGCAGCATGGGACGGCGTCATATGCTTCGGGGCTCACGAGGGCAAGCAGGCCACCTTTGAGCTGCTCGATGAGCGAGCTGCGCGGAAGACGGAGCTTTCTGGCGCCCAGGCGCTCGCCCAGCTCGCCTCAAAGTACTTCACGAGCCGCGGTCCCGCGACCATCAAGGATTTCGCGTGGTGGTCTGGCCTAACGGTCTCGGATGCTAAAGGAGGCGTTGAGATTGCCTCCCCCAGCCTTGTCAAGGAAGAGATCGAGGGCAAGACGTACTACGCGGCCCGCGATACACCAGGACTTGATGCTGGCGACACCAGCCTGCACCTCCTGCCCGCTTTCGACGAGTACCTTGTGGGTTACAGCGATAGGTCGGCGATGCTCGGCAGCGAGGCCACTCAGAGGCTACTGAGGAGCGGGAAGATCGCACTCACCCACAGCAACGGAATATTCCTCCCCGTCGTAGTGGCAGACGGATTGGTGGTGGGTACATGGAAGCGGAAGGACGAGAGGGATGGGGTGGTCGTTACGGTCCAGCCCTTCATGAAGCTTGACCATGCGCTTCACGGTGGGATAAAGAAGGCGGCCGAAAGGTACGGGGACTTCCTGGAGATTCGCATGAGGATAGATTTCTAGTTCTGGGATTCACAGTCATCATCCCACAACCTATAACAACCAACCCGAGGGTGACTCGTTCTGATGAAGAAGGCGCTCGTCACGGGTGGTCTCGGTTTCATAGGTAGCCACCTCGTCGACCGACTTCTCCAAGACGGTTGGCAGGTCTCCGTGCTCGACAACCAGCTCACCGGGCGTCCCTCCAACCTGGCTCACCACAAGGAGAATCGAGCTCTCGACATCGTCGAGGGTGACGTGCGGGACTTCGAGACTCTCTCGAAGGTCACCGTCGGGTGCGATGCGGTCTTCCACCTTGCGGCCCATGCGCTGATGCGGGTCAGCCTGGGCGACCACAGGGCCGACCTCGAGCACAACGTCATCGGTACCCTCAACGTCCTCGAGAGCATGACCGCGAACAAAGTACCGGACCTAGTCTTCGCTTCCACCTCCGCCCTCTACGGCGAGGCGGCGGTCGTCCCGACCCCTGAGGACTACTCCGGGATTCAGACCTCGCTCTATGGTGCCGCGAAGCTCGCAGGCGAGGGGTATGCGTCCGCCTACACCCAGTTCGCCCCCATGAGGTTTTGGGCTTTCAGATTCGGGACAGTGCTCGGGGAGAGATGCCGGCGCGGGGCCATCTGGGACTTCGAGCGTAAACTCATTGAAAACCCCAAGGAGCTACCTATCCTAGGGGATGGGAAGCAGAGCAAGGACTATCTTTCGGTGAAGGACTGCGTGGACGGCATCATGCTCGGCTACGAGAAGAGCTCGAGAGGAGTGAACATCTTCAACCTCGGACTCCAGGAGCAGACCACCGTCAACCAGCTGGCCGATATCGTCATCGAGGAAATGGGACTCTTGGGTGTACGGAAGACCTACAGCGGGGGACCTCGGGGATGGGTCGGGGACAACCCGGTGGTCTACCTCTCCGTCGAGAAGATCAAGGCGCTAGGTTGGAAGCCGACGGTATCCCCGGCCCAGGTGATCCGGGCGACGGCTCGATGGACGCTGCAGGAGCTCGGCGGCTACAGGGCTCCCTCCTAGAGGCAGGGGTCGATGGCCAGAGTCGCAGTCACAGGCGGCGCGGGATTCCTTGGGAGCCATATCGTGAGAAGGCTCCGGCAGGAAGGCAACGAGGTCTCGGTCGTCGATGACCTCTCATCGGGCTCCCTGGCCAACCTGAAGGACCTGGCGACACAGGAGGACTGCAGGGTAGGTGACCTGAAGGACTACGATTTCGCCAAGGAGTCCCTCAAAGGAGCCGAGACTGTCTTCCACTTTGCAGCGGAAGTCGGGAGCGTCGCCTACCTTCACGGGTCCGACGCCAGGGAGCTGGCTGCGCTCCAGGCGAACCTCTCCATCGACGTTAACGTCTTCCGAGCCTGCATCGCGAACGGCGTGAGCAACGTGGTCTTCGCCTCCAGCGTCTCCGTCTACCCCATCGACGAACAGATGGGTTCCCGCTCACAATTCAAGGAGGAAGACTCCGAACGGAGAGTGAATCCCGAGGGGGGCTATGGCTGGGCGAAGTACATGGCGGAGAAGGAGCTCGCGCTCATGCCCGAGGTCAAGGTCGGGGTCGCCCGCATCTTCCACGCCTACGGGGAGAACATCTACCTCAAGCCGGACAGGAGCCAGGTCATCGCCTCGCTGATCCGTAAGGCGGCGAGCTTTCCCCAGGAAGGGTTCGTGGTCTGGGGTGACGGCAGCCAGAGGCGCTGCTTCGTCTTCATCGACGACGTCGTAGACGCTCTCTTCAGGCTCCGGAACCACATCGCGCGCCGGGGGAGCCTGACAGTGAACATCGGCTCGACCGAAGAGGTGACCGTGCGGAACCTCGCCCAGCGGGTCATCGCCTTGTCCGGGAAGGAAATCCCGCTGGAGTTCGATACGACCAAACCCACAGGCGCCCTGAACAGGATGCCCGACCTGCAACGGGCCAAGCGAGAGCTCGGTTGGAGTCCCACCACTAACCTCGGCGAGGGGCTAAAGAGGACCTATGGGTGGGCACTGCGAAGGCTTTCCCAGAGCCCCTGACCCCAGGGGGCTCACTCTTCCTTCTTGGGATTGGAGAAGAACAAGATGTATCCGTATATGACGACGAGCACGGCGAACGGCACCGTGTTGTAGATGGCTACGGAACCCAGAATCGTCCCTATCTCGGTCAACCCCACGTAGAACTGGTAGACCGTAAGCACGAGACCGAAGAGACAGGTTGCGATGACCACGGGGTCGGTCGTTCGGTCAGTCGGCATCGCAATCAGGAGAATGCCACTCGCCACCGATGCGATGGCCACCAGCGCAAGGAAGTCTCCTGCGCCTAGGGCGAGAATCGCTATCCAGAATGCGCCGGTCGCGAGGAGCAGGACCGCAGGTGTGATCCGCGACAAGGCCTGGTCAGACCTGATACTCACGTCGGCAGGCGAAAACTGTAGCGAATATAAATGTGGTACGTCGTCCAGAAGGTCTCCGGATTTTTCCAGATTCTCCCCGCGCCCCCACCAAACTATAAATGCCGCTCGAGGCCGTGTTTTTTCTCATTTGGCGGTAGGAAATCAATTGTTGGAGAGCTTTGAAGAGCAACCCCAGCAGGAGAACCTCTCGGAGAAACTATCGAAGCTGACGACTCCTGTTTCGGAGCTAGAGGAGGGTCTGCTCGTCTCCGCAACCTACGACGGCGACAAGCGCGTGGCCGTCCTGAAGTTCTACGACCCCAAACTAGACCGGGTGTGGCTCTGGGAGGACAAGTCCGGCCACAGGCCTTACTGCTTTTCGAAACTTCCTCGTGCGGAGGTGCTCTCCAAACTCGCCGGAAGGAGCGACATCATCGAGATACGCGAGGTGGAGAAGAACGACCTGCTCTCTGACTCCCGCATATCGGTGAGGAAGATAATCGCCACCGACCCCCTGGCGATCGGCGGTCAGCAGGGCCGGTCCATCAGGGACATCATGGACGTCTGGGAGGGCGACATCAAGTACTACGAGAACTACGTCTACGACAAGAGCCTGCGGGTGGGCACCTACTACAAGGTCACCAATGGGGAACTCTCGCCGGTGGAGAAGGCGATGCCCGAGGTCGTTGCCAAGTCACTCAATGCGATACTCTCCAAGAACACCGGAGAACAGGTTAGGTTCATCAACGCGTGGGCGGACCTCCTGGGGCAGCCCCTCTGCTCTTTCAAGAGGATAGCCACCGACATAGAGGTCGCCAACGAAGAGAACCGAATCCCCGACCCCGAGAAGGCCGACCGTCAGGTCATCGCCGTCTCGTTCTACAATGAAAGCGAGTCGCTCGTCTACCTCGTCTCCAGGGGCGACGGCGACATGTCCCTGCAGGTGGGCAGGCCCCCCTACAAGGCGGTGCTCTTCGAGGACGAGGCGGCCATGATAAGGGCTGCTTTCTCGAAGATGATGGACTACCCGTTCCTCCTCACTTTCAACGGGGATGACTTCGACCTCAGGTACCTCAAGCACCGCGCGGAGCGCCTCGGTGTGAGGGAGGAGGAGATACCCATCGCGCTACAGCGCCAGGAAGCGTCGCTCAAGCACGGCGTCCACATCGACCTCTACCGGTTCTTCAACAACAGGTCCGTGCAGGTCTACGTCTACGGGAACCGCTATTCGGAGCATACCCTGAACGGGATATCCGAGGCCGTCCTCGGCAAGTCGAAGATAGAGTTCGAGGGTAATGTCGGGGACCTGCCCCTCTTGGAGCTCGCCAACTATTGCCTGAACGACTCCCAGCTCACCTTCGAGCTCACCTACCAGCAGTCCTCGATGCTCATGAAGATCTTGCTAGTGATCTCGCGCATAGCCAAGATGCCCATGAACGACGTCGCGAGGCTCGGTGTCTCCAACTGGATCCGTTCCATGCTCTTCTACGAGCACAGGAGCATGGACGCGCTCATCCCCAGGCAGGACGAGCTGCGGCTCAAGGGCGGAGCCTCCTCTGAGGCCATAATCAAGGGGAAGAAGTACAAGGGCGGGCTCGTCATAGAACCGAAGCCCGGCGTCCATTTCGGGGTCTCGGTCCTGGACTTCGCCAGCCTGTACCCCAGCATCATCAAGGTCCACAACCTCTCCTACGAGACGGTCAACTGCCCCCACGAGGAGTGCCGGACCAACAGGGTCCCAGACACCGACCACTGGGTCTGCAAGAAGCGGAGCGGGTTGGAGAGCCTCGTGATAGGGTCGCTTAGGGACCTCAGGGTCGGTCACTACAAACACCTGGCGAAGGACAGGACTCTCTCGCAGGATGACATGGAGCTAGCGGCGGTGATTTCACAAGGACTAAAAGTAATTTTGAATGCGTCCTACGGTACCTTCGGATTCGAAACCTTCGCATTGTACTGCCTGCCAGTGGCAGAGGCTACCGCAGCTTACGGCAGGGACGCCATCACGAAGACCATCGAAAAGTGCAACCAGGAAGGTGTCTCCGTCATATACAGTGACAGCGTTACTGGGGATCGGTGCGTCACAGTCATGGATCCTGAGAACCGCATGCGTGTACTTCCGATAGAGTCCCTCTTCGATAAATTCGGCCCAACACTCGACCGTGAGGACGGAAAGCAGGAGGCCCATCCACTGGGGTGGAAGACGCTCGCGACCAGTACAAAAGACGGACGAACAGAGTGGAAGGACATCACGTCAATTATCAGACATCGCACCGCGAAGAGGGTCTTCCGAGTGTGGGATAAGCTCGGATGTTCCAGAGTGACAGAGGACCATTCCCTCGTCGTTTCGGGCGAAAGCGGGCTCGTGCTTGCCAAGCCAGAGGACCTAGATGACAAACACCTGGCTAGGGTTGAGGGAATCCCCCCGTCGAACGAAAAGATTCGGACTCTCGACCTCTTCGAGTTGCTCTCCTCGATCAAATATCGAACCATCTACAAAGGCAGGTGGAAGACCATTGAGGCTCATTGTGATGACGATTGGGTCTGGTATTCTTGGACGCATCGGAGTCGACCCGTCAAGCTAAGGAGGTTCATCAAAGTGGGGTCGATGGAATTCAGATCCCTCGTTGAACTTCTGGGCGCTTACATCGCGGAGGGAAGTTCGAGCACGCCGGACACCACCAATTCGCGAGTGGGGGCTTCGATAGCCAACTCTGACACTCGCTGGCTCAGGACGCTTCAGAATGGTTATCACGCGCTCTTCTCAGATGCGAAGACTTCCATTGTCGAGTCCAATCCCGGGACGCGTAGCCTCGAGTATCGCTCGAGTTCAGGCGCCTTGTTGCACCTGCAATATCATGATCAGACCCACAAGCTTCAGATGATGAATCAGGTCTCAGCAGTCTTCTTCAAGGCTTTGTGTGGGCAGAAGAGTTCGGGCAAACACCTTCCAGACTTCATCTTCAACGTGGAAGACGAATTCAAACTCCTGCTCGTCGAGAACATGGTGAAAGGAGATGGGTCCAGAGTATTCGGCAAGGCGTACTCTCAGGAGTACAGATTGAAGAATTTCAAGTACGAGTCCAAATCGAACCGATTGATCAGCGGACTCTCGACTCTCCTGCTACAACTCGGAATCAAGCACTCAGTCAACTATCGCCCGAGCAAGGGAACATATTCTATAGCTACATGCACGAACAACAACAGAACAAAGAGAGCGCCTCGGGTTGTGGAGGAAGAGTACACAGGATTTGTTTACGACCTCTCCGTAGACGGATACCACACCTTTGCTGATTCCTGCGGGAGCGTAGTCCTGAAGAACACCGACTCGCTCTTCATCGAGAACCCGGACCGGGAGAAGATCAACCGTGTCACCGTCTGGGCCGAGCATGATCTCGGCGTCGAGCTGGACGTCGACAAGTCCTACCGCTACGTCGCCTTCAGTGACCGCAAGAAGAACTACTTCGGGGTGCTCCAGGACGGGACCGCTGACATCAAGGGGCTCACGGGCAAAAAAAGTCAAACACCCGAGTTCCTCAAGAAGACCTTCTATGAATCGCTGTCGATCCTTGGGCGGGTCTACGCCCCCGAGGACTTTGAGCGTGCCAGGGCTGAGATCAAGACTCTCCTCACAGGTATGGTCTCCAAGCTCCGCAACAAGGAGGTCTCACTTGAGGACCTTGCGTTCAACGTCATGATAGGGAAGGCGATCTCTGGATACTCAGGGACGATGCCCCAGCACGTGAAGGCTGCCAACCTCATGCAGACCGGGGGGAGGGAGATCAAGGCCGGAGAGATCATCTCGTTCGTCAAGACCAAGACCCCATTGGGGGTCAAGCCGGTGACGCTCGCCAGGGTGGACGATGTCGACGTGGACAAGTACCTGGAGTACGCGAGCTCGATGTTCGACCAGATGCTCGACTCCCTCGGGTTTAGCTTCGACGAGTTCATGGGGTCCACCACCCTCGACGCGTTCTGGTCCTGAGATTATCGGGTCGCTGATGAAACACTCTTAAGCCCGGACCGGTCGTTTACCATCAGTTTGGCTCTCAAGTTCGGGACCATCAAGCAGACCGTGTTCATCCAGGCGACGCCGCACCAAGTCTACGACGCGCTCCTCGACCCCGAGAAACATAGCGCGTTCACCGGGTCTCCTGCGACCACGAACTCGAAGGTCGGCGTGGAGTTCAACGCGTGGGACGGCTACATCACTGGCAAGAACCTCGAACTCGCCAAGGACAAGAAGATCGTCCAGGAATGGGAGACAACAGGATGGCCGGAAGGCTACCCGCGCTCCCGGCTGGAGCTCACACTGACCCCCAAGAAGGGTGGGACGGAGCTCAAGATGGTACATTCAAACGTCCCAGCGGAGCAGGTGAAAAGTTACACTGGCGGCTGGCACGAATCCTACTGGGACCCTCTCAAACTGTACTTTGCGGACGAGAAGCCGAAGAGAAAGGCAAAGAAAACCGATTAGGCGTATGCTTCGGTCTTCTGCTTTAGCTCGGCGAGGAAATCATCCACCTTGACCCCGTACCTCACGTCGCCCTCTCTCGCCCTCACCGCTATCGTCCGCGCTTCCTGCTCCTTGCCCCCCATTACGATCATAAAGGGTATCTTCTGCAGCTGGGCGTTCCTTATCTTCCCTCCAATCGTCCCGCTCTCGAAGTCCGCTTCCACCCTGACCCCTGCGTCTCTCAGTTTCTCGAGGACCTCTCCAGCGTAGGCCTTGTTGTCGTCGGACACCGGGAGCACCCTCACCTGGACGGGTGAGAGCCAGAGGGGGAATTTGCCCTGATAGTGCTCGATGAGTATCCCGATGAATCGCTCCAGCGAACCGTAGATGGTCCTGTGGATGACGACGGGGGTATGGTCTTTCCCGTCCGAGCCGGTGTAGGCTAGCCTGAAGCGCTTCGGCATCTGGAGGTCGAGCTGGATGGTCCCGCACTGCCACTCTCTCCCCATGGAGTCCTTGATGTCCACGTCTATCTTGGGAGCGTAGAAGTTCCCCTCCTTCGCCTTGACCTCGTAGGGGAGTCCCTTGGATTCCACCACCCTGATGAGGGTCTTGGTCGCCCTCTCCCACTCCTCGTCGGTCCCCATGGTCTCGTCGGGCCTCGTCGATATCTTGACCTTGAACTCGAGCTTGAAGACCCCATACATCTTCGCCATCAGGTCGAGCAGG
>JAPCJP010000025.1 GCA_027886885.1 Nitrososphaerota archaeon | reverse complement strand
GATTCCGATTTGCGCATTCGACGCAAAGACAGGTATCCTATGTGGTAAATGCCAGGCGAAGCTCACCGCGGGACAAATAACCGACGCAGACATCCAGGTCTCCAGGGCCCTGGTCAAGCTGGCGGAGAAGATCCCCGAGGTCAACAAGATGACGCTCCTTCGCTCTTTCCAGGTCGACTCGAACTTCATCCTCGAGCTGGAAGCGTCAGATGCGGCTGCCATCAGGTCCAAGCCCGAGATAAAGCAGAAGCTCGAAGAGCAGCTAAAGGGCAGGGTGTGGGTCATCGTGGCGTCGAACTCCGATAAGAGGTTCCTGGAAGACCTATTCTATCCAATCAGACTTTTGACGGTCAACACGGTCTGGCTCCCGGACGGTAGCAAGCTCACCAAGGCCATCATCCCCGGAAGGAGGGTCGAGAGGCTGAGTGGGGAGATCGAGACGCTAAAGAAAATAGTAAAGGCCGTCAAGGGCATCGAGCTCATGGTGGAGTTCGAGCGCGAAGCGACGCTACGGCTCTAAAGGTAGCCTTTTTCGTAGACGGGCCGGTAGTGAGCGAAGAAGCTTCCCACGATATCCTGCTGGGTCACGTCTGTTACGCTTGACATCTCCGCGGCCCTGCCCAAAACCTCCGGTTGGGTCTTGACCTCGTTGCCCGATAGCCGGTCTACGAAGGACGTCTCCACCACGGGATAGCTGCCTTGCGACCCTGCCTTGACCCGTACCGTGTAACGCAACTCGAGCTTTCCTTGGTGCACGGAGATTATCGTCGCCTCGTGGTGAGACTGTTCGATGGCGACGCTGCGTCCCTTCCCCTGTAGCCTCTTCTTGATCTGCTCGAAGGCTCCCATGACCGTGTCGGTGAGGAACCCCGAAGCGCGGTCAGCCAACACTCGTCGCCGCGAGCTACTCGGATTATTAGTTCACCAAACCTAATTCGGGTAGATACGTCATTCAGCGAGGAAGACTCATAATCGCCAGGCGACGCGCGACGCGACGACGATCGTCCACCCCGGGTTACAGCGCAGGGGTGAACTCCTACGGCAACCTGGTCATCTCTAAAGAAATCCAGTCGTCAGGGCTGCAGTGTCTCGGGGTCGCGGGCAAAGAGCGCAGCCTCTTTCGCGTTCTCGATGTTGAGGAGCAGCGCGGTGAACCGCTCGATCCCAAGCGAAAACCCCCCGTGGGGAGGGATGCCATACCTGAACGGCTCGGTGAACCAGTGGAGTTCGTCCGGGTTCATCCCCTTCTCCTTGATCTGCGCCATCAGCCGGTCATGGCGATGCTCCCGCTGCCCCCCCGAGGAGAGCTCCACGCCCTTGTAGACCAGGTCGACGGAGCGGGCGAAGCGCGGTTCCTCGTCGACGTGCATCACGTAGAAGGGCTTGATCTTGGACGGGAAACGGTTGACGAAGAAAAAGTCGGAGTCGAACTCGGTCTTCACGTGCTCTGTAAGTAGCTTCTCTGAGGTGCGGTCGAGGTCCGAGTCCTCGGGCAGAACGTGCCCGTGGTCCTTCAAGGTCTGATAGATCTCCGGGAAAGACAGCACTGGGAAGGGGGTCTTCGGCACCATGAGGTCCAGCTTGAGGATGTCGAGCTGCTCCTGGCATTTTTCAATCACCGTGGAGATGCCCGCGACTATCATGGCCTCCTCGACCTTCATGGTGTCCACTTCGTCAGCGATGAAGGACATCTCGGGCGCTATCGTTCTGTGCTCGCTCATGTGCCGCGGCGTGTGCGAGAGCTCCGCCCGCCAGTTGGGGCCAAGGTCGTAGACTCGCTCGAGCCCGCCGGCCATCGCTAGCTGGCGGTGGAGCTGGGGGTCCTGGCGGAGGAACGCCGGTCTCCCATAGTAATCTATCTTGAAGACCTCCGAGCCCCCCTCCGATATCCCTCCCAGGATACTGGGGGTGAAGACCCTCAGGAAGCCGCTGCCCCTCAGGTAGGCTTCCATGCCGAGGAAGAGGGCGTCCTGAATCTCGAAGAGCGCCGTCACCTCGGGTCGCCTTAGGTCGAGGGTCCTCCAGGTGAACCGGGTGTCGAGTCCGGCGCTGGTTACCCCTCGCGGGTCGAGTGGTAGGGGAGTGGCGGAAGCGCTGAGGACGTTCAGGGATTCAGGGATTATCTCGAACCCATTTCTCGCTACCTTTGCCTCTTTGACCAACCCGACGCAGAGGATTACGTCTTCTGGATGGAGGGCGGCCACCGTGTCGAGCACCTGCTGGGACACCGCCTTCTTTGGGACCGTGATCTGGATGATGCCCTCCCTATTCCTCAGGAGGACGAAGCTTATTCCCCCAAGGAGCCTCACATCGTGGACCCATCCGGCGACGCGGACCTTCTCGCCGACCTTCTTCGCCATGGCGGTGACGGGCAGTATCTCTTCCAATTCTGCGGAAGCTTGGATTGGGCGCCTTAAGAAGATTAGAGCGCTTTGTACTGTTCTGTCCAGTTGGAATAAGCGCGCAGCATCTCGGGTGAGACTGAGGGGCGCCTGGACTTCATTATGTCCTTGAAATCGCTCATGACTATGGGCCTCGGCATCGCGGTCTTGTCCACGGCCTTGCCGCTCTCGAAGAGCTCCCTCACGACGCGGAGCTGCCCGCCCTGGCAGATGTCCCGGATGTCTGAGCCGGAGTAGCCCTCCGATATCCTGGAGAGGTCCTCGAGGCTGATCGCGGAATCGACGTTGATCGGCGCGGTGTAGTTCTTGAACATCGAGATCCTCCCCTCGAAGTTGGGCAGGGGCACGTAAATGCGCTTCTCGAAGCGCCTCAGGAAGGGCCAGTCGAGCGCCCAGGGCTTGTTGGTGGCCCCGATGGTGTAGAGGTGGGAGTGCTTCCCCTTGTCCTGGATTCCGTCCATCTCCTTGAGGAACTGGTTCCGCACCCTGATCTCTCCGCCGACTTCGTTGTTGCGGGCGCCGAGGAGCGAGTCGAGCTCGTCGATGAAGATTATCACCGGGTCGCCCTTCTCCAGGAGCTTCCTCGCTTCGGTGAAGAGCTTGGCCACGTTCTTCTCAGCCTCGCCGAGCCACTTTGACATTATGGAGGCTGCGTCGATGGAGATGAAGTATCCGTTGATCTCCGCGGCCGTGGCGGCTGCGAGTATGGTCTTTCCGCAGCCCGGCGGTCCGTAGAGGAGCATGCCCCTGGGCCAGCCCAGAGGGAAGAGGTCGGGACGCTCGAATGGGAAGACGATCGACTCTCTAATTGCCCGCTTGGCATCGTCCAGCCCTATGACATCGTCCCACTTTACGTTCGGCTTCTCCTTGACCACGAGCTCGTTGAAGGAGGCCTTGAGCTGTTGCACCATCTGGGGCCCCTTGGTGGCGCCGTTCCCGTTGCCATTGCCAGCCGCGGCTCCGTTCCCGTCGGCTGCATGTCCCTCGCCCGATGGGGTCATCATTGGGACAGGGTTGAACGAGTCCTCGTCGTTCCCTCCCGCCGGCCCGTCACGGGGCAGTATGCCGTGCGCCTGCTGGATCGCTTTGACCCTCTCCTGGTACAGTCCCGCCCGCTCCATGTAGTGGCGGTTCAGCTTGTAGTCAGGATAGAGGTGAACCAACTTTATCAGCGTCGAGATGGCCTTCTGGTAACTCTGAATCGCCATCCCGTGGGCACCCTGCGAGTCGAGGCGTATCGCCTCACCCGCGTACTTTCTGGCATCTTCTTCCAGCTCTCTAGCGGCTACTATGCTCATCGCGACGATTCACTCCGTATCGACTTTACCTTCCCCTCGGCCACCAACCTCATCATCGAGTGCTCGACCTCGTCGGTGGGGACTCCAAGCTTGCTCGAGGTCTCAGCGATGTCCACCGCTCCGTTGTGCGAGCTTGCGTACCTAAGCACTTCATTCTCGATTTTGGTATAATCTGGGGACGAATAGACGGTCCCGAGTACCCAGCTCTCCTCCTCGCCGTCTTCGCCCGTGGCAAGGATCGGGATGCGGTCCTCTGTGCTGTGTATCTCCTGCTCGAAGCGGCTCGGCATGACGTTCAGGCTCTCCCTCAGTTTCTCCGACTGCTCCTCGGCGAACTTCTTGGCCTGCTCGACGAGCTGCTCCGCGTTCTCGTTGTTGATGTCCACCTTGATCGACGGCGATAACTGACCCATCTGGGCCATCGTCTCGGCCATCGTGTCGTTGATGGAGGATGAGGTGGCGTCCAGCGCGGGGATGAATCCCTCCACCGTCTTGCTGACGTTCTTCACCGAGCGGAAGGCTGCTCCCATGTGCACCATGGCGTCGCCTATGTCGGTGATGGATTGTAGTCTCAGAGAGACCTGCATGAGGGCGAGCTCGCTCGCCTCGACTATCTTGATGACCTTCCTGAGCTCTGTGTGCTCCGTGGCGAAGACGTTGGCCTTGGAGCGGTTCTTCTCCTGGAGAGCCCTGACCGTGGAGTCAAAGAGCTTCTGCCTCCTCTCCGAGAGCCTCGCCTTGAGGTTCTCGAGTTCCTTCCTCTGGAGGTCTATCTCCTTCAGCGCGACCCCTATCTTGCTCTTGTAATCTCGTTCCCCTCTGCCCAGTATGGAGATGAGCCTGTTGTTAGCCAAGATGGTCACCACTGAGCATGGTGAGCGTGAATTGAGCTTGAGAGGTAATCACGTGGTTGGTCAACATTAGGAAACAAAAAACTGAACGCGTGACAAATCTTGACCCAAAACCGAACGAGGTGTACAATTCGCGACGCGTTCCATTAGACTGTTTCAGAAAAAGAGGGGTGGAGGGGGTTTGTATCCCACGGTGCGTTCTTCTTGGCCCCGTGGGCATGGACCCACCTCTTTGCCTTTCCTTAGGACGCTTGTTCTGTTCCTTCCACAGAGGGGAGGCCAGAGGGAATCTCTGGGAACTTCTCCTTCATCCTCTGCTCTGCCACCGCTGCAGCCTCCGCAAGGACCTTCTCCGCGTCCTCGTTGGCGGCCTCGAAGTTCAGCGAGTATCCACCCACCGTGCCCGCATCCACCAGGATGCTGCTGAGCAGGCCGGATATCTCTCCGATCTCGCCTTCCGCCTCCGGTAGTACGCTGACCAATCCCTGCCTGACGCTGCGAATCACTGACATTGCAGGGGTCAGGGTTACGATGATGTCGCCAAGTTCCGTGACGGTGTTCAGTCTCAGGGTGATCTGCTCTAGGGCCAGCTTGGCCTGAGTGACCATCCTGTTCATCTTCCTTACCTCCGCGAGCTCGTTCGCGTAGACTGAGGCGTGCTGTGAGTCGTGCTTCTGGATCGAGGCCACGATCTTGTTGAAGATCGAGGTGTCCCTCTCCCTCAGCTTGTGCGTCGTCGCTTCGAGCTTTGCGACTTGGACTTGTATCTGTCGGGTCGCCAGGTCCAGTCTTGGCTTGAGCGGACCTGGGTTCTTTACGGACTCACGTACCCTGGACGTGAATCCAGCTGTATTGGATTTCTCCCACTTAGTTGAGAATTGCGACATATTGACTCGCTGCTTGAATACTCATGACCTGCCGTTTTATGGCAGGTGTAACCGTCATCTTAGTCACGATGGCGACAGGCATGACAGTGACAATTCAAGGTCCGTTAGAGGAGGTCAACTGACTTGGGGTTCGTCGCGCAGTCCGACCCCGTGGGCGGGCAGGTCGTCGCTGGGCTCCAGGGCTTCGGGTTGACCGAGTACGAATCAAAGCTCTATGTCGCTCTGCTCGCAGGCGGTCCGAGCACCGTCAATCAGCTCCAGTTCTCGTCGAGGGTCCCGAGGACTAAAGTGTACCAGACGGCTCTCCAGCTGATGAAGAAGGGCGCGGTCAAAGAGCTGGACGGCAAGCCAGTGAGGTTCGAGGCGATGCCCCCGGAGGTATTCGAGAGCGTCCTCGCGGACAGAGAGAGGTCAGTGCGGACCATGAAGAAGGTCATGGGCTCGCTCAAGAAGGTGAGGGAGCGGAATATGATGCCCCAGGACTCTGTCGAGGAGAGGTATCTCTCGCTGGGGTCACAGAGCGTCCTGATGAAACTCAAGGAGTCAATCCTGAGGGCACAGAGGAGCGTAAAGTGCATCGCGGACGGGTGGGGGCTCCACCTCATCCAGGAGTGCTCCGAGGAGCTAGAGAACGCCTGCTCCCAGGACGTGGAGGTGAGAGTCGTAGCGTCTGTGCCCGCGAACCTGCCGGCCTTTCCGTTCGCGTCCTCGAAGATGGTGGTCCGGTATGGGAAGCATATGTCGGGCAAGAGCGCCTTCATCATCGACGACGCGGAACTCATCATGGTGAACAGCCAGACCGGAAGGGGTTACCAGTTCGTCCTGGGTGAACTCAAGAGCGCAGTGGGAGACGAGCTTTTCGGCGAGTTCTGGAGGGCTTCTGCGAGCGCAAAGGCCCTCGCATCGGTCTCGAACACCGACAGCCTCGCTGTCCTTGCGGATGCGCCCCGCGTGACCAAGCTGTTCGTGGAGGCTGTGACGAGGTCCATTAAGGACGAGAGGCAGATAGAGGCCATCGGGGTGGAGTTCCTGAACATACTCGAGGAGAGGGCCGCTCCGAAGTTGAGGCAGGAGTCCTTCGAGAACTCTGTGAAGCTTATCCTCGCTCTCATCGAGGAAGACCTGGGGGAGGAGGCGCTCGCGGAATACGACCCGCTCACCAGGATCTTCAGGATGGAGCTGCCCAACAGCGACGGCACCCCAAACTCAGCCTGGTACTTTGCGCTCTCCGGCCTCCTGAAGATGACGGGGAGGAAGAACGAACTGCTCCATGACGCCACGTTCCCTGAGGCGAGGAGCAGGATAATCCAGAGGAAGTTCGCCCCCGGCAATTGAGCCCGTCTCGGTCAGTCCAGAGCGGACCAGACCAGGACGGAGACGACCATGAGGAACCCCCCCGCTATCCCAGCGAGGATCGCGGAGGCGATATCCTGATTGACCCCAAGGTGGGCTATGGCGCTGATCAGCGGGTCGCGCAGAGTCCAGGCGAGAAATCCCAGGAGGTAGCCCAGAAGCCAGAATCCGATCAGTACTGTCTTCCTTCCCATTCTCTGTGTTCCTTTTCACGAAGTCCGGCTTTCGATATTTAAAGTGATGGCGCCTATTCTCGTCCAAGTTTCGCCTACGACGGTTGCATCAGGCTTCCCCTTGGGAGGGGCGGTCCCGTTTCCGCCTTCCCTCGACGTAGATCGCCAAAGCCAGGACAATGGCGACGGCCAGGACGAACGCGAACAGGACGGAAAGGGCAGACGAACTCTCAGCGAGCACGATGGTTATGCCCCCCCACAGGAGCGGCCATGCAAGGAGGAAGAGCAGGAACCAGACCGCAACCCTGCTCCACACCGAAGGGCCTCGATTCCGGCTGTCCTCTCGGTCCTCGCGCTCCTCCTGCTTCTCCTCTCGGTTCTCCCGTTTCTCCTCCTTCTCCTCCCGTTCCTCTTCCGTCATGAAATGTTACTTCCCTCATTGCGTCCTGGCTGAAGCGATAAAGGGTTTGGGGGTCTAGACTTTAACGGGGTGTGCCCAAAGCCACGGCTGATGATAAAGACCGGCGGCGTTGCGTTCATCTCCGACGTCCACTCGAACGTCGAGGCCCTCCGCGCTGTGCTGAGCGACTTCGGGTCGGGACCGGTCTACTGCCTCGGAGACATCGTGGGATACGGGGCCTCACCGAACGAGGTCGTGGAACTATTGCAGGATAGGAAGGCGACCTGCATAATCGGCAACCACGACCGAGCGGTTCTCACCGGGGATGTCGGCGGCTTCAACGCGAGAGCCGGGATGGCGGCGCATTGGACAATGGACCACATTACGGAGCCGAGCCGCGCGTTCCTAGCCGGGCTCCCGACAACCAGGACCGAGAAGGTCTTCGACAGAAAGGTGTACATGGTCCACGGGAGCCCCGATGACCACCTCTGGGAGTACGTCTACGAGGCGACTCACCGGGACCTCTTCGGTCACTACCTCACGAAGCTCAAGGTCGACGTCCTCGCGACGGGTCACACCCACATGCCCTTCGTCTGGACCGGGCCTGAGGGGATGGCCTTCAATCCGGGCTCAGTGGGACAGCCTCGCACGAGTGACAAGCGAGCATCCTACGCAATCGTGCGCGGAGCGCCCGTGGGCGTCGCGGTGGAGCTCAGGGGTGTGAATTACGATGTGGAAGCCTCCGCAAAGAAGATCATCAGGGCAGGGCTCCCGGAGTCCCTTGCGACGAGGCTCTTCTCTGGAGAATAGGCTAGGAGACATCTATGTAGATGGGACGGCTGTCGAGCTCGTCCTCTTCCCACTCGGCTGGCGCTTCGCCTCCAAGGTCGTCCTTGGATCTCATGACCTTGACCTCCTTCACGCGGACTAGGAAGAGCAGTTCCTTCGTGAGCGGAGTGAGCAGGGCGACCATCTCGTCGTCGAGGCCTGCGACCAGGGCCCGATTCAGCACCGCTGTGGGCGAATAGCCTCGCGCTTTCCTGAGCGCCTGAAGCCGCCTTGCGACGTCGCGCATGAGACCCTCTGCGACCAGCTTGTCGTCCCTCGTCTTCTCGATGGCGACGATGAGACCCTCCTTGGCGACCGCTTCCCATCCCTCCTTGCCTTCGAGCTGTAGCTCGAAGGCGTTGAGCGGCACCTCCACGTCTCCCAATGGGGTGCTCACCAGGACGGGAAGCCCCTCGCTGTAGTGGCCCCAGGCCTCCTCCCCACGGATGGGCTTGAGCGAGGCGAGGACCCCGCCGGCCCGCTGCTTGAAGAGCGCCCCGATCTGGGACCTGTTCGGTACGAGGGTGAATGATACGGGCATGGTCGAAATGCTCTCGGCCGTCGCGACCTTCTTGACGTTGCAGAGCAGAGACACTTCCTCCCTGGAGTCCTTCGCCAGGTCGGAGTCGGCCTTTGCGACGAGGATGTGAATCTCTTTCAAGGGCCACCGTCGCTTCAACTTTGCCTTCATCCTGGCCGAGTTGCACGCGCCTTCCACGCGGAGGACGAGGTCCACCATCTGCCTCTCGCGCTTGGCGCTTGGCGGCAGCTCCGCTGAAGGGAGGTCGGCTATGAGGAGCGGGCTCTTCCACGCCTTCTGGGGGAGGAAGAACAGCTCCTGGAAGAGATACTCCGTGATGTATGGTGCCACTGGATGGAGCCACATGTCGAGGCTTCTGAGGGCGTGGGATATGACGCCGAAGATCGCCAGGCGCCTGTCTTTCTCCTCGGGGGTGTCGTTCCAGAGCTCGTTCCTGACCATCCTGACGTACCCCTGGCTCAGGACCTCCACTATCTGCGACTCGAGCACCTTGCATGCGTCGTTGTACCTTCCCTCCGCGTAGGCCTTCCAGACCCGTCCCGCCCCCTCCTCCAGGTTGACGAGAAGCCATCGGTCGACGGTGGTCAGGAGTTTCTTTTCCATGGCCCATGCGACCGTGTGGGTGCTCGGGTCGAAGCCGTCCTGGTCGCCGTTCTGTTTCAGGTAGACGTGAAGATGGTACAGGGTGTTCAGGACCTGGTAGGGGCGCCCCGTCATCTCCTTCAGGTCCATGCTGAGGGCGTCGACCGGCGAGCTCTTCCACATCAGGTAGTACCTGAGTAGGTCCACCGAGTCGTTCCGGAGCATTCCCAGGGCGTCCACCACGTTCCCGAGGCTCTTGCTCATCTTCCTGCCCTTTTCGTCGAGGATTAGCCCCTGGAAGAGGAAGGCGCGGTACGGCGCGACAGGTTTCTTCTCGTATATCACGTTGAGGACCAGCAGCGTGTACGCCCATCCTCTGGTCTGGTCGATCCCCTCGGTCAGGTGCGCCACCGGGACCAGCTTCGCACGCTCCTCGTCCGTGAAGGAAGCGAGGGGCGCGGAGCCGCTGTTGTGCCAGGTATCCAGCACGAAGGGCTCTCTGTGGGCCCTCCCACCGCACTTCGGGCACTTTAGGACTATCCTGTCGATCCATGGGCGGTGAAGCTCGAAGTCCGGGCCGTCTGGGAGTTCGATGGCCTGGACGACGATGCTCTTGCGCGAGAACGCGGGGACCTTCTCCTTGCAGTCGTCACAGGCCCAGATGGGGAGCGGGGAGCCCCACACGCGCTCTCGCGAGATACACCAGGGCGGGGACTGCCTCAGGAACTCAAGGAAGCGATTCTTGGGTTGGTCGAAGTAGTACTCCACACCCTCCGCCGCCTTGATCAGGTCCGCCTTTATCCGGTCTATCCAGTAAAAGTATTCCCGCCTGGCGACCCAGACGAGCCGATGGCCCGACCTCCAACAGGTGGGGTACTCGTGCATCAGCGTCCCCGCGTGGACGAGGTCTCCGGATTCCTCAAGGTACTTCGTGACGAGAGGGTCAGAATCCCTCACGAACATCCCCGCGAACTTCCCGGCGCCCTCGGTGAAGCGCACCCTGTCGTCTATGGGAGCGAACACCGGGACCCCTCTCCTGGTGGCGACCGCAAAGTCCTCCTCGCCGTTGGCCGGTGCTAGATGCACGAGGCCCGTACCGGTCGCCGTCTCGACAAACTCCTCTGCTACGACCATGTGCACCTTGCCGGCCTTGGCCAGCTCGTCGAGCCCGGGGATCATATCGAGGAGAGGGTGGGTGTACCTCACCCCGTCCAGGTCCTTGCCCTTCACCACCTTGAGGGTCTCTCCAAACTCCAGACCGAACTCCTTGGCCAGGGCCTCCTTGCGTTCCGCCCCCACGACCCACGTCTCGTCGCTCACCTTGACGAAGGCGTAGTCGGCGTCGGGCTTCACCCCGACCATCTCGTCGGTCACCACCGTGAACGGCATGGTTGTCCAGATGACGAGATAGGACCCGTCTGAGGTCCGCACCTTGTAGTAGAGGCTCGGGTCCTCCAGGTTCTCGTAGCCCAGGACTGCCTCCGCGTGGCTGAGGGAGGTCTGGCAGCTGGGGCAGTAGGGCACCACCTTGAAGCCCTCACCCAGTATCCCGTCCTTCCAGGCGCTCTCGAGGAACTTCCACTCCCGCTCGATATATTGGTCCTTGTAGGTCATGTAGGCCTTGGAGTGGTCCAGGGAGAGCCCGAGAAGGTCGTCGGCTTCCTCCCAGGACACGAGGTACTTTGACAAGAGGCCCTTGCACGCCTCGACCATCTTCTCCTCGCCGATGGCCTTGAGATCCTCCCACTTGTTCCCCGACAGGCCCAGCTCCTTCTCCGCCTGGAGCTCGACCGGGAGACCTTGGCAATCCCATCCGGCCCTGAAGACGATGTTCTCCTTGTTCAGGGTGGAGAACCTGTACCAGATGTCCTTCATTATCCGGCCCCTGATGTGCCCGATGTGTGGGACGCCGTTGAGCGTGGGCGGCCCCTCGACGTAGCCGACCGGTTTCTTGTCTCCTAGCTTCTTCTGTATCTGCGATAGAACGTCATTCTCGGTCTTGAATCGCCTGACGCGGGCCTGCACCACCTTCCAGTCATAGTTCTGGGCGAGCAGGGAACTTTTCTCTTCAGCGTCAGAGCTCGATTTTATAACCACTCAAGGCCGCACGTTGCACGAAAGCTCGATTTTAAAAGGTTAGTCGTGGGCGGCGGGTTCGCGGGTCTGGGTCGCGCCCTCGCTCTCGATCTTGATGTTCCCGACAGCTATGTTGCCCACGTAGTTGAAGACGAACACGATGACTATGGCGACCAGCTCTGAGAAGATGTAGTAGATGTGCCCGTAGTCGGTCAAGGTGTACAGTATCGCCAGGTTGAGGACGGTCCCCAGTGCACCGATGGACGCGAACTTCAAACCCTTGATGATGAACTGTCTTGAAAAGAGCTTGCGCCTGATGCTCATGGCGAACCGACCATGCCGCGAAGGCCCGGGAGTGATAGGGAGGCAAGGAGGTCGAAATCCGGGTGAGGCAGCGCCTGCATGGTTGACCGCACCCAAACGTGCTCTATTTAATGAGGACGAATGTTAGTAGTCCGCGAGGGTGGCCTGGTGCCCGTCGAGGGGCTTGGCATCGAAACCCTCCTTCCGCAGGTCTGCGGCGAACTCCTCGGTGAAGCCGTGGGTGGTGTAGACGAGCTCGGGTGAGACCTCCCTCACAAGTTCGAGCAGCTCCTGATAGTCGCAGTGGTCGCTAACGGGGAACGCAAAGTCGGCTCCAATGGAGTACCTGTAGCCCGGGTCTGCGGCCCAACCGCTGAAAGCGATGATCGCCGCGTCACACTCCTTCTTGAGGCGCTTGATGAGAGCGTTCCGGTAGCTCATGACCGGGGTGACCATGACCCAAGGACTGCGCTTCAGCTCATCGAGGTCTTGGGGTATCGGTCTACCCTTCTTGAGCGGTATGCCGCACCCGCGGTAGACCTCGCTCATCTTGTTCACCTCCTCGTGGAGGTACAGCGGACTCCAGGACGAGAAGAGGTGCGAAAGGATCTGCGATTTGCCCAGCGCGTAACCCATCAGGACGACGGGCCGTCCCTTGTCGAACATCATCCCTATGGTCCGGTTGACGTCCTTCACCACGTCCGATATCGGGGGGAAGATGTAGTTGCGAGTCCCGAACGTCGACTCGGTTATCAGGACTCGGGCTTTCTTGGTCTTGCATTTGCCGAGGAAGGCGCGGCTCCTACCCGCCGCGTCCCCCGTGTAGAGCAGCTCGTCCTCTATGCAGATCGCCCTGGCGCCCAAGATATGTCCGGAGTCGAGCAGGAGGCTGCCTTCGACCTTGTCGGGCGGCCCGTAAGGGATGTTGATGCCCCTGGCTTTTGCGAGAAGGCACGTCTCCTCCGAGGCCAGGATGGTCGAACCGTTCTTCGCGCCCTGCTGGAGGTGGTCAAGATGCGCATGGGAGACGAAGGTGTAATCAGCCTTCACTGCCCCCCTGGGGTCGAGAGCGTAGGTGGTGGAGCCGCTCTCTACGAAGATGCCGTTGCGGAGTGAAACTTTGAGACGACCCAAGCGATGCTGCGGCCCTGCACTTCAACCGGTTTCGGGAGGTTAATGAAATTTTGTGGCGCGCGAGGCGACGTCGTCATCACTTGGTGCGAACCGGCGGCTCGCGTGTCGCGGGCGCGATCCTGATGGCCTTCCAAGCTCCGGGCCTGAGCTCTACCTGTAGCGAGAGGTCCCCCGACAGCCTCCTCCTATCGACCCGGGCCCAGAGTCCCGTGATTGGATTGAACTCATCGATGTCGACGAAGAGGGAGGCGGCCATGAGCGCACCCTTCATCGGGATCGTCAGCACGGACGAGAGAGGGGCTGTCCCCGTCCCTCCCTGTGTGCTAGCTGTGCAGACCAGCATCGACGAGGGACCGGTGAAGACCAGTGTCTCGGCCTGACCTGAACCTAGCCTCGTGCAGGATTGGAATTTCGTTGATTCGTCCGCATCCGCCCGCGAAAAGCTCGAGGCGCTGAGGACGACTTTCCCTTCAGACCTCCCGACGAAGATCGAACCCTTCTCCCCCAGATTCATGCCGTGCATCGAAGCCCAGTGAAGGGTGGAGCTGTCTGGCGGCCTTAACTCGAACCCCTGGGGCGCGCGGTCAAGTCCCAGCTCTCCCCAGACGACAGCTTCGATCAACCTCCCTGCGGCCACTGGGTCTGAGCCGGGACCGCCGAGGACCAACCCATCGGATTCCGAGAACCAATAGGGGAACTCGCCCGGGACGCCCCCGACTTTCTCCCAGCCTGAAGCTACGAGGCGTGCGACCTTCTCGAGCTGGAGCCCCCCGATGGTGGGAAAGCCAGCCTCGTAGGCGAGCACGGAGTGGGAGAGCGTGGCCCTCGTCCAGCACGACCCGAGCTGTCCGTCCCCGTAGGTCGGGTTGTAGTAGAGCAGGTTCGAGGTCGGAACGCACCTGGGTCCCAGTCCCGATTCGAAGTCTTTCTCCAGGAGCCTGTGGACGGCGAACGATGCGAGGTTGTGGTCGTAGGGGAGGTGGTAGAGCGCCATTCCGTGGTCGATGGTGAACTCTGGGTGGACGGTACCCCGGGCGTCCATGTTGAGCGCGAGGCTACCCGTCTTCGGGTCCCTGAGCAGTCCGTTCAATGACGCGACGAGCTTCATGCTCGCCTCCTTGAAGGTCGCCGAGTCTTTCCCCTTGGCGAGGGAAGAGGCGAGCGTGGCCAGTTCGTTCAGAGCCCTGGCGACCGCCAGGTTGAGCTCGCTGGTGACCCCTGTGGGGAAACCGGACTCGAGCCTCCTCCTCCATCCCTCTGGGTGGGCGGTGCTCGCATGGACCGTCCCATCCTTCCCTGCGGCCAGCAACGAGCTCCCTGCTTTCCTGAGCGTCGAGTACCAACTCCTTCTGAGCTTCTTGTCTTCTCTGAAAGCCAGGAAGAGGCAGGCGTTCGTGAGGAAGAGGGACGTCTCCAGGACCCCACCTTCCGAGGTGCCTGTACGCGGGACGAGACCGTCCTTCCGCTGCGCTTTCTTCAGGTTTTCAAATTCCCTTTGAAAGTACTCCGACCTGACGAGGCTGAGGCCCGGTCCGGCACTGAGCCTTTCGAGGTTGTCCCCCTCCCCCTCTATAGAATGCAACGCGGCCTTGGCCCAGTCATAGGCGAAGTTGATCGTCGGGTTCGAGCACCTGAAGACTGATTCCGCTTCAAGGTACGCCGCGCCCGAGTCTTGCGGGCGAGCGAGCGCCCCTGTCAGCCCCTCAAGGGCTGTTCCGAGCGATGAAGCGTCGTAGAGGCCGGCAGTGGTGAATTCCGCGGCCCCGCCAGGAGGAACGTCTGCGTCCTGCTGAGCTAGGATCATTATGGCTCCGGACATCCCCGAGATACTTTCGGGGAGCTCTCCGGTCCCCAGGAGGTCGAGGACCCGCTGCTTGTCCCTCGTCATGTAGATGGAGTTCGGTCGCGGATTGAAACCTACGGCGCGGGAGCCCGTTGTGTCTCCTACGTCGTCCATCACGACGTGGTCCCCTCTGTTGAAGGCGTTCATCCCGATCTCGCCAGGCGGGTCCTCCCTGCGCCTGAAGTTGAGCGATGACGGGTCGGCCAGGGTCAGGAGCCTTACGTGGACCGGGGAGGGGAGGGGATTCGTCACCCTGACCCTGCGGGTGTACCCGGTGGGCGGACCGAAGACGAGCGTCGTGGTTTGAGTTACCTGGATTTGGTCTTGCGGCCTCGACGAGAACTCGACGGAGGTGGGGGAAGGGAAGCGGACCTTCAGCTCCCTCTGTCTGAGCGGAACGATTATCCCGGCCTGGACCTTGAAGAGCTCTGCGCTCCCCCTCCCGAAGAGGAGCCTGCGCGTCCCTCTCGAATCCAGGTATGTTATGCTCGAGTCGGGCTCGACCTTGAGCCTGAGGCCCCCTCGGGAAAGGAAGAACCCTCGCTTCAACTGCGAGTTGAGGAACTCCCTGCTGGAGCCCAGGAACGTCTCCTGTAGCATGGAGGAGAGACCCTCCGGAGGAACTAATGGGGAGTGATTTAGCTAAGTTGAGCGAATGTTTAGTGGAAGTTCACACGGCCCTTCGTTAAAATAGGCGACGGGTGGGAGTGACTGAGATGACCTCGGCACGGTGGTTGAATCTGGTACTTTGGGGTCTAGGCGACAGGTTGGACGGGGTGGCCGATACGAAATCGAACCTCCTTCTCCTGGTCAACCTACTGATATGGATCGACGCCCTCGCCTACCTTGTACAGGGGGGCGTCACGCTCTTTGTCGAACTCTACCTGCTCGGTCCCCTGTTAGGCCACCCCGCGATATGGCTGGGGACCCAGCTGATTGTCGGCTGGATACTGACCAGAGGCTGGCCCAAGCAGCGGAAGAAGAACGTGCAGGCCGCTACATCTCCTCAGGCTCAGAGCGGGCCGGTCGTGGCAGGCCCTAGCGAAGAACCCTGAGGGACCCTTTCGCGGCTACTGCTCTCTAGTCCAGACGGGGCCGGATGGAGTGTCTTGGACTATGATCCCCTGATTCTTCAGCTCGACCCTGATCTCGTCCGCCCTGCGGTAGTCCTTCCGCTTCCTCGCTTCCTCCCGTTGCTCGATGAGCTTCAATATGCCCGAGGAGACGGACGCGGCATCTTCGAAGCGCATCACCCCTAGCACCTGGTCCACCCTTTTCAGCGTCGCGAGCGCCTCGTCCGCCTCTGGCTTGCTCATCTCTCCGGCATCGATTAGAGAATTGACGCCCCTCTGATATCGGAAGAGTGCGGCCAGCGCGAGCGGGACGTTGAGGTCGTCGTCCATGGAGTGCTCGAAGTCCTCGAGAAAGGAGAGGGTGATCTTCGCAGACTTACCACCATCCTTCCCGGCGCGGACCCCCTGCAGACGCCTGACGAACTGGTCCATCCGCTCGATGTTGGCTTCGGCCTGCGCGAGCGACTCGTCGGTGAGGTTCAGCGACTCGCGGTAGTGACCGCCTACAAGGAAGAGTCTAATCGCCCGGGGCTTCCAGCCTTGCTTGAGCAGCTCCCTTACGGTGACGATGTTCCCGGATGACTTGTGCATCTCCTCTCCCCGCACATTGAGGAACTCAGAGTGCATCCAGTATTTCACGAACTTCTTTCCCGTCGCTGCTTCTGATTGCGCGATTTCGTTCTCGTGATGCGGGAACTTGTTGTCCACACCGCCCGTGTGGATATCGAAACTCTCCCCGAGGTACTTCATCGACATCGCGGAGCACTCGATGTGCCAGCCCGGCCTCCCCTTCCCCAGGTCCGTCTCCCAGAACACGTCTCCATCGGCGGGGTCCCAGGCCTTCCAAAGTGCAAAGTCATAGGCCTCCGCTTTGTCATAGGAATCCTGCTTGACCCTTGCGCCACTCCTGAGCTTTGCTGTGCGGACCCCAGACAAAGCTCCGTACTTTTTGAACTTGGAGACAGCGAAATAGTACGAGCCGTCCTCTGACTTGTATGCGTACTTCTTTCGGACCAGGGTCTTGATCAAGGAGACCATCTCTGGTATATTGTCAGTGGCCCGCGGGTAGTGCTCAGCCTTCTCTATGTTGAGCGCCTCCAGGTCCTTCATGAACGCGGCCTCGTAAAAGTCAACCAGTTCTTCCCTCGTCATGTGGAACTGCTTCATCCCTTTGATTATCTTGTCCTCCACATCGGTGATGTTCATCACCTGGGTGACAGTGAAGCCCTTGTAGAGCAGGTAGCGCCGCAGCACGTCCTCGAAGAGGAAGGTCCTGAAATTCCCGACGTGGGCATAGTTCCAGACCGTCGGACCGCAGGTGTACATCCGCGCCTCTCTCGCTTTCATCGGTTTGAAGAGAGAGAGCTTTCTCCCCATGCTGTTGAAGAGGCGGAGCGGCACAACGATTCAGGTGCCCCGCGGCGAGAGGTGTGATAAGTTCTTCCTAGGGACTGGAAATAAAAAGGGTAAGGGAGAGCGGGTCTTACTTCAGTTTGCCGATTCTGAATATTGGCTTTCCGCAGGACCCACAGGTTCCCTTCACAGCAGCTCTTCCGTTCTTGAGCTTGATCTGCTTGGGGTTCTTTATCTCCCTGTTCTTCTTCTTCTCGTAGACGCAGTAGCCGGTGACCACAGCGATTTTCCTCGCCTCCAATTCGTTGGCCTTCGTATATAAGCTCTCGCCAAAATGGCGAGAATCGGGTTTTTTTGGGTAAAAGGAGACTTTGGGGGGCTGGAAACTCCGCAAAAGGCCGCGCGCTCATCGGTGGAAGAGCTACATTTGTTCGATTTTGGCCCACATGATGAAAAACGCCATTCGCCCTTGGTGCGGCTGCCATGAAACGGTAAGAATCTCGGCGGCTTTGGGAGCCGCTAGAGACGAGCCTAGGGCTGATGGGCCCAATCAGTCAGAAAAACGCGCTCTCTGTTTAGGGCGCGCCGACGACGTCGGGGCCGGGAGATTTCTTTTGGTAATAGTACACTTCGATCGCGCAGATGCTCACCACGATCACTGCGAGGAGCAGCTCCAGGAACAGCGTGCCAGTGAGGAGGTTCAAGATAGGATTGTTCGGCTCGCTAGATTGCGAGAGGGTTCCGTTGAGGTACTTGAGTCCGAGGATCACAACCAGAATGACCGCGGCAACGGAGCCGACCAGCGCTTCTGCTAGGAATCGACCGCTGATGAGCGATTCTCATCCCCCCTGGGTGGACGAGGTCCCTGTCACCGTGATCGACCCGGGTACGTCATATTCGCTGGACGACACCTCGTAGATGTAGGTCCCCGGAACTGTGAGCGCGATGCATTGCGTGTTGCCGGTCGTAGCGTCGCTCATGTTCAAGTCCCACACAGGGCCACCGAAGGGGCTGGCCCGCGAGATCACGTTCACCCCAGCCCCGGAGAAATCGTCCGTCCACGCCACGGTGCTATTCGTCCCGATCACAAGGTTAATCGAAGGAGGCTTGAAATTCTGTGAGTTTGTGATGAGGATATCGGGGTCGCCTCCGCAGGAGGTCATCGGAATGGCCCCCGGAGCAGGGGTGGGCGTCCCCAGATAGTAGGTGATCCCCGCGAAGGCCGCGAGGATGAGTATCAGGATGGTCGCCACAGGAAGTCTCTTCCTCCACGGCGATGTCGCCGGTTTCTGCTCGGACAAGGCCTCACCGGCCTACGAGAAATCCTTCCCAATCGGTACCCGAGCTAGGTCCTGGGGCCAAGTCAGCGCCCCGGAGCAGCCTAGGTCACCGTTATGGTCCCAGTCATCCAGCTGTGGTAGTCGCACTTGTAGGAGTAGGTCCCGGGCGTGGTGAAGGTGTAGGTGAACGAGTTGCCGCTCCACGTGTTCGTGTTGGGGCTGGGGTTGTTGGCGACGGTCGCACCGGGCGGCATCGATGTAAAGTCGATGTCGTGGATGCTGCTGTCGTCGTTCACGAATGTTATGGTCGTACCGGGCGCGACGGTCACGTTGGCGGACTGGAAGTTCAGGGCCCTGTCACCTCCGATGCCTTGCGGAATGGTAATGGTCACTCCCTGTGCTGACGACTGCGTGCTCGACTGGCTCGTCGAGACGTTTGTCGGGAACATGGGCGGATAGAGCAGCACGTATGTCAGCAATATGGGGATGAGTATTGCGATTATCCCTATCAGGTACAGGACCCTCTTGGTCGAGGGTGTTATCTTGGGGTAGGAAGTGTCCATCTTACTCTATCACCGGGAACGACAGCAAGAGGGTGATGATTAGCACCGCCACCAGGAGTACGGGTATCAGGAAGAGGTACTTCACGGCGGTGTTCTCCTCCTTGAGGTCCATGGAGTACATCGCTGTGATGACGGCGTTCGAAGCTGCAATCAAACCGATCAGCACGTCCACGATCACGGTCCCCTTGTTGTATTCGAACAATCCGACCTCTATGACCGATGCGGCCACTAGCGACGCCCAGACCCCGATCGCTGTAGATTGTTTCATCTCAAATCACCAAGTCTCATACTAGGTAGAACAGCGGGAAGACGAACATCCAGACGATGTCGACGAAGGCCCAGTAGAGGGCGAAGTTCTCCACGCCCGTGATGTTGCCGTCCTTGAAGCCGCCCTTCCTCGCCTTTTGTATGAGGTATCCCATGATGACGATCCCAGCCGTCACGTGGGCGCCGTGCAGACCGATGGTGAAGAAGTAGGTGCTCTCGGGGAGCGTGCCTCCCCACGGTGCGAACGACGGTGAGCCGGTGATGTAGCCGTACCACTCGCCGGCCTTGATTATCATGAAGGAGGAGGCGAGGACGAGGGTCGCGACCAGGTACTGGATCAGGCGCGAAGTGTTGCCCGCCCTCGCCGAGAATAGCGCCAAGACCGCGGTGAGTCCGCTGGTGATCAGGATGATTGTGAGGATCAAGCCGAGCGTGACGTCGTGGATGCTGCCGGGTATCGGCCACGGAACCGGACTGTTGAACCTGAGGTAGAGGTAGCTGGCGAGCACCGCGCCGAAGACTATGATGTCCGACGCCAGGAAGATGTACATCCCAAGCCTCATCTTGGATATGTTGGTGAAAGGCCACCTTTCCGTCACTCCTTCGTTAAACTTGAACTTGCCCTTGAGGTCATCACTGGCCCAGCCCCAGAGTGCATAGCCGTCGAGGACAAACCCGGCGAGCAGCAAGCACAGCCCGGCTTGCCAGTCGTAGGCTCCGCCTATGCCATGTGTGAAGAACGATAGGCCGAAGAAGGAGACGGTAATCCCGAGCGCAAGCTGGACAGGGCGGGCGCTCATGTGTTCCTCGTGCATACCGCCCTCGTGCCCTCCCTCCACCCCGTGCGCGTCGGAGGCGCTGTGTGCGTCTCCGCCGTGTGCCTCCACTATGCCCGTAGAGGAGACCATACCTCCCTCGCTCGAAGCGCCCATGATGCTGGGGACCCACTCGAGGCCCGTCGCTCCCCATGGGTTGGGCGGGGATATGCGACCCTTTCTGATAGTGTAGACTAGGTTCCAGACAAGAAGTATCTGCGCGAGCGCGAAGATGAACGCGCCTACGGTCGCAATCGCGTTGAGTTCGTTCCACAAGGGTATCGACGTGTAGGTGTAGACCCTTCGCGGCATGTCGATGAGGAAGAACATCGGGAAGTAGAGGACGTTGAACCCGATGAACGAGATGATAAAGTGGGCCCGTGCCATGTTCTCGTGGTAGAGCCTCCCCGTCATCTTGGGAAGGTAGTAGTAGATTCCTCCGAATAGGCCGAAGATGGCGGCACCGACCATGACGTAGTGGAAGTGCGCGACCACGAAGTACGTCCCCCTGAATACCACGTCCAGGACGAACGACGAGAGGAAGACCCCCGTGATGCCTCCGATTATGAACAGAACGATCGAGCCGATGGCGAAGGCCATGGGCACCGTAAGCCGGATCGACGATTTGGCGAGACTCTTGACGAAGGCGAGGATTATGATATCGAACGGGAGCGAGATGAGGAGGGTCGCGACGCTGAACGCCTCGTCCTCGCTTAGGGTCACTCCGGTGATGAACATGTGGTGCTCCCAGACAAGGTAGCTCAGGGGGACGACCACTGCCCCGGTGACCGCGAGGATGATGTTGCGCTCAGCGAGCGGCCGGCCGGAGAAGACCGGGATTATCTCCGTGACCATGCCGAAGGCCGGCAGGAGGACCACGTAGACCTCTGGGTGCCCGAAGAACCAGAAGACGTCGTCCCAGAGTACAGCACCTCCAGCTGCTACACCTCCCGAGACAGGCAACGAGAAGATCACCGTGTTCAGGACCCTGTCCGAGACGAGCATCAAGAGGCCCGCGAGCAGAGACGGGAACGAGAAGAGCATCTGCAGGATGGTGAAGAGAATGAACCAGGTGAACATGGGCATCTTGCGCCAGGTCATCCCGGGCGCGCGCATGTAGGCGATCGTCAGGAGTATGTTGACGCTGCCCATGGTGATCGAGACGGTGAGCATTATGAGGCCAAGGAACGCCAGCGTGGGCCCCGGGCCTGGACTGTAGTTCGTCGAAGACAGGGGCGCGTAGGTCGTCCATCCTCCGTTGGCAGCGCCGCCAGGAAGGAAGAAGCCTATCGAAGCGACGATCCCGCCCATCACGAATATCCAGTAACCGAACGCGTTCAGCCTCGGGAGGGCCATGTCTTTCGCCCCGATCTGGAGCGGCATGATGTAGTTGGCGAAGGCGATGGCGAGCGGGGAGAGGAACCAGAGGATCATTATGAGTCCGTGCATGGTCACCGCCTGGTCGTAGGCGGTCGGTCCCAGGAAGCTGTTATTCGGGACTGAGAGCTGGACCCTCATCAGTATGGCAAGAAGCGCTCCGATGAAGCCGAAGTACAGGGCGCTCACAAAATAGAGCGTCCCGATGTCCTTGTGATTGGTCGTGTAAAGCCAGCGCTTAATCCAGGGGTCCATTTTCTATCACTATGTCACGGTTATCGTTCCTGTCATCCAGCCGTGGTAGTCGCACTTGTAGGAGTAGGTCCCGGGCGTTGTCAACGTGAAGGTGAACGAGTTGCCGCTCCACGTGTTCGTGTTCGTGCTGGGGTTGTTCGCTACTGTCGCACCGGGCGGCATCGATGTAAAGTCGATGTCGTGGATGCTCCCCGTATCCTGATTCACGAACATTATGGTCGTCCCGGGCGCCACGCTCACAGAGTCAGGGGAGAAGTTCAGGGTCTTGGTATCCCCGATGCCAGAGGGAATCGTTATGGTCACGACCTGCCCGGTTGGGGCGCCAGTGGAGGAAGACTGGGTGGAGCTCTGCACAGGTAGAGCACTGTACCACTTGTTGAAGGAGGCCTGCGATACCACGGTGAGATTGGCGACCATCGTCGCGTGGCCTATTCCGCAGAGTTCCTTGCACCTGATGGCGTTGACGAAGACACCGGTGTTCGTCGCATTGAACCATACCGTCGAGTACACGCCGGGAAGGGCGTCCTTCGCTACGTCCATCGTCTGGATCGAGAACGAATGGTCGACATCGACTGATGTGATGTTGAGCTGGATGATCTCGTTCTGGGGGACCGTCAGATTCCCGTGGGCCACGTGACCGTTGGGATAGGTGAAGATCCACGCCCATTGTATACCAGTGACGCTTATCGTCATCGGGTCTCCGCTCGGTGTGGTGATTAGGTTGGCCGACGCGAAGGTCTCGTACTCGACGAAACCCAGGACCGTCCCTGTCACCATGAGTGTGTACAACACCGTCTTCCAGTTGCCCCACCCGCTCTCCTCGTGGAACTTCGGGGCCTCCTTGACGTTCTTCGCCCGGTTGGAGAAGATGTAGTACATCATCCAGGCGGTCACGATGATGGCTGCTGCAGTCCCGAGGAAGAGGTAATAGCGGAAAAGGCTCGTCCATATGACCACGGTCGGCGGCGCCACATCAACCGGCAGTTGAAGCATTAGGCAGGTCGGGCCATGAGGAATATTCGATATAAAGCTTGCCGACTATCCCAACATTTCGCGGCAAAGGTTGCAAGGATTTATTCGGAGGCTCGCCGCGTTCCGTTCCGGCGTCTTTCTCAGCGCGGCCACGTCTTCAAAGTATCGAGCACCATCCGCGCACGCGGGCCCTTGTAGTATTTCGTGATCAGCTTTGCGAACTGGAGAGGATGGTTCGCGTAGAGGACGCGGAGCTCCCGCAGGAGCTCTTCTTCGGTGAGGAGACCGGCCATGGCAAGGGCGTTGTCTGCGGCGTTGATAAGCGGGACGCGGTACGTTGGTGCTTAAATCGCGTCTACGCCTTGTAGTCTATGGGGCGGTTCGAGGGCGTACCGCAGAGGGACCTGGCACAGAGGAAGGTCCTCTTCGAGGCGGTCAAGAAGCTGAAGGCCGATGGGCTGAGCTACAACGAGATCATCGCGCGGGTGGGGAAGGAGCATGGGGCGCGACTGAGCAAGTCGCACGTGAGTGGGTGGCTGACCGGAGCACATCTTCCTGATGGGAGTGTGAGAAAGTTCGAGCCGACGCCGACCTTCGAGTTGGGGTACGTCACAGGCACGACGCTCGGGGATGGAACGACGAGCATTAGCGGGGACCATAACTATAGGATCAAGCTGCAAGTTTCTGACGATGAATTTGCTGAAGAGTTCGCCAGATGCCTCGGGGTGGTCTTGAATAGATCTCCGCCCAATGTGAGATGGTTTCCCGCAAGACGTATGTGGCGTACGGAAGTCTCGAGCAGACTGCTACAAGAGTTCCTTCGCGGACCAATCGAAGACATAGAGGCAACGATAGCAAGCACGAAGGAATGCAAGACTGGCTTTCTTCGGGGATTCTTCGATTCGGAAGGTTCGGCCAGCAAATATCAACTATCGTGCGCCAACGGTGAACTATCAAAACAATCACTTGTGGTCAAGCTCCTGAACTCCCTTAGGATAGTCACGACCGGCCCGCGATTGGGCCAGCGGAAAGGTGGCACGAAGATAATCAGAGGAAAAGAATGCCAAATTAACAAGGATAGCTACATTGTGACCGTCAGGGCAGAATCTAGGAATCTGTTCGAATCAATCATCGGATTCACCATCCAGCGAAAGATTGCAGGCCTAGCAGAAGGGAGGAACGTTGTTCACAAGAGGCTCAGAAACTCGCAGCTTTAGACAACCAAGGCGGAATCGCCCTCTATGACCAAAACCAAACTCTAAGCGAGCCTGGAAAGCATCAGGTAGGGGAGGGAGTTGAACCCTCTTGAATGCGCTGGCCGCACGGCGGTTCTG
>JAPCJP010000076.1 GCA_027886885.1 Nitrososphaerota archaeon | reverse complement strand
AGGCTGAAACCGGGAGTTTCGCGACCCTCTGTCTAAGCACGAGCATCACCGGGATGGCGATCGCAACTAGCAACACCGGTCCCAGCGGGAACTCCGGCACGCCGGTAGAGGTGGACCCCTGACCCACGAGGGGCGCAACGTCGTCTGCCTCGCTGACGCCGGAGCCTCCGATGTTGTAGGCGAAGTTCGAGGCGGCGCCGACCAAATGACTCGCCGAGTAGTCGAGGAAGTATATCGAGCCGCCGTTGTTTGCGACGAACAGGTGGCCGTTCCCGTCTGCCGATCCTTGGTCAAAGGTCACGCCGGACACGAAGAGGTCTGAGACGACCGCCAGCGTGTTCGGGTCGATCTGCGTTATGTGGTTGCCTCCCACGATTATCAGGTCTCCGGTGTAGGGGTCGAAGAATCCGCCATGGGCGCCTGGAAAGTTAACGCACGTCCCGGACGACTTTACGCAGGTCGTCACTCCCGTGGCCACGTCCAGGGTCCCGAAGTGGCCGTTCCCTCCGCAGCATCCGCTCGAGGTGTAGTATGCGAGGTTCTCGTTGGGGGAGTTGAGGTTCCAGATCAGGGTGTTGACGTAGGTGTCGTCCCCGGTGAACGTCTTGGTCGTCCCGGAGCTGGATCCGAACGCGACCATCCCCTGGTTGAAGGTCCCGCACCCGTCGGCCGAGTACCAGGCGTTCCCGGCCACGTCCGCCATGAGGTGCGAGGGGCTGACCCCCGTGGTCGGGATGGAGCTCGTGACGGCTCCCGAATCCGGGTCGACCTCGGTGATCTGCTGGCTCCCGCCGCAGTTGACCCCGACCATGAGGTCGTGGGTCACGGGGTCGAAGATGATGCCGTCAGCGCCGGGCAGCGAATTGGTGAGCAGGGTTGGGGTGAACGTGACAGTGTGGGCGACCTCATCGTAGACGAAGGCAGCCTTGTCGACGCAGCAGCCAATCTGCGTATAGTAGAGGTTCCCGCAGAACTGGGTGGCCGTGCAGCTCGCGAGGTTCCCCGGGCTGAGAAGGCGGAAAGTGTACGCGATGATCAGCTGAGCGCCAGTAGCCCCGCGGAATTGCTCGTGCTTTTATAGACGAAAGATATCTCAGGTCCCGTGTTTTGCCCGAAGTGCGGGGCGCAAAACGCGGACGGCGCCGCCTTTTGTTCTAGCTGTGGCGCCGCTCTTTCGGCAGCTCCCCAGCCTGCTGCGGCAGGGCCGATCCAGGGGAGCCCGCGCACCGGCAAGAGCCCGTTGATAGCCGCGTTCCTGAACCTTTTCTTCGGGCTCGGCTACGTGTATCTCGGAGTGAAAAAGGTGCTAGGGGTGCCGACGATCGGATTCGTCCTGATAGCGCTCGTCATCTTCATCGTCCTCGGGCGCTTCACCCTCGGGCTGGCTAGCCTGGTGTTCGCAATACTCCTCGCCGTTGACGGCTGGCAGAAAGGTGGCGGCGGAAAGGGATTCATCAGCGCCGAGTAGGACATTGCTGGCGCCGTGACGCTCTGCGGTTAGTTTCCAGGCACCCTCTTGCTTTTATAAGCGAACAAGACTCACTTGTCCTGTGTTTTGCCCGAAGTGTGGGGCGCAAAACGCAGATGGCGCCGCCTTCTGCGCTAGCTGCGGCGCAAGTCTTTCGGCATCGTCTCAACCGGCTTCGACGATGCCGGCTCCCGGTGGCCAGGGCATGCCCTCTACCAACCAATACGCGGGCAAGAGCCCGGTGATAGCGGCGGTCCTGAATCTGTTCTTCGGGTTGGGCTATCTGTACCTCGGCACCAAGAAGGTCCTCGGATTGTCGACGATCTTGTTCATCATCGTGGCTCTCATTCTCCAAATCCTCCTTGGGATCTTCACCGTCGGAATCCTAAGCTTTGTGTTCGCGGTACTGCTAGCTGTCGACGGATGGCAGAAGGCCAAGGGCAGCAAGGGATTCATCAGCGCAGAATAGAGAAAAGCCGCTTCCGCCCGCTACGATTCTCGGAAACGTTCTAAAGTTCGGCTGGCTCTTGCTCCGCCGGCATTTCGCTTGAGATGGGAGCCTAGCGGGGCACCGCGACGTGAGGGTTCGACGCTGCGACGCGCCGCCGCTTTGACAGTCATGCTCCTCCTCCTAGTCTCGAGCAGCAGGGCTGATTTCATCGCTTCGAATCGGCATGTGAACGCAAAGGGTCCGATATCCGGGCCCCTCATACCAAGGAAGGTGGACGCCAAGTTCCTCAACGGTTTCGCGTCACAATCGATCAACGTCTTCGCGGGATACTCGCAGGAGCCCGCCCCGATGGGATTAGCCGACTACGGCCTGGGTCCGAGCGGAGCCTACGAGTATTCGACCAACTCGTCCCTCGGTTCGGCCTCGATTCTATCGCTGAGCACGAAGAATTCCACCGGTTCCCCGTGGATGACGTTCCAGCTCAACGTGAACCTGCAATTCAGCAACGACGGGAAGGTCTACGTCTACTGGGTCCAAGACGTCGCTACCTTGGACACGGCGAACAACGAGGTATACTTCGAGAACAACGTCTGGAATTCGTCCGTCCCCAGCGGGAGCATGGAGGCCGGGGCGATATCGGGAGATGGGCATGTGGTGGGGTCGGGGAACCAGACCTTCTATGGAGCGGTGGCTAACCCGTCGCTGCCCGGCAACTTCGTCTATCTCGCCTATCCCGCTAGCTTGAACCTGAGGGTCAATTCCTCGGTCAGCGCCTCCAGACAGCCGACGGTGACCTTCGAGTACAACGACGGGTACGGCTGGCAGGAATACGACAGCGTCGCCTTCGACTCGGTTCACGACCTAACGGCGATGAGCGGGTTCGTCGTCGACGGCTTCGGCTACAACCCTGCGGGAGTCTACTACGACTCGGAGCTGATTCTCGGAGGGCCTGGCGGAGGAAGCCAGACCACCGACGTCCAGTCGGACGTTCACCTTCAGCTGGAGTACTGGAACGGCCACAACTACCAGCTGGTAACCAACGCTTACGACTTCGGCGGCGACACTGCCGAGGGAATCGAGAGCGCCCTCTCCCAGTGGTTCTACTTTCCCAGCGACGGCGGCGTCATCGCCCAGATACAGAGCGGGGCCGGGACACTCGGGAAGCTATGGGATCAGTCTGGCGTGGGGATAGTCGACTTGAGGACTTCCCTCGCCTCGGGGACGCTCGACGTGACCAACTCGTCGGACGTAGGAGGGACCCCCGGAGAGTATCCGTTCACAGGCGGCGAGGTCACCGTGACGCTTGAGCCAGGCACCTACAGTCTGCAGGTGTACTCTGGTGCGAGCCTCTTCACGGCAGGAAAGTATACCCTAAACGCGGGCCAGCTACTGGAGTTGCGGACTCCCCTGGGGATAATCCCGCTCACCCTGAGCTATTCCATCGTAGGAGGTGGTTCGGGATATTCGCCACCGACTCTGACCTACACCTCGAACGGAGCCCTCGAGACGGCGCCCCTAGGTGCGTCGCCCACGGTCTTCGACCTGGACTCGGGGAGCACCTGGACGGTGACTACCCAGCTGCCCGGGTCGAGCGGGACTGAGAGGTGGCAGACCTCCCAGTCGACGACGGGCGCGGCCGCGACGGCATCGACCGAATCCATAACCTACTACCATCAGTATCTGGAGACGTTCTCTTATTCGGTCGTTGGCGGAGGTTCGGGTTACTCTACTCCCTCGCTCTCTGCCCAGGAGTTCGGCGGCACGGTCAGTCTCCCCCTGGGGTCGTCGCCCTCTCCATACTGGCTTGACAGCGACACGGCGTATTCTACAACCAATCCGCTCGTCGGGTCGTCATCCACGGAGCGGTGGTTCGCTGCAGCCTCGCAGGGAACGGTGACCATCTCCAATTCCCCCACGATCTCCTATTCCAACCAGTTCTACCTGACGCTCGCGGGGGGCTCTGTCCAATCTCAGTGGTACGACAACGGGGCAGAGGCGGTCGTGAGCGAACCTGATGTCTACGGCCGCTCTTCCGGGACAGGCCAGAGGCTCGCCTCGTACAACCTAGACTCGGGCGGAGAGAGCCAGGTCATTCCGACGCTTGGGAACGTCACGGTGTCGGTGGTCATGAACGCGCCGCACGCGATCTCGTTCACTTCCGTGACTCAATACGAAGTCTCTCTCGGCCCGTCGCTCGCACAGGCCCTCGCCTCGATCACCCCTCCGACCATCACCGGCGACGACTACTGGTACGACTCCGGCTCCAAGGTTAGCGTCGCCCTAGATGGCACCTGGGGGCGGTCGGCGGGAGAAGGCGACAGGCTGGTCTCGTACTCCATCAACGCGGGAGCTCAGGTCCCGGTGAACCTCACTGGTACAGTGACAGCTCTATCTCTCCCAGGCATCTCCTCTCGGCAGGTCGTCTCCGCCGTGACGACAGCCCAATTCTTCATCAACACGAGCGCCGGCTCGCTCGTGTCGATCACCCCGACCCCGATTGCGGGAGACGCTGGATGGTATGACAGCCAGACGGCCGTCACGGCCACCTACAACTATACTTGGAATGCCGTCGCGGGGGAGTCCAGGACGAACGCGATTTCGTACTCGGTCGACGCGGGCCAGACTAGCCTCCTCGAGAGGGAGGGGAGCGGGAGCTTCATGGTCAGCGTTGCCGCCAACCAGCCGCACGCGATAGATGTCTCATCGGTCGGCCAGTATAGCTTCACCTACTCCGGCGGCTTCAACGTCACTCTTTCTTCCCAGTCGCCGACGGGCGACGGATTCTATGACGCCAATTCGAGCACCACTGCGACTTCGGGGTACATAGGGGACGTAGTGCCGAATCACCAGAGGGAAGCTTTGACAGGCTACACTTTAGACTCTGCGACCGAGAACGTCACCCGAAGCGAAAGCGGGACATTCACCACGCCGACCGTCGTCTTCAATTCGTATCACACATTGACCTTCCAATCAGTGCAGCAGTACTTCGTCGCGTTCGCCTTCAAGGACGCGCCAGGCTCGACATCGGTGATCCCCTCGGCTTTCGAGATCGACGAGAGCGTGCTGGGCCAGCAGGAGGTCCCGACCTTCAGCCTGTGGGCCGACAACGGGACGACCTTCACGGTCTCGAGCGTAACATGGGAGGGGGTAGACGTGAAACCTCTGAGCATATCCAACTACGATGTCAGGGCTCCCGAGAACGTCACTATCGACTCAAGGATATACCCGGCCAGCATCAAGGTGACCGACCTGTTCGGGCTTCCCGTCCAGGGTGCCAAAGTCGCAGCCAAGCTGGTCAACGGGACGACGGCGACCAGCGTCACGAACTCGAGCGGACTGGCGAGCCTTGGCCTCATCCCGATCGGCACCTACCAGGGGACAGTCTCCTACTTGGGGGTCTCATCTTCTACGTCCGCGGACGCTTCGATTCGGAGCGAATCCGCCACGACGGTCTACGTCAGCATTCCCGTACTCGGCGCCATCTCGATCGTCGCGGCGATAGCTGTGGGCGCGTTTCTCATCAGGAGACGGAGCGGCTCGAAACAGGCACAATCGACGAAGCAATAGACCCCGTCTCCAATCCGCGCGTGGAACGGTTCCGCCAACCATTGTGGACGATTTGTCGACATCTCTGATACGGACCACTGCATCATAAGTGATTATTATTGCGCGTTCTGTCTCTGCCTTACCAATTTCCTTCGTCATGCAAAGGGAAGTGGTCAACCGGAGGACGGGTGGGCTCTCCGCCCGTCCTCCAAAGGTGCGGACTCGCCGAATACTTTCAATCTCCTCCCCGGGGACCGGTTAAATCCAAGTCGGCGCCCGAAAGGAAAACGTGGCGTCCGAGAGCAGGGTCAGCGACTGGCAGCCCCACAACGGCAGCATGGAGTCCGCGTACCGGTGCCGGCACTGCGGCGGCGTGCTCGACGGCTTCGGCTTCCACTTCACATGCCACCTCTGCGGGGCGAGGTATTGCTTCGTCCACATGCGGAGGCACGAGCGCGCCCACCCCAGGACTTCCCTCGAGGCCCTGACGGCATGACGCCTGCCAGGGAGCTCGATACCCGTCCTATTTCTGAGGCCTCCGAGGTGCCTAGTCCTCCGCCGAGGCCCGCCAGCATCTTCCCCCCTTGGAACTTCTGCAAGGCCCACCGAGCGTGGGCCTGCTTCGGGTGCCCCCAATGTGAAGGGAGGACGTTCGCGTACGGCGGCTTTTGAAACCGTCCCAGACCAGGGGAATCGAAATCTGAGTCCCCTCGGCGAGGATCAGAAGAGGTCTGACAGGACTACAAATTCACTAGCCTAAAATAAAGAGAA
>JAPCJP010000075.1 GCA_027886885.1 Nitrososphaerota archaeon | reverse complement strand
TCGATGATCGACCTGAAGTTCGGCGCGTATTCTTCGTTGATCGAGATGTATTTCTCTTTCAGTTCTTCGATACGCTCGGACCAGTTCCCTTTTCGCAGCGCATATGGTGTGAAACGAATCATGCTCGAGATAGTGTGATGCCCGGGTGGGGCCACGGAGCCATCCCAGGCCGATTGCATGAAAGTGTAGATCGGAGGCGCTTCGGGTATCTCTCCCAGCCTGCATTCCGCGTAGGACTTTAGAAGCGAACCGACGGACTCGGAGAGATATGCTCCCCCTCTGTGCTGTGGACCGACTTCGCTATGACCGGGCAGACAGCTGAAGTCGGGGAGTCCTCTTAGGGCTACGTTGACCTTGGTCTGTGCGCCCTCATTCCTTATGTGCCTTACCTTCTGGAGGAACTCTTCATCCAGCGCGCTGGGATCGATGAGCTTGAGAATCGTGGTCTTCGGGTCGGCGTTGGAGACCACCGCGGAGGCGGTGACCCTCTTTCCATCGACCAGTTCCACGCCTTGCGTCTTCCCGCGACGGACGAGTATTTGCTTTACCTGCATGTCCACACGTATCGTAACCCCAAGGGTCGTCGCTGCCCTCTCCAAAGCGCTGGCGACGGCACCGCTTCCTCCCTTGGCGAAGGTGGGGCCTCCGGAGCCGAGACTGAATGCGAGGTTGTAAGCGGTTCCGACTTCGTTGGGGCTCATCCCCGTGTTTCCCAAACTGACCTGGCAGAGAGTCACCTTCACCTCCTCGGACTCGAAGAGCTCATTCACCAGTTCCTCTGCGCTCATCATGAGGAAATATCGCAGCGTTTCCTTGACTTCCCCGTCTCCCTGAATCATAGATAACACGTCGGCCAACGGTGGTGGAGGCGCGAGCATCAACGGGCTCATGGTCCGCGCGAATTGCTCCGACATCGAACGGAGCTTGAGATAGGCGCCGGCGTCGCGTTTGGAGAATTTCGCGAACCTCTTTGCGGTCATCTCGGGACTCCTGTAGAGGAAGGTAAATTTTCCACTCCTGAACGGATGGAAGTTCCACGGATCTACCGGACTGACCGTGTATCCGTACTTATCTAGCTCAAGATCCCGGACAATCTGATTCTCGATGTGCGGGAGATAGGATGCGCGGGAGATTTGATAGCCCGGCCAAACCGCCTCGGTCACGGTGGCACCCCCGACGATCTCCCGTCTCTCGAGAACAAGCACTTTGAATCCCGCCTTTTGCAGGTAGCAGGCCGCTGTCAACCCGTTGTGTCCTGCGCCTACGATTATCACGTCGAAGTCTGCCATTGTGATTGTACGAATTTTTCGTGTTCACGATTTAAGGATAGTGCGAGGTGTTACGCCGCCCCGTAGCGAAATCGTCTCGTTGCGACCTCAATTTGTGCAACATAACGCGCCGTTCATTATATTTTTATAGAGCGCGATACACCACGTCGGTCGTTGCAGGTACCTCGCTTTGAAAGCTGGAGGGACAAGCGGCGCGGCATAAGCAGAACTGTATCGGTTGTTGTTGTGGTTGTAATCATAGTCCTCGTGGTCGGAGGGTTCGTCATCGCGACATCTCAGAAGAGTACGTCGACGTCTACCTCATCAACTTCCGCTTCATCAACGTCGTCCGGCAGCGCGGCCCCGTCGACGCTTACCATGGACGACACGACCTACCCGATCAACGGCGTGAACGTCCTGACCTTCGTGGACGAGGTTCCGTGGCCCGACTGGTTCGAGATTTCGGTATACCAGCCACTCGTGACCGCGAACTCTACTGCTGAGTACCAGACGGGCGAAGTCCAGTTTCTCCCAGTTCTCGCCACGGGATGGACCAGCACCAACGACAACAGCACGTACACCTTCACCCTGAGGCAGGGTGTCACTTTCTCGAACGGAGACAAGTTCAACGCCTACCAGTACTGGGGCGAGCTGTACGGGGACTACTTCCTCTCTGGGAACAGCTCGGGATGGTGGCAGTCGTACTCTATCTTCAACATGACCAACGTGAACTTCGGGCCGAGCACCATCGCGCTGATGACGCAGAGCGGTCTCATCAATCCGACTCCCCAGCTTTTGAGTATAATGTCGAACAGCTCATGGCCAATTTACGTGACGGGCCCGAACACAATAGTCTTCCAGCTGAAGGCTCCGTTCCTCTCCTTCTTGGGGACGATGGTCTCGTATGTGGGGATGACCTATGACACGCAGTACGTGCTCAACAACGGCGGATTCGGAACGGCCGCTGCGGTGAACACCAACTTCGATACGACCCCTATTCCGGGTACGGGACCATACACGATAACGGGAGTCGACCCCAACAACTACCTCACGTTCGCGCAGAGCTCCAGCTACTGGGGCGCTAACCTAACAGCGCAACAAGTGAAGGGGAACCCGGCCATCGATCCAGGGCACGTGAAGACGGCGGTCGTGAACTTCGTGCCAGACGACCTCGCAAGATACACGGCGCTCTCAAGCGGATCGGCGCAGCTCGTAGCAGTTGATTCGACGGCCAACTGGGACCTGGTCACAGCGAACCCGACAGTGTACTCGTACACGGTCCTTCCGGCGTGGTCTGCCGAAGTCAGTGCGCTTTCTCTCAACGTGAACCTGTACCCCACCAACATCACTGCGGTGCGTCAGGCCATCGTCAGAGGCATAAACTATACCGAGATCAATCAGGACGTATTCTCCGGGCAGATGACGCCAGGTATGGGTCCTGAATATCCGCTCTACTCGCAGTACTATGACCTCGGCAATCTCGGGCCCTACCAGTACAACGTGACTGCCGCTCAGGACATCCTGAAAGCCGCCAACATCGACCCAAGTACGCTCCCAACGCTCGTGTTCAGGACCGTCGCGACTTGCAACTTCTGCGAGTCCATCGCCCAGATAGTAGAGAGCAACCTTGCGCAGGTGGGCTTCACCGTCAGCATAACCAGCCTCTCGGACGCGGAATACTCTGCCGCCTACGGCAACTATGCGAACAACGTCCAGAATGCGGCGGCGCTCGGCCAGATATCGATACTCGGCGGAGAGACATGGGCCCCTGGAGCCCTCACAGCGGCGGACAACTGGGTCTCCTTCGTCAGCAATAACTCCAGCTGGGGCAACTGGGCGGGCTACTCCAATCCGAGCGTGCAGGCTTGCATCAATTCCTTCTTGACCAGCTCGAGCGCCTCCAGCACCGTGTCTACCTGTACCACTGCTCAGAAGGCAGTGTATGACGACGCCCCCTACGCGTGGCTAGGATACGCCAAACTCTGGTTCTACTCGGGCTCCTTGGCTTGGAAGAGCTCAGAGGTCAAGAGCTTCACATTAGACCCTGACTGGGGTGGTATCGACACGATGCCCCTCATAAACACAGTAGTCCTCGAATAGTCGCGCGGCGATCCGCGGAAGGTGAAGGAGGACGACTTGTCGATACAGTTCGCGTCTACAACAAGGTGGGGAGATAGTCCGGACGGCAGCTCAGTGCTCGCGTCTGCGAAAAACTTAAGTCAAATCCCGCCTTCTGATCGTCGTTGTCCCATTTCGAGCACCTTTTCACGCCGTTGGATGTAGGCCCCGTTAGCCTCAAGAATCGAATCTACATGACTCCGCACGCGACGATGTTCACGTCGGACGCGAGGGACAACCTCCCCGGCGACACCCTCGCGTACTACTTGGCCGAGAGGGCGAAGGGCGGGACGGCCTTGGTCGAGGTCTCCATGGCGATAGTCGGGGAGGAGACCGGTCAGACATCGCCCGATACCGACGCGCACTTCAGCCCGCTCAGCGGCGGTCACCCGATGATCCTGACGGGACGATGGCCGCTCAGGGGCACCGACCCGCGGGTGGTCGACGGATATTCGAGGCTGGCCAAGATGGTCCACGAACACGGCGCAAAGTGCTTCATCGAAATCGCGTCCGGAGGTACAAACGGCGGGAACGAAAAAGGGGTCTCGAGCTACCCCTGGCCCTCGCATCCGCAGCATGTGTTACCCTTCACGTCTAGGGAGATGACCGACGAGGAGATAGAAGCTCAGGTGGAGGCATACGGCAAAGCCGCTGCCCTCGTCAAGAAATCGGGCCTCGACGGGGTAGACCTACACGGGACGCACGGGGCGATAATCTCCGAGTTCCTCTCCGGCGTGATGAACAAGCGGAAGGACAGGTGGGGCGGTCCTCTCGAGAACAGGATGCGCTTCTTGGAGGAGATTATCAAGAGGACGAGGGAGTACGTGGGGACGGACATCGCTTTAGGGATGCGCCTGATGGGCGACGAGGCGTTCGAGGGGGGCAACGGACCCTTGGAAGCTGCCGAGATTGCCAGGAGACTTGACGGCAAGCTGGACTGGATAACCGCTGACCGCGGCTATTCTCCGCAGCAGGAGGACTGGCAGGCGGTCCCGATGTACGTCGAGGGCGGTTACAACCTGAGGATCACGAACCCGGTCAAGGCCTCGGTCAAGAGGACCAAGGTGGGGGTCGTGGGCAAGTATGTGGACCCGGTCTACGCCGAGAACCTCTTGGCCACCGGGCAGGCAGACATGGTGGCGATGACCCGGGCGCTCATCGCGGACCCTGAGCTTCCCAACAAGGCGATGCAGGGGAGGCTGGATGAGATCCGGCCGTGCATAGGCGCGCTCCAGGACTGTTGGGGGCGCATGATAAGGGGCCTGCCGATATCTTGCACCGTGAACCCCGAGGCCGGACGGGAGAAGGAATGGGGGACCGGCACCGCCAAGATGACGGCTCAACCCAAGAAGGTGCTCGTGATAGGGGGAGGCCCGGCGGGGTTGGAGCTGGCGCGCGTCGCCGCCGAGCGCGGCCACAAGCCCGTGGTCTACGAGCGGTCGATGGCTTCGGGCGGCCAGCTGCTGACTGCCGCGAGGCTCCCGGGAAGGGAGAACCTGCGCGCGATACTTCAGTGGCAACTAGAACGCATCAAGCAGCTCGGGATCGAGGTGAAGTACGGCATGGACGTGACGGCCGACGGCGGAGTCATCGACTATCTCATCGAGGAGGAGAAGCCTGACGCCGTTGTCATATCGACGGGATCGACGGCTATCAAATCCGGATTCCAGCCATACACGATGAACGACATCAAGGGCTGGGACGAGCCGGTCGTCTCGACGGACCGAGACATCTGGGAGGGCACGATGAAAGCGGGCAAGAAGGTCGTCATCGCAGACACGCTCAGCTTCGTCGAGGCACCGGGGCTCGGAGAACATTTGGCCCGCCAGGGAAGTGATATTGAGATAGTCACCCCGCACGCCAACATCGCCATGGAGGCGAACCTCTACAACCATTGGGACCATATGCTCCCCCGGGTCTTCGCCGCCGGGGTGCGGATATCGCCCTTCACCTGGGTGAAGAAGGTCGAGGGAAGGCGCGTGACTCTCTATAACGTGCACCGACACGAGGATGTGCGCGTCGAGGAGGTCGACAACTTGGTCCTCATAACAGGGAGCATGCAAAACGACTCGCTCTACCTCGCGTTCAAGGGCCGGGTGAAGGAGGTCCACCTGATCGGCGATGCCCGGATAGGCGGCGCGCGAATCGGGAGCGCGATGTATGACGCAGGTAAGCTGGGAAGAGAGCTGTAGTCGGATTACCCTACTTCCCTTGGTGCTTCTCGCGAAGGTGCGGCAGTATCTCTCGTCCGAACTTGGCGATGAATGCCTTCTCGTCGGGGCTCCCGCTCCTGATCTCGATCTCGTTGAACCCCATGGCGATGTACCCGTCGACCTTCTTTATCACGTCCTCCAGGTCGGTGCAGATGGTCCACCTCCACGTCAGGTCTTCCATCGGCACGGACTCGCCCAGCCGGTCGAGCTCCCTCGGGTCCCACACCTCCTTCTCGAAGCTCCCCGGAACCGCTACCGCGCGCCATCTCCTGATCGATGCCAGGGCTTTGTCGTAATCTTCGTCCCATGAGACGTTGCAGAGTATCATCCTGTTGATGTCGTTCAGGCTGCGCCCCGCAGACTCGGCTCCCTTCCTCGCCGCCGGAAGCAGTATGTCCCGCAGCTTCTCCTCCTTCGCCGGCGTCGTATAGAGGCCGTCGGCACGACGCCCAGCTACCTCGGCCATCGTCGCCCCGCTCGCAGCGAGATAGATCGGGACCGGCTTGCCAGGCTTGTCGTATATGTTCGCGTCCTTGACACTGAAGTATTTCCCGGTGTAGGTGAAGAACTCCTTGTCCCATAGCCCTGTGATTATGTCCATAGACTCCTCGACCCTGCTCACCCGTTCGCGGAACGGCGGCCATCTCTGGCCGACGGGGACCTCGTTCATCGCTTCTCCCGTCCCGAGCCCCAGGAATATCCTGCCGGGATACATCGCGCCGAGCGTCGCGAAGCACTGGG
>JAPCJP010000005.1:20449-72473 GCA_027886885.1 Nitrososphaerota archaeon | reverse complement strand
AGCTTGGTCTCGAAGTCGTCTATGGTGTACTTCATCTGCTGGTCCGCTCCCAAGACAGAGGAATAGGTCAACACCGTCCTCGCAAGCAACCAGAATATCGCCGCGAGCGCCTTCCTCCCACGGTTGTTCCCGGGGATCACAAGGTCGACGTCGTCGGTGACGTTGTCGGTGTCGGCTATGGCGATGACGGGTATGCCCATCCTGCCCGCCTCGATTATCGCCTGGGTGTCTGCGGCAGGGTCTGCCACCACCACGAGTTCCGCATCCAGGTGACCCGGATAAAGCGGATTGGTGAAAGTACCTGGCATGAACCTTCCGGTCACCTTCATCGCTCCGGTGAGTTCGCAGAACTTCTCGACCGGGACCTTGCCATAGTCCTTGCTGGCGTAGACCACGACGTTCGGGGCGCCTACGAATGCGATGAACTTGCCGGCCACGTCGATGCGCTGGAGCGTCTTGGAGTAATCGATAATGTGCAGTCCGTCTGGCCTGGGCCTTGTGGTGAACCGCTCCATGGTCTTGGTTCGGACCTGGGTGCCGATCCTGATGCCGGTGGCGAGGAGGGCCTTCTCGGAGAGCTGCGGGATGACCATCTTCTCATCCGAGCCAGCCTCGTCTTCCTCATGTTCCGACATCCGGTTGCTACTTATTCCAAACTCACCATTTCGCTTTTTGCTCTGAGCCTTCCCCCTGCCCGAACGACTTCTTTTAAGCGTGTCGAGCAGGCAGAGACTACCGAGCTAGATGGCCCTCCAGGAGTACATCTTGGCCCCCTCCAGCCGCTCGGAGATGCGAAGCAGCTCGTTCAGCTTGGACATCCGCTCGCCCCCGACGATGCCGCACTTGATCAGGGCGCACCCGAACCCGACCGCAAAGTGAGCCAGGTGTCCGTCTTCATTGTCGCCCGAACGGTGGGAAGCAGCCAGCAGCTGCGAGTTCTCCCGAGCTAGCTGGGAGAAGGTCTGGGCCTCGCCCAAGGTGCCTATCTGGTTCACCTTCACTATGACCCCGTTGGTGCTATGGTGCGAGAGCCCGCGCTTCAGGCGTTCAGGGTCGGTCGTGTAGAGGTCGTCCCCGACGATGTAGGTCCCGCTCAGGGAGGCGTGGAGGCCCGCGTAGCCTTCGAAGTCATCTTCGTGGAGAGGGTCCTCGATGTAGAGAAGGTCGAACCTGTCGCGCAGCTCGCCGATGAACGAGATCTGGCCATCCCTCTGGAGCGTCTTTTGCGTGGCCCGGTAGTAGTAAGCACCCTTCTTCTCGTCGTAGAGGCTGTCCGCGGCCACGTCCACCCCCACGCGGATCCTCTTCCCTCTTTCGTCCTGGACCTCTGCGGCCGTCTCCGAGACGACCCTGATGGCCTCTTCGTCCGTTATGCCGGGCGCCCACCCTCCCTCGTCACCGCGACCGAGCGGGTAGCTCAGCGTCTTGGAGAGCTTTCGTCCGACGCGCTTGTGCACCTCCAGGTTGAGAGTGATAGCCTCCTTCACGGTGACCGCGCCCACGGGGGAGACCATGATCTCCTGGAGGCTCGGCGACCTTTCGCTCGCGTGCTTCCCGCCCCCTATCACGTTGCCTATGGGATAGGGCAGCGTGGAGGATGCGGGGTCGATGGCTCTGCACAAAGGCACGCCCCTGGCGGCTGCTTCTGCCTCGGCTGCAGCCACGCTCAGGGCGTAGGCCATGGAGCCTCCTATGTTGGAATAGTTCTTTGTGGTGTCGATGGACCTCAGGAGCTTGGAGAACCCCTGAGTATCCGCTGCGTCGTAGCCGATGAGGTCTCTCTTGAAGGACCCAAAGCGCTCGAGTGTCATCTCAGGGTTGTCCTTGGCGAAGGGGACGGCCTCGTTGGCGCCTCGGCTCGCTCCCGATGGAGAAAGGGCCCGGCCGACCTTGCCTCCCACGGTTACCTCTGCCTCGATCCCAGGGTCGCCCCTGCCGTTGTAGCAGACCCGGACGAGGACGCCCTCTATCTGCATGCCTAGGGCCCGTTGGGTGTCTTCTGCGCGTAATATGGCAGGACCTGGTCGATCAGGTCAACGGAGGTTATCATCATGCGTCTGCAACAGTAGCGCTTGATTCCCAGACCGTCGAGTGCCTTGCCGGGGTCCTCTCCTGCCTTGACCTTGGCATCGAACTCAGAGAACTTGTCCCCGACGAGCTTGCCGCACGTGAAACAGCGTATGGGTAGGAGCATCCACTGTCACCTGTAGCTCTTCTGTCGTTTCCGTCTGGCGCCGGGTCCGCCGAACTTCTTCGGCTCCGTCTGCCGCGGGTCGCCGGACAGGAGGTACTTGTTGAAGGCCACCATCTTTTCCCTCAGGTCGGCGCCCTTCGTCTGGTCGACGTAGGCCCTCGCAAGGGACATGGCCACGGCGTCAGCCTGGCTCATGAAACCGCCACCGGAGACGATGACGTCGATGTCGTACTTTTCTCGTATATCCCCGACGATCAGTACGGGAGAGAGCATGTGCAGCCTCGCGATCTCCGGTTCCCAGATCTCGAGCGGGACGCCGTTGACCCTGATCCGTCCCTGACCTCCGGAGGTCAGAGCCGCCGAGGCCCGCGAAGTCTTCCTGGCGCCAGGATAGAGCTTCGGTTTTGTGTGTTGCTTCGGTGATACCATTTCTAACTTCAACCGCTCCATCCGATGTTCTTCGAGACCTCGGCTATGGTGGTGTACAGCGAGAGCGGCCTCGGCGGGACCGCGTCCTTGAACTGGCTCGTCTTCGCGGATGCGTACTTTTCTGGTACTCCCATGTAGACCCTGAGGTGGTGCATCGCCATGTCGCCCCTGCTCTTGGTCTTGGGCACCATCCCGCGAACCATCCTCCTGATGATGTTGTCCGGTCTCCGCGGATGGATGGGTCCATAGATAGGGTTGACCCTGCTAGTGATCTCCAGGGTCTGCTGCCAGAGGCGGAATATGGTGGCCTTCCTTCCCGAGAGCAGCGCCTTCTCTGCGTTGAGGATGACTACCTTCTTCCCAGAGAGCAGCTCCTTTGCGACCTTCGAACAAAGCCGTCCTGCGATCAGGCCGGTTGCGTCTACATAGAGGGTCGACTCCTGCGGAGCCATCGCCGGCGCTGGCTTATCTGACAATCGTCACTCCACTCCCCTGCGGGTACCTCTTCACGAGCTCCTCTATGGAGAGAGCCTCGCCGCCGGCGTCCAGAATCTTGCGCCGCGCGGACGAAGAGTACGAGAACGCGCCGACGACCAGCTTCTTGTCGATGGCACCCGTCCCTAGCACCTTCCCCGGTACGACCTTCGGTCCTTCGCTCAACCTAGAGAGGCGACCCACGTTGACCTGTGTCTCGGTCGAGTGAGGAGCGGCGAGGTATCGGGCTACGTCCTTCCAGATGGCTAGGTCCTCCTTCCTTCCCTTCCTCTCAAGCGCTATCACCTGCGTCCTTAGGACCCGGTTCGATCGCGCGGTGGGCGCGCGGCTGCTATTTTTCGTCATTTACTTTATCACTAACGTCCTTGTGGAGTTCCGCCAGCTTCTCTTCGAGCTTCTCGATCGCCCTCGTCACTATCTCCTTGGCGGGCAGAGACCCAGAGCTCTCGACCTTCAGGTTGAAGACACCCTCGCCCTTTCCCTCGGTGAGGGCAGCTACCGTCGCCGGCTGCCACTTTGCGTGCTCCTTGCCTCGTCCGAGGCGGGCGTAGGCCTCGAGCTTCACGGCCTGCCCTGCAGCGAGCTTTACCAGCGGAATGTTCGGGCTGACGGGTTTGATCTCTCTATCCTCTGATACCAGGTCGCCAGACATCACGGTGCGGGGCTTGTCCTGGGCTACCGCGTCCAACACCAGGAGGACTCTGCACTTTTGGCAACCGAGCGGGCTGCCGCAGTCGCACTTCTCAGGGAGCACGTACCGCTCAAGGTCCGTCCTGAGCGGGACCATGCCAAGCCGGTGGGCTAGGATTTCGTCGTAGAGTACCGAGGAGTTCTCGAGAATAACTATGTCGTCGATGGCCATGGAAGGCACCTCGGCTATGCAAAAGCGCCTAATGGCGTTGGCGTAGCTCCGGTCGATCCCATCCAACTGTAGGGATACTTCCTCATCGCTCTCCGCGATAACCTTTACCTTTGGTAAAACCAAACCCAATCATCACTCTGGCGTACTGAGGTTTCATGCGGGATGGTGTGGGGTTTAAAAGCATTCATGCTCTTTCCTCGCATCCCAACGGTTGTGGTCCCATCCGAACTGCGACGGGTCGGTCCGTCCTCCTTGTCAGGTCCGAAGGCGCGCACCAGGCCTAAATAGGCCGCCGGCTCGATTCAGAGCATGTCTGTGAGCCAACCGGCCAAGGACTACATCCAAAAGTTCCGGGTGAGGGACGACACTCTCGCCCACTACGACATGCACGTCACAAACAGCTCACTGGCGTTCATCAAGACCCAGCAGGGTGCCACTGGGACCGGCGCGCTGTGGTCGGCCATCCTGGGTGCGGCGATCTACGGTCGTCTCACCAGAAAGTCCTATGGGGACGACATGACCCTCGAAAAGAAGCTGGCGGCCGCAAAGGGAAGCTTCGAGGTTCAGAGCGATTCTATCGTTGGGCTGACGATGGGCCACCACCTGGGGCAGTACAGTCTGGACCTGGACTTCAAGAACGCTGACGGCAAGCCGAACACCGCTAGAATCTTCATGAACAGGAGCGACTACGATGCGTTCGGGAAGCTCATGGCGAGCCTGAGCGCGTTCGCTCCGAAAATCAAGGCGTAAAGTGCTCTAGGATTCCTGAAGCAGTTGCGAGAGCGGATTACGCTCTTCTTCCTCTGCGTCCGCCCTTCTTCCTCGTGGTGTCGTGGGGGATCGGGGTGGCGTCCTCTATCCTCCCGATCCTGAACCCAGAACGGGCGATGGCCCTGATCGCGGCCTGAGCGCCCGGACCGGGGGTCCTTGGGCCTGTCCCGCCGACCGCTCTGACCTTGATGTGCACCGCGTTGATACCCTTACCTTTGGCTACGTCAGAGGCCGCCGATGCTGACCGCATCGCCGCATATGGCGAAGCCTCGAACCTGTCGGCCTTCACATGCCTGCCGCCCGACGAGAATGATATCGTCTCCGCCCCCGTGAGGTCGGTGATGTGGACGATAGTGTTATTGTACGAGGAATAGATGTGAACAACGGCCCATTTCTCACGCATCGCGTCTTCTTCTGACAAGGTCTAGCTCGCGTTCCCCTGGGGCGTCGGCGCCTCGGCTTCCGGAGCGGGAGCTTCTTCGGCCTTTTGCTCGGGCTCACTCGCCGGTTGGGCGGCAGGAGCAGGAGCCTTCGGCGTCCCTATTCCGCCCGTGAGCTGTATCCTGTTTTCCTCGTCCGCCCGCACATGGTAACCGGGAATGTTCACGATCCTATCTCCAATCTTGACGTGCCTGTGAACGATGAGCTGCCGGGCCTGCAGTGGCGAGACCGCGCTGCCCTTCTTGTAGATTATCGTCTGGAGCCTGCGTCCCAGGACATCCTCCACACTGAGGTCGAGTACGCCGTCGAGGGGCACTCCCTCGGCCACGAGCCCCCTGTTCTTGAGGCTGTCAAGGAGCTTCTTCTCTTCTCTGTTCCGCACGACCTCGGAGGCCGCGAGCAGGCTCCTCGCCTGTTTTCGAATCGAGCTGAGTTCCGATTGCGCCTTCCAGAGTTCGCGCTTGTTTCGCAGACCGAATGTGCCGAGCAGGTAGAGTTCCTGGGCGAGCTGATCGCTGCGCCACGGACTCTTGGGCTTCGAGTATGTCCTTCGGGGGGTTCTAGGGTCTCCCAATCTCTAACGGACCGACCCTGTCATATGGATAATCATTACTTCTTCTTCTCCTCGTCTCCGGCGCTCTTCGCCGCGGCCGCTGCCTGAAGCGCGGACTTGCGGACTCCGACTGTCCTTCCGTGGCGTCCCGTAGTTCTCGTCCTCTGGCCTCGCACCTTCAAACCGAGCCCGTGTCTTATGCCCTTCCAGCTCTGGACGTTCTTCTCCCGGTCTACGTCGCTCTTGTTGGCTATGTCGAGGTCCGAGGCGATCAGTTGCTTTGACTCGCCGGTCTCGGGGTCCTTCCTCCTGTTGAGGGCCCATTGGGGCACCTTCAGAGAGGACCCGTCCAAGAGTGCCTTTTCCAGTTCACGAAGTTGAGCTTCACCGAGCGTGCCCAGCCTTGCTCTTGGGTCGAGGCCGAGGCTGCTCACCACCGACTGGGCAAAATTGTCGCCCACTCCCCTGATGTCGGAAAGTGCCGGGATCAGCTTCTTCCGTCCATCAAGGTCCTTACCCTTGATCCTGACCAGGTACCTGAAGTCCGACGACTGTGACAAACTAACGAATGCACGCCCCCAAGACTAACATTATAAGAATTACCCTCCTAGACCCTATTTCCCGCCGGTTTTGTGCAGGATTTCAACGTTGTCCACCTTTCCGTCCCCGTCCAGGTCGACCCCCTGTATGACCGCAGCATACGCTCCCCCGCGATAACCGTCGAAGGTCCGGTCTGCAAAGTTGGTCATCGCCATTATCGCTGCCTTCGTCCCCGCTCCGCTCAGCCCTGCCGCCACGACGCACCATTTTTCCTCGTCCCACGGGTTGGCTATCTTGGCCACTATGCCTTGGGTCTCGGACAGGTACCTGGTACCCTTCTCGTCTATGATCGCCCCCCAGAACGATTCTTCTGAGAACCGCACCGGCAACCGTTGATTGACCTCCGATGAAACGATGTTCGTCCTAGGGCCTCCGACGAGGAGCAGGTTTGCCTTTTCCCGATTCTCGTTCTTGAGGTCCACGTCCAGTTTCACAGGGAACCTCTCCGGCAACTTCACGAACTGACCCAGAGCAAACCCGAGCTGGATGGCATAGTGACCGTCCCGTCCCTGGGTCTTGCTGGGACCATGCACCTCGGGCGACCCCACGACTATCCAGCCGTCGAGTTCCCCGCCCCGTATGAAGTCCTCGAGGAACCTAGCGAGCCCCTTCGACCGTGCAGAGAGTGACGGTCCTTCGAACCGTTCTCCCTTCACCGCGAACTCTACAGCGTAGCCGTCCGAAGCAAGAGAGTAGAACTCCGCGACCCCTCCTCGGACCATCCTCGTCCCCTCCTTCCTTACGAGCCCCGCTGCCTCCAGACTCCTCATGTGATAGTACACAGTCTGATGGTAGACCCCAAGCTCCCTGGCAATCTGCGACGGATAATTTGGCCCCTTCGCAAGCAATCCAAGGATCCTCGCCCCGACGCCGGTCGCCGCTGGGAAAAACGCCGCCGGGTCTCCCGAGCTTAGGACCCGCTTGGCAGACGCGCTCTTCCCAGGACTGAGGAGGAGCTTGTCACTGGTCACGATGGACTTGGCGGCCTGACCGTTATTAAACAATTATGCATGGTCGTAGGCCCTCCGAGTAGACCGGTCTAGCACGAGAGGAACTCGACCATGCAAACTGGAGATTGCACCGTTTCCAACTCGATGCAAGGGAGCTTATAGAGCGAGCCGGGCCGGCGAGGCTCAGATGTGTGGAATAATCGCCGGGATATCTAATCCCATCGCGCCAATCTTACTCGAGGGTCTCAAGAGGGTCGAGTACAGGGGATACGACTCGGTCGGCATCGCCACGGTTAGTGACGGGAAGATTCTGATGAAAAAAGACGTTGGCCGCATTGAGGCGCTCGAGGCGAAGTACGCGGTATCCACGATGCCCGGGAGTGTGGGAATCGCGCACACCAGATGGGCGACCCACGGCGGCGTTACCACGGCGAACGCGCACCCTCACCTTTCTTGCGACGAATCGATCGCAGTGGTGCACAATGGGATCATCGAGAACTACCTCGAGCTCAGGAGTACACTCGCAAAGCGCGGGCACGTGTTCAGGAGCGAGACCGACACAGAGGTCATCGCCCACCTGATAGAGCAGGCTTCCAAGAGGGAGCGCGACCCCCTTCAGGCGACTCTGAAGGCGCTCAAGAGGGTCAAGGGCCAGTATGCCGTGGTCGTCATGTTCGCACACCACCCTGACCTCCTCATAGGGGCGAGGAACGACGCGCCCCTCGTGGTCGGCCTGGGCAAGAGAGAGTTCTTCCTGGCTAGCGATGTCCTGGCCTTCATCTCCAGGACGGACAGGGCAGTCTTCCTCGAGAACATGGACGTCGCGTGCATCTCGCCCAGAGGGCTGAAGGTCTACAACATGCAGGGAAAAGAGGTGAAGAGGAAGGTCACCCAGCTCGCCTGGGAGCTCGCGGACGTCTCCAAGCAGGACTTCGCACACTACACGCTGAAGGAGATACACGAACAGCCGGAGACCGTTCAGCGAGCCATGCTCCAGGACCCGCGGAAGCTCGAAGCCTTCGCGAGCGCCATCAGGAACGCGGGGACCGTACTTCTGACGGCGTCAGGTTCCAGTTTCCACGCCGCTCTGCTCCTGAAGGGCAGGCTGAACAGAGAGGCGAAGGTGCGGTGCGACGCTGTCCTTGCGGGCGAGTTCGACCATCAGGCCCACTTCGTCGACAAGGATACGGTGATGATCGCTTTTAGCCAGAGCGGTGAGACCGCCGACGTTCTCGAAGCCGTGAAGCGCGGACGAGAGGCGGGGGCGAGGATTCTCGCCGTCGTCAACGCCGTCGGCTCCACGCTCGCTAGGGAGAGCGACTCGGTCCTGCTCCTGAATTGTGGCCCCGAGGTGGGCGTTGCTGCCACGAAGAGCTTTACCGCCCAGGTCATGGTGGGAAACATGATTGCCGATGCCGTCCTGGGGCGGAGGACCGTAGGAGACCCGAAGAAGCTGGCGGGGCAGGTGGAGGAGACCCTCGAGTCGGAGGCGACCATCAAGGACGTGGCGCTCCGCTTCCGGGATAGGCCCGATTTCTACTTCATAGCGAGAGGCCCGCATTATCCCGTCGCCCAAGAAGGGGCCCTGAAGCTCAAGGAGCTCTCCTACATCCACGCAGAGGGGATTCCAGCGAGCGAGCTGAAGCACGGGACCTTGGCTCTCATCGAGAAGGGTACACCGGTGGTAGTCATAGCGCGGAGCGGGGACGGTTTCGATGCCATAATCTCCAACGCGACCGAGCTCAAGGCGAGGGGAGCGGAGATAATCGGGGTCTCCGACGTGGAACATCCGGTCTTCAGTTATCGGGTCCCAATCCCCTCGTGCAACGAGAGCGTCAGCCCCGTCCTCGAGGTGATCCCGCTCCAGCTCCTGGCCTACCACATGGCCGTCTCCAGGTCGAACGACCCTGACTATCCAAGAAATCTGGCAAAGTCGGTTACGGTGAGATAACCAGTCCACGGGGACGACCTCCCCGCCTTTTCACGGACGCACCCATCCCAAGGAATTAATATCCTACGATTGGACGTAGAGTTGTGCAAGACAGGAAGAAGTACCTGAGTAGTCCTGAGAAGACGATAGAGGTCGGACCCAAGAGCGTCTCGGCCCTACTCGATGCCATGGCGGCGACCGGCTTCCAGGGTAAGCGATTGGGAGAGGCGGCCCGAATCTGGTGCGAGATGGTCGATCAAAAGAACCTGACCATCTTCATGGGATACTCTGGCTCGCTGAGCACGACCGGCCAGTGGAAGATAGTCAGATGGCTCATCGAGAACAGGTACATCGATGTGCTGGTGAGCACAGGCGCGAATATCTCGGAGGACATACTCGAAGCCATGGGGTACAATTACTATCAGGGGAGCTGGCTCGCAAACGACGAGGACCTTCTGGAGAACAAGATAGACCGGTTCTACGACATTTACGCAGATGAGTACGATTACAGAGAGCTCGAAGGCCTCATCCGGAAGTTCGCCAGCACCTTGAGCACCAAGAGGGCGTACTCCACAAGGGAGTTCCTGAACCGGTTCGGAGAGTACCAGTGGAAGAAGGGTATCAAGAGCATAACTGCAACTGCCTGGAAGCACAACGTGCCGATATACTCCCCCGGACTGATAGACAGCGGATACGGCGTCGCCCTCTCCCTCTTGATGAGGGAGGAGGGTAAGAAGATACAGCTCGACCAGACCCAGGACATGGAGGAACTCGGGCAGATAGCGGACAAGACGAGGACCGCGGTCGTCTTCGTGGGAGGCGGAGTCCCCAAGGACACCATCCAGCTCGCCACCATAATCAAGTCGCTATCCGAGGGCGGCGAGGAGGCTACGCCCCACGACTACGCCATCCAGATCACCACAGACAGCCCGCAGTGGGGAGGGCTCTCGGGGTGCACCCTGGAGGAGGCCATCAGCTGGGGGAAGATCGCATCGGACTCCACTAGAAGCGTGGTCTACTGCGATGCCACCATCGCTCTGCCTCTGATATCCCACGCCATGGGCGAGAGGGCCAAGAAGAGGAAGGCCGTGCCAAACCTTAGCTGGGTCTTCAAGGGACAGGGAAAGGATTAATCCAGGTTCGCGGACCGTACCGCGAACTCACTTGCCTCAGACTCCCCCGCGGGTGGAAATCACGGAGTACGGCAACAGGATATCAAAGCCCTCCGTCATCGTGGCGGTCCCGGACGTCGGACTCATCGGCACCATCGCCTGCTCCTACATCGTGGAACAGCTCAAATTCGAGCCCAAGGGCCACATCGACTCCGACCTGGCGCCTCAGGTGATGCTTGTACGCGATTCGGTACCGACATACCCGATACAGATATTCGGGAAGGACAAGATGTTGATAGTAATCTCGGGCGTGCCGCTCCGTCCCAAGTTCTCCCTCGAGCTCGCCAAGGAAATCGCGAGGTGGGCCAAGGAGAGAGATGCGAAGGTGGTGGTCGGCGTGAGTGGTGCACCCTCGAGGAAGCGAGAAGAATCCCATGGTGACGGCGTGCCAACAGTGACCGGGGTCTCCAATGACCAGGTGATGCTGAAGGGCTTGAAGGCCATCGGAGCGCTCCCGCTTGAGCAGGGGGGATTGACCGGCTTCTACGCGAGCCTCATGAAGTATTGCATGGTCAACGACCAGGCGAACGTGACCCTCTTGGGGGAGTCCATGCTCCAGTTCCCGGACCCGGGGGCCGCAGCAGCGGCCATCGGCGTGCTGAGCGCCATGGTCGGCCTCAAGGTGGACACGAAACCCTTGCTCAAGGAGTCCGAGGAGGTCAGGATGAAGACGAGGGAGCTGATGAGCCAGACCCAGGCGGCGCAACAGCCGACGGTCGGGAACCCGTCGGCCTACAGGTGATGGATATGTGGGAAGACGACGAAGACGATTATCCTGAGACGAGCATGGACCGGTTCTTTTCGAGGGTCTTTGCGGGGTTCGAAGACCCCCTGTTCGACATCGAGTCGAGGAGCCTTCGCCCCTTGTTCAGGGTGGAGGTGAACGAGGAGTTCGTGGTGGTCGCCATGGACCTCCCCGGAGCGCGGAAAGAGGACATCGCGGTCACCTGCACCGAAGAGCTCGTCAGCCTAGAGGCCGAGATGAAGAAGCCCGTCGCCCTCAGGGTCTCCGGAGCCGGCGCGAGGGCTACCAGGTTCGAGCGATATTCGAAGAAGGTCAGGCTCCCGGTCCGCGTTGTGCCCGAGAAAGCTACAGCCAAGTACAAGAACGGCGTGATAGTGGTTAAGCTTCCGATACTCCGCACAGGCAAGGCAATTAAAATAGCGGACGGCTAAAGCCCGAGAGGAAACGGCATGGCATTTCACGTCTACGTTACTAGCAACGAGGTGCCCGAGGAGGCACTGGACATAGTGAGACAGGTGGCGGAGGTCAAAGTGAACGACAGCGACGGCACTCCATCAAGGGAAGTGCTGCTGAGGGAGGTGGTGGACGTCGACGGCCTGTTCTGCAACATCAACGAGAAGATCGACGCACAACTCATGGACGCCGGGAAGAAGCTCAAGGTCGTGGCGAGCATGTCCGTTGGGTTCGACCACATCGACCAGGCCGCGGCGACGGCGAGGAGCATCATGACCACCAACACACCGGGGGTCCTGACGGAGGCCGTGGCCGACGAGACGCTGGCGCTCATGCTCGATGTCTCGAGGAGGATCGCGGAGGCCGACAAATACGTCAGGGCAGGCAAGTGGAAGATAAAGTGGACGCCGATGCTAATGGTCGGCAGGGACGTCTACGGCAAGACGCTCGGTATCTACGGTCTGGGAAGGATCGGCGTGGCCGTCGCTAACCGAGCAAGGGGATTCAACATGAAGGTAATCTACTATGACGTGTTCAGGAACCAGGAGCTCGAGAAGAAACATGGCATCGAGTTCAAGTCAAAGGAAGAAGTCCTCAGAGAGAGCGATTTCTTCTCGGTGCACGTCCCCCTCCTCCCCGAGACAAGGAACAGCATCGGGGCCAAGGAGCTCGCCATGATGAAGAGGACGGCATTCCTGATCAACACTGCCCGCGGGGGCGTGGTCGACGAAAAGGCCCTGATAGAGGCGCTCCAAGCGGGCACCATAGCAGGCGCAGGCCTCGACGTTTTCGAGAAGGAGCCCATCGAGATTGACAACCCCCTGTTGAAGATGGACAACGTCGTCCTCGCTCCGCACCTCGCAAGCGGGAGCATCGAGAGCAGGACGGCCATGGCTGTCCTCGCGGCGAAGAACCTCGTGGCCGCGCTGCAAGGTGAGCTGCCTACCAACCTGCTCAACAAGGACTCCTACCGCGGCAAGCCAAACCCCGCCTCCAAAAGCTAAATACGCGCCGAGGAGCGTTCTGTTCAATGCACTACGATGGGACCTTCGACGTCAAGGCTCCGAAGGAGAAGGTCTACGACTTCATCACGGACCCCAAGAAGATCACGACCATATTTCCGGACGTCTCGGCTGTGAAGGTCCTGGACGCTGACAACTTCACGCTAAAGGCCAAGGTCGGCATGTCTTTCATCCGCGGGACGATGGACGTGAAAGGGTCGGTGGCGGAGAAGAAGAAACCTACGAGCGCGAGGATGAAGGCGAGGGGGAACGGTCTGAACAGTTCGGTGGACCTCGACAGCCTCTTCACAATGGAGGACGGTCCACAGGGTGGGACCCACGTGACCTGGTCAGCGGACGCAAAGATCAGCGGCATGATGGCGAGCATAGGCTCGCGCCTGATCGAGTCTCAGGCAGACAAGTACGTCAAGCAGATCATCGGGTCGCTCGAGAAGAAACTTTCCTAGCTCTTCTTCTGCTTGGCTTTTCCTGCCTGGATCAACGAAAGTATGTAGTCCGAGCGGAGCGGCATCTTCTCGACCACAGTCCCGTACTCTGACAGCGCGTCCTCAACGGCGTTCACGATGACCGGGGTTGCGGCGATGCATCCAGCCTCCCCGATTCCCTTGACACCGAGAGGGTTGGAGGGAGTAGGAGTCTCCGTCCTGGCGATCACGATCTCAGGCATGAGCTCGATGGAGGGTATCCTGTAGTCCGCCAGGGTAGAGGTGATGAGCTGGCCGTTGTCGTCGAAGATGAGGTCCTCTATCATCGCCTGACCGACTCCCTGGACCACCCCCCCGTGCACCTGGCCTTCTACGACCATGGGGTTGAGCAGCTTCCCGCAGTCGTCGACGGCGAAGTACTTGAGTATCTTCACGACGCCGGTCTCCCTGTCCACCTCGACCTGGGCGATGTGGTTCCCGAACGGGAATGTGTAGTTCGGGGGGGAGAAGACGCTATACTCGAAGATGGTCGGCTCCATATCCGCGGGGATGGCGTTGGAGTCGTATGCAATCGTGGCGACCTCTTCGAACGTGAGCGAGCGCCCCTGGCTGCCCTCCTGGTAGATCTTGCCGTCTTGGAAGACCATCTCGCTGTCGGATGGGATCTTTAGGGTATGTGCGGCGATTCTGCGCATCTTCTCCCTCACTTTCTTCGCGCAGACCAGCGTGGCTGCGCCGGTGAGAGGGGCCGACCTGCTTCCCGCGGTAACCGTGCTCCAGGGGAGCATCTCGGTGTCGCCGTGCCGCACCGTGAAGCGGTCGATCGCTATCCCGAGCTCGTCCCCCACGATCTGGGCCATGGTCACCGCATGACCCTGTCCATGCGGGTGCCCTCCGATGGTGAGGAGCGCCTTGCCGCGCTTGTCTATCATGAGACTCGCGGTCTGGCCCATGCCGGGACCGAAGCCGCATATCTCGGTCCAGGTGACTATGCCGACCCCGACGAGGCGGCCCGCTGCCCTGGCTTGTCTCTGCTCTGCCCTCAGCCTCTGGTAGCCGGACACCTCGAGCGCCTTGTCCAGGTTCCTCTCGTAGTCACCGCTGTCGTAGGTGTACCCGCCGGGCGTCTTGAACGGGAACTTTGCCTTCGGGATGTAGTTTAGCCTCCTGACCTTGACGGGGTCCAGTCGCAACTTCGCCGCCATGATGCTGACAGCCCGCTCAAGCAGGAACGCCGCCTCGGGCCTTCCCGCGCCCCTGTAGGCACCGGTCGGTACCTTGCTGGTGAAGACCGTGTAGGCTTCGGCCCGGTACGCCGGGATGTCGTACACTCCAGTCCCCATGCCGATTGTCAGTCCTGGCAGGTCGGAAGCGTCGAGGGTCGAATAGCCCCCGCCGTCGACTACGACCTTTATCTTGTAACCCAGTATCTTTCCGTCCCTCTTGACCGCCAGCTCAGCCCACTGGGTCTGTCCCCTCCCATGGGTCATGGTGAGCATGTGTTCCCGCCTCGACTCCTCCCACTTTATCGCTCGGCGATAGTGTTTGGCTGCGTAACAGACCACGAGGTCCTCCGGATAGGCCGCTGCCTTGCCCCCGAACCCCCCGCCCGTGTCGGGAGCAATGACCCTGACCTTGGGCGGGGTCGAGAGTATGAGGTCGGCCAGGAGGTCCCGCATCCCATGCGGGTCCTGGGTCGAAAGCCAGATGGTGTAGGAATCGCTGCCCTCGTCGTAGTTCACGGCAATGCCTCTGGGCTCGAGGCAGACTTGGTGGACGCGCTGATTGAGCAACGAGACCTTGACTATCTCGTCCGCCTTCTTGAAGGCCGCATCCACATCTCCGGAGGAATATACCGTCGAGAACGCTATGTTGTCCGGGAACTGCTTGTGCAACCGGGGCGCGTCGGGCTTCATGGCCGCGATGGGGTCGGTGACGCTATCGAGGGGCTCGTATTCCACCTCGACCAGCTCCGCGGCGTCCTGCGCGGTGTAGATGTCTTTGGCGAAGACGACTGCGACAGCCTCCCCTTGATACTGGACCTCGTCGATGGGAAGAGCCCTGCGCAGCGTGGGGCGCTTTATGCTCCCTCCGCCCTCGACCCCTGCGCCGCCGCTCTCACCGCCAGCCCCGAGAGTTCCGAGCGTCGGCATGTACGCGACCTTTCCTTCCAGGGCTCTGCCGTCGAGGGCGCCCACGACACCCGGGAGGCTGAGGGCTGGCGTGAGGTCCACCTTGATGATCTTTGCGTGGGCGTGAGGACTGCGGACGAAGTACGCTACTAAGCCATCTGGGAACTTGATGTCGTCGAGGTACTTACCCGAGCCCGTAATGAACTTGTAATCTTCCAATCGTTTGAGCCTCTGTCCGACAAGGGGCTCATGCTTCTGAACGGATACCTGCTGTCGAGAAGCCATCTGCGTTCGCCGTGTTTCCCCACGTTATGAAACTTTCTTTCCCAGACGCATGACAGAAAGCAACAGATTCGGACCTACGAGCTATTTCGACTAGGCGTGCCGTTTCATCGTCGCAGACCTCTCCTCCCCCATCGAGACGAGCGTGACCTTCACCTTGAGCTCGTTCTCCAGGAACTCGACCAGGTTCTGCGCCGGTCCGGGAAGCTGGTGCTCACGAAGCTCGACACCAAAGAACGAGGGCATGTCCATGTAGACGGGCTTGGCTGCAGCGAGCTTCGGAAGCGCCCTCGAGAAGTTCGAGGTCTCCTCGCCGTCGATTGAGTAGGCGATGCAGACCTTCATCTCCTTCACCTTCGCGAGGATGTCGAGCTTTGTCAGCGCGAGCTCGGATACTCCGTTGAGCCGAACGGCGTACTTCAACCCCACCAGGTCGAGCCATCCCACGCGCCGCGGTCTCCCCGTGGTCGCTCCGTACTCCTTTCCCTCGGTCCTGATCTTCTCACCGGTCTCCCCCAGTATCTCTGTGGGGAACGGCCCGCCACCGACGCGGGTCGTGTAGGCCTTGGCCACTCCCATCACGTCGCCAAGGGAGGTGTTGGGGATCCCGAGCCCGGCGGGCACGTAGTTCGCGATTGTGTGCGCTCCTGTGACGTATGGGTATGTACCATAGACCAGGTCCAACAGGACACCCTGAGCGCCCTCGAAGAGGACGGAATGGCCTGCTTCGTTCATCGCCATGATGGACTCTCCGACGTTCCCCGTCCTTCCCGCAAGTACCTTCCTCGACTCCTCCTTCCAAGGTCCGAGGTCGGGTAGGTCCTTCATGAAGGTCTTGTAGAAGGAGATTGCAGCGTCCATATCGAAGGTCCCGTTCACAAGGTCTCCGGCGCGGGGTGTGAGCCTCAGAGCGCGCATGGCGTAGGAGGGGCCAATGCCCCGCTTGGTCGTGCCCAGCGCGTTCTCGCCCCTAAGCGTCTCGATGAATGCGTCCATCTGCTTCTCGAACGGGGTGACGAGGGTGCAGCGCTCGTCGATGAGGAGGTCCGCTTCCCCTCCCTCGTTGCGAACGAGCTGGAGCTCCCCGTCGAGGGTCAGTGGGTCGAGGGCCACCCCGGGACCGATGAGGAGCTTCTTCTTCTTGAGATAGCCAGAAGGGAGCAGATGGAAAACGAACATCCTCCCCCCGATCACAATCGTGTGGCCGGCGTTGCTGCCGCCGTTGTACCTTACAACGCCTTCAAACCTGTCAGCGTAAAAATCGACAATCTTGCCCTTTCCCTCGTCTCCCCACTGGAGACCTACGATGCAGAGGTTGCGCACATAACGCGACTTCGATGGTTGCGCATTTAACTCTATTCGATAGAATTTGCCACATCACTGTCAAACGGGTCGACGGCGGAGGAACCCGGTGGCGGAATGGTCAGCTGGTGCCGGGATGACGAATCTAGTCGAGGCCCCAGCTTCGTTTCGAATCGATGGTCACGCGGACGCAGTATGAACCGCGCTCCCTGAGGACTTCGGCTCTTCCCCTCAGCTCGATCCCCCTGGGCTTCCACGGGGAGACAGTCTTGAGGTCGTCGACGACGATCGCCACCTTGGGATTGATCAGGATGTTCTTGAACTTGAGACTCTTTCGGAGGTTCCACCCGCTGAAGTAGGCGTATTTGCCGTCGAACTCATAGACTACGGGCACGACGTGGGGTTGCCCGTCGGCAGATGAGGTGGCAACCCTGGCGAGCTGGTGCTGCGACAGGTAGACCAGTTCAGCCTCGCTGAACGGCGTGGTTTCTTCGCGCCCGTCGCCGTATTCTTGGTCCAACTCGTTCGTCGTCCAGTGAATTGTTCGGTCCGATATAACCCAAGTAGTCGCCTGCTACCAAGTAGGTAAGGCTGACCTTATCAGGTAATGCGGATGATACTGGCGTCGCTTAGTTCGGTTAGGAGGACTAACTTAGTTAGAAATAACTACCTACTTTATATTTCTCCCGAGCCATGTCTTCCTCGGTGAGATTAGATTGCAAGCGTTAGAAGGAAAGAAGGAGGACGCCACCGAGTCGGCGGAGGAGGAGGACGGACCTACCGTATCCGAGATTTTTCCTGATGTCGGCTATGAATGCGTCCGGTGCAGGACCAAGGTCTCGAAGAGCGCTTTGGATATCCTACCATCGCCCAGGTGCGCAAACTGCGGGTTCACGGTCTTTCAGAAGCTCAGGCCGAGCACTGTGAAGATCGTGGCTGCAGCGTGAGAGAGGCCTTAAAACGTAGCCCGAGACTGGTCCGAGAGTTTGTTTGCTCTGGCGATTGACTTCTCCCAGGTCAGCTCTGACGTCGCCTTCGCTAGTTCGGTCGCCATCGCTCTGGGCGCGGTCTTCGTCGTACTGCAGATAAGAGACAACAAGAAACTCATACTGGCTTCCACCGAGCAGGCAAAGGCAGCTGTCATCCAAGCAAAGCTCTCGACGGACCAGTTGAGACAGAACAACGAGCTCGCCGACATGGAGATGATCATGCGCATCTACGAGTTCGCGAACACCGTCGAGGTCCAGTCTTCCTTCCTTACGGTCATCGACTCCGACCTCAAGTCCTACGAGGATTTCGAGCGGCTCCCGAAGACCGAGAAGGTCGCGTTCTATCAGATGGCGGCGCTCTTCGAGTCCATAGGCGTGCTCGTCGACAGGGGGTTCGTGAGTCTCCAGACAATCGACGACATGTTTGTCCCGGAGCAGCTTTGGAAGCTGATGAAGCCCTTCATCGACGGGGTGAACCGAAAAGCAGGCGAAGAGGTCTATGTCTTCTTTGGGAAGCTGGTCGAGGGAATGAAGGACTACCACGAGAATCCGAAGGAGCTCCAGACTCCGCCGAAGCGGTCCTTGCGCGGTGACCTGAAGACATTCTCTGGCGGCTAGAGGTTCTCGCGCATTATCTGCGCGGTGACCTCAGCGTTCACGTAGAGCCCGTCTCTCCCCACCTTGAGGCTGCACTTGAGCGGCTTGGAATACTTCGTCGGTTCCTTGACCTTGAGGACGAGCATCGTCGCGTCCTCCTTGAGCCCGCGCTCGGCGAGGTAGCGCGTCAGTTCTTCCCCGAAGAGGTAGAGGTCGAGTCCGTAGCGCCTCAAGTCTCTCGCGGGCTCGAAGGTGATCTTCTCTATGAGCGCCTCACCTTCCAGCCCCTTTCCGGCGGTGTCGCAGAAGAATATCCTGTCGCCCTCCGCCAGGTCAGTGGAGGCGCTTGGCACGGCCATCGCATAGACTTCGTGATGGTGGAATATCCTGTTGGTGACGTCGCTCTCAAGACAAACGATTATTCCGGTGACTCCATTCTTACCCATGAACTCGCCGCTCCATCTCGCCCGTCGCCGTCATCCTCTTGCTTCCTATTGGGTTTGTGCGGCACCGATTATGCCGGCGTAGCGCTGTTCGAACCGGTTAAGCTTCCAATAGGCCATTGATATCACCCAGGAGGCCACGAAAATCGCGACGATACCATAGCCGATGGTTTCGAAGTCCAGCGCGTTGAGCCAGGCCCAGAAGCCGCCCCCGAGGTTCAGCTCGGTGGAGAGTACCTGAAGGAGCTCGATGGACCCTATCAGCCATGCGACCATCACCGAGATTATCGTGACGGTCAGGTTGTAGTACACCTTCCTCAGGGGGTTGAGGAACGCCCATCCGTACGCCATCCTCATGACCACCCCGTCGGTGGTGTCGATCAGCACCATGCCGCAGGTGAACATCAGCGGAAGGACGAGTATGTAATAGATCGGAACGTTAGCCGAGACCCCGACCCCCACGCTTATTGCTATCAGAGCGATCTCCGAGGCAGTGTCGAACCCCAGCCCGAAAAGAACCCCGATTGGATAGATCTGCCAGGGTTCGTTCACCACCTTGAAGAGGCGGTGGAAGAAGCGATTCATGAAGCCCCGCTTCTCCATCAGGTTGTCAAGCTGTTTCTGGTCGAGCTTTCCCTCCCTCATCTTCTTGAAGACCTGGTAGACTCCGAGAACAATCACGACGTTGATCAGCCCAATCATCCAGAGGAAGCCCCCGGAGACCAGAGTACCGATGACACTTCCTTCGGCCTGGAGCGAGGGGACGCTGGAAGCTACGGCCCGCGCGGCGAACACGAACGCTACGATCAGCCCGACGACGATGGTGGAATGGCCGAGCGAGAACCAGGTCCCAACGGTGAGAGGTCGCTTGTTGTCCTGGAGGAGCTTTCTCGTCGTATTGTCTATGGCCGCGATGTGGTCGGCGTCGACGCCGTGGCGGAGCCCAAGCAGGTAGGAGACGAACCCCAAGCCTGCGAGGACTATTGCTATCCTGCCGATCATGAACGAGGCGAAGAAACCGAAGACCGTCACGGCGATTATGGCGCCGAAGAGGGCCGCGACCTTCCATTTCTCGCCGCTCGACAGGCCCACTGACGACGTGCCGGCCACGGCTGATCTATCTCGCTATTGTGCCCAGAGGGCCAGGGACAAGGACCCGAGTCCTTGCCCTAGTTCTGCAGCGCTTGCGGTGTGTCGCCCAGATAGCCCGAGTACGGGTGGCCCAAGTAGGGGAAGTTGGCCAGGTACTGGACCGCGTTGGTCGAACCGTCGGTGAGAAGGCTCGCTGCTCCGTCTGGGACGTACTTGGAGTTGACCAGAGGTAACGTGGCTCCGGCTATGGCCTGGAGCTCGATGGCGGTCACGTTGTCGAAGACTCTCCTGCCGTTGGGGAATCCTGAGGCGTCACCACCAAGCAGCCCGAGGCGGTTGGTTGCGTTGGCTGCGGGGTTGGTCGTGCTTATCGCCGGAGGGATCGCCACGTTCAGGCGAAGCTCGTCGGCTTGGACGGTGCCGGTGTTGTTCTGGAACCCTGCGATGATGCCTTGTGGGATGCCCGTGAGGAGTATCGCCACGAGGTCTGGCCTGGTCGAGGTCGCCGTGGAGTATGCAGCCAGGTTGGGGAAGACGCCCGGATAGAGGACTGGCAGCAGCCCAGCGAGTTGCGGGTTGTTGTAGTTGGCGAGGTACTGAGAGTCTCCTGCAGGGGCCGATACGTTCCAGTAGTCCTTCTGCACCAGTGGGATCACCACTTCGTTGATGAGTGGGTTGCCGAGGCGGGAGACCTGGTTCCAGGGTCCCGCGAGCTCTGCGATGGGGACGTCATACTGGTTCTCCTCTAGAACTACCACGGATTGACGGCTCGCCGTGCTCCAGACGCCTATGGTCGCCGTTGGGTCATTCACACCGGTCGGGACCTTGCCCGTGCTGGTGAGTTCCGTGATGGGAACCTGGATCGCTATGGAGTGGCAGTTGAACCCGGCCGTGCCATTGACGCCCGTGGTCGTGGGCGGGTTGGGTATCAGATGGTCGCTTGCGAATGGCCTGAGAGTCCCTAGGTCGAAGATTGAACCGATGTCCACGTAGAAACCGTCTGCGCGGGGACCGGCGAAGACCGTCTCCCCTGTTGCGAGCGTGTACACGGCGTTAGGGAATATGTTGGTGTCGTAGTTGGGAGTCGAGCGAGGCCCGATGTCGGGGGGCGCCGCTATCAGATTACTTCCGAGCGTGATATAGTTGGACGGGGATAAGCCGGTGGCGTGACTGGGGCCCAGGACCTTCGCGACGGTGTAGGTCTGCCAGACGTTGAGGTTGGCGTAGCTCTTCGTGCTCGCGTTCCAGGACACCTGGGAGGTGTTGTAGAGGAAGGTCGCTCCGGAGCCGACGTTCGTCTTGAAGCGGAACGCATATGTGATGTCCTCGACGCCATCGCCGTTATTGTCAACCTTGATCTCGTAGAGAACGTTGGGGTCGAACCGATAGAAGTTCGGGCCGGCCTGTGCTGCCTGCAGGGGGATGAAGTTCGCGATCAGGGTGACGGTCGAAGGCTTGTCCGGGCTGACGAAGGCATAGACATCGGTGTTGTCTGCCGCGGGGTCCGCGGAGATTCCCGGTGCTTCTCGGTGGGAGGTCATCTGATTACTCGAACCTCCCGACAAAAGCACTCTTGAAGCTCGACGCAAGACCTGCGTCCTGAAGCTTCACCTTTTGCAGGCCCTTGAAGCCGCTGATCACATCATTGCGTATGACCAGAACCAGCGTCTCTCCGTCTCTTGCGATCGTGGACGTCGCGCTCGTGGCGCTTGTGCCCGCGCTCGACGTTGCTGCGGTCATCGGGGCGACCTGAGCTGAGCTTGCACCCGACCCCGTCAGGTTAGCAAGTAATGGCATCGTGGCGATTGCGGCGCCGGCGGCCATTAGTCCCTTCACTGCGTCCCTTCTTGACAGACTAATTGACATTGGTCACAAATCACGTTTTACAGTCTTTATAGTTAGGCCAACTTTACACCCAAATCTGCCCCAAATCTCTCCGCAAAGACAAATGAGCACGCGAACGGGGCTAGAATCTTCGCTCAGAATCCCCCAATCACCTTCTTTCGTCTGTATTGAACCAATTGACTCACATGAAGGACCCTTTTATCCTGAATAGGCCGAATATGTCTGCAAAAAGAGGGAAGGAGGGTATGGTCCACAGACCATGCCCTTCGGTCTCCTACTTGTCGTCGCCTACGCTAGCGGTCGCGCTCACGGTCACAGCGACGGGGCTGGGACCTGGTGCTGGAGTCACGATGGTGACGCTCTGGCTCACGAGGGCGAGGGCTGTCGTACCCGTGCTCGAGGCGCCGATCACCTGCACCGAGACACTGTGGATGCCATTCGCCAGTAGCAATTGAGCTACGATGTAGCCGTTGCCTGCCTGGTTGGTGACCAAAGTCGCGAGCTGGGCGGATGTGCCATCGATGTCGAGGTTGACGCTGTACTGGGTGAGTGGGGTCAGGTTGACCACTTCTACGGTCACATAGAGGGTGTTACCCTGGACGGAGATGTGGGCATGGCCGGAGGGGACCGGGTTGATGATGGTGGCGTGGGTTGGAGTCGTTGAAGCCGTCACGATGGTCTGGGGTGGAGAGAGAAGAAGATCGAAGATTTCTGGGTGGGGGAAACATTGGAAGTTCGAGGAGGTCTCTGGAGGGCAGCACTGGGCGGCGGTGGAGGCGGTGGGAGGGCAGCACGGATTGCCGGTGGAGGTGGCGAGAGGACAGACCGTTACTGTCGAAGTCGTGCTTTCGGTGGTGCTCGTCGTACTTGCCGAGGACGAGACGGAGGTGGTGGCCGTGGGGTTTGAGCTGCTATGGTCGCTCGAACTGGTCGAGGTGGATTGCTGGGTGCTCGTGCTTGGGGCTCCAAAGGGTGCGGCCCCTGGACCGTCGTAGGCGAGGGCGGCAGTGAAGCCGCCGAGTAGCAGCAGCACTGCGGCCGCCGCTATGATCTGCGTTTTGGCTGTCGGGAATTTCATTTGTCTTCGCAGATGGATGGGCGCGGTCTCGATTTATTGGGGAGCTTCCAGGAAGTGGAATTCCAGAAAATCTTTCACACTTGGGGTGCAAGAATCAAATGTGAGGCGCCGGCGACGAGATTTGAACTCGCAACTCCTTTCGGAGGGCAGCTTTCCAGGCTGCTGGCTTACCAGATTAGCCATACGCCGGCCCGAAATCGGGCTTGAAACGCTTGCATATATCAGATTGCTGGGCTCGAGCCAGCCTTCTGTCGCTTCTCCCGTGTGGCGACGATGAAAGGTCTTCGCTCACGTCTTGAGGCCTCAATCTTGTTCGTCTACTTCGACCTCTGCCGAGTCATCTTCCTCGTCGACGGGGGGGTGCTTCTGGGTCTTCCAGAGCTTCGGGTAGGTGCCTGCTTCCATTATCACCCGCTTCACCGGGAACGCGATGCCCTTCTTGCTTCCGACGATTTCGTCAGTGGTCATCCCGGCCTCTGCGATGGCCACCAGTTCGCCCTTCCCGGAGAGGAGCACGACCGTCTCGCCCTTCTTGATCCCCGGTGAGAGCGAAAGGATCCCGGGGACCGCGAGCATCGCCCCGTGGCAGACAGCGTCGACCGCGGCGTCTTTTATTATCACTCGCTTCATCCCGGTCATGCAACTCTCGATCGGCCTCACCAGCGCCCTGATCCTCGACTCATCGCCTTCGTGCTTCCATCTGTGAACGGCGTCGTTCAGGTCGTGCAGAGTGACCAGGGGGCCGATATCCCCCTCCCGCGAGGGCCACTCCGTGATGGGACCCACCCTGGTCCGCCGTAGCTCGACCATGGTCGCGCCCACCAGGAGGACCTCGCCCATGTCGTAGATGAGCTTCCGGATGTAAGTCCCCGACTGGCACAGGACCCTGATGAGGAAGAGGTTCCCGGCCTGCTCGAGCACCTCGAGCTCGTAGATGGTGCGAGTACGCACCTCCCTCTTTACGGAAGAGCGCTGGGGAGGCTTCTGGAATATCTCCCCTGTGAACTCCCTTACGACGCGGTCGACCTGCTCCCGGGGGACCGAAGAATGGATGCGCATGACCGCGATGTATTCCTTCGGGGGGATGAGCAGCAAGGAGAGAGCCTTGGTCGCCTTCCCGAGGCCGATCGGAAGGACCCCCGAGACACCCGGGTCCAGGGTGCCGCTATGCCCGGCCCTCTGGACTCCCATGAGCTTGCGCACCCAGGCGACGACCTCGTGGCTCGTCGGGCCCCGGGTCTTGTCGAGCGGGATGAGCCCGTAGTTGATGTAGGAATCTATCGGCCTCTGAGATGGCTCCGAACCGTGGCCCGAATCGGTGGCCTCTTCTGCTATCGGAACCATTTCCCCGGAGGTCAAGAGCTCAACGCGGTAACATAGTCGAGTACTTCGCGGGAAACGCGGGGCGCTTTGATGTCGTCGGTACCGACGACCAGGTGGAACGGGGATAGGTCCTTCCCGAACTCAATCTTGTAGAGCTTCTTGTAGAGCTTGAAGTTCTCCCTGTCCCTCTGGGCGATGACCGCCATGCACGCCTCAGGCGTGGTCCCGTCCCTCTTCGCCATCCTCTCTGCCCGCTTTTGTGGGCTGCCCGCGAGCCACACCTTGATGCCCTTTTTGGACAGCCAAGGCAGCGTATAACTGGTTATCACCACGTTTCCCCTCTCGACCTTCTTCAGCAATCTTTCATCGACCTCTTTGTCGAACTTTGAGGAGCCCTCCCTCTTCTTGAGGAAACGCATCCCCTCGGCGCTGTCCCACCAGTCGTCGCCGACCGCGTTGTAACCCTGCTCGATGGCTATCTCCTTCAGGATGTCGCCGCCCCCCACCACTTTCAGGCCGAGGCTCTTTGCGATGGTCTTCGCCGCAGTGGTCTTCCCGACCGCGGGCATGCCGCACATTATGATCGCTTCCAAACATGATTCACATCAGAGCGACATGGACGTGCCGAGGATCTTTTGAAGCGCGAAGGTGAGGGAGAATGATGAAAGGGAGTACCACCAGAAGAGGGCTACGCTCCCGCTTGCCCCCACGATCACGGGGATCGGCACGGGCGAGTAGGCGACCGTGGAAGAGATGCATATGCTGGGAAAATTGCAACCGCTCACAAAGTCCCCCATCAGGTAGTATACGACGATGAACGGGATGTAGGTTATGAAGGTGGCCTTGAGCCGTCCGGTAGAAGCCTGAAGCCTCATCTTGTCCACCTGAGGCTTTTTCTTCCTCAGCTTCTCCTCCTTGTCCTTGTCCTTCTTTGAGATGGCCTCCCGGAGCTCCTTGTCGAACGCAGCCACCTCGTTCCTGAGCCTCTTCTCCTTCCTCAAGTCGACGAGGGTGCGAATGACGACGTTCGAGAGGATCTGGAGCCCAAGGGCAGTGAGCGTGACAATGAGTGTCGCTTCTGGGATGCCGATCCTCATGCGGTCGCACTCTTCACAAGGGCCTGTATCTTTTTGGCTGCTTCATCTGCTTTGCCCTCCCTGTTGTGGATGAACATTATCGGGGCGCCGCTCACAAGAGAGGCGGCTCCCAGGAAGGTCCGGGCGAGCGAGAGCTCGGCCAGCACCTCCTCCTCGGTGACCTCGTCCCTGTACCTGGTAGTGTCCGCCTTGCGGCGTCTTAGCACCTCGGGTGCGTCCGCCTCGATCAGCAGCAGATGGGTGGGCTTGAGCGCCTGGATTACTGCCAGAGGCAGTCCGGGCCAGAACCCCTCTGGCGTCCTGATGAAGAGGTGCGTGTCGACGAAGATGACCTTCTTTCCGGTGTTCTTCGTGATCTTGGCGGCGGCAATCCTCTGAAGCCTTCGCTGTCTTTCCACGCGAAGCTTCCTCATCTCGTCCCTATGCGTGACCCAGCCCAGCTTGCGCGCGGCTTCGAACATCTCGGTCCCGAAGACGGTCAGGTCGGATCCTGGGATAGACTCGACGGCTTTTTGAACCACCGTGCTCTTACCAACCCCGGGCACACCGACTATGACGATTCTCAGGCCCATCGCTCCGTCATCAGCTCTGTCCCAGTATACCCGCGAGCTGAGGCGAGAACTCCTCGAGCTGCTCCTTGACGAGCATCTGGTAGTACTGTAGTATGATGTCGCACATCAGCAGGAGGCCGATGCCGGTGCCGAAGACTCCCAGCAGGTCGGAGACGGAGGCTACGAAGCCGATGATCAACCCTCCTATCACTGTGATGGGCGGGATGTACCTGTTCAGCACCTGCTCCAGAGAGAGCCCAGACCTCCTGAATCCGGGTACCTGGACGTCGGCGTTCATGAGGTTCTTGGCCACGGCCTTGGACGAGAGGCCCCCTATCTCCACCCAAATCCTGGCAAAGAGGACCGCCATGGTGGTGAGGAACGCGACGTAGATCACCGCCCGGACGGGGTCTGCAGCGGTCGAGGCAAGCCCCTGGGGCGGTGACAGATAGTAAACCAAACCCCCCGTGGGGTTCCCGTTGGTGTCGAACCCGGACACGAAGTAGTGGAGCCAGGATGAACCGGTGAACTCATTGTTCAGTATGCGCGCAACGAAGGTCAGGTTCGCAGTGAGCGCTGACACGAGGATGACCGGGATGTTCGAGACGTAGAGGAGCTTGATCGGGTAGACTCCCTGGAACCCCTTGTACTTTACTGAGGTGATGGGGACTTCGACCCTCATCCCCTCAATGTAAATAATGAAGAGTATGACCGCGCAGCTGAGGACGAACGTAACCAAATCAGGATAATTGTCCGGACGGGTGATGATGGAGGACAAGGAGTTGGTGACCGCCGCGTCGATGAAGGCCGGGACGAAACCGAAGAACCCTGTGGGACCGGTCTGGGAGGAGGAGAGGCTGACCGTCTGCGGCGAGAAGGTGTACCACATGAAGGTCTGCGCGACTCCGGCCAGGATGAAGAGGCTGATGCCGCTGCCGATCCCCCAGCCTTTCTGGATAAGTTCATCCAAGAGAAGGACGATAATGCTCGCGCCAACGAGCTGGAAGAATATCACGATGGTCTGAGTCCCTGGGCTGACTGAAGGGAGTGCACCTCCCAGTAGGTACGCGCCGGACTCCACGGCTATCACTATGAAGGTCAGAATCTTTGTCGCTGAGCCGAAGAGGGCTCTGTCATCGGGATTGCCCAGGTCCAGTTTCAGGATATCGCTGCCCTGGAGGAGCTGAAGGATGAGTCCAGCGGTCACTATGGGGCCGATGCCCAGTGTGATGAGGGTCCCCTGCTGGGAGGCGAAGATGATCCTGAGCGCGGAGAGCGTGTCGCCCTTGTTCCCATATAGGTAGAGCGGCGTGATACCCATGACCAGGTAACAGATCATGGCCAGGCCTGTCCAGACGAACTTCTCGGAAAGGTTCGGCTTCTGCTTCGGCTTTGGAACTTCAGGTAGAATCGTCGCGGCGCTCTTGACGAAGTCTCTGAGAGAAGCCAACTCGCTAACTAGCTCCGAACTAGCTTATTATCTTACCACCGGCTTCCTCAAGTTTAATCTTAGCCTTCTCGGTGAAGGACTGGACCTTTACGTTGAATGCCCTGGTCACGCTACCCGAACCGAGCAGCTTCTGCACGCCCAGCGCGGAGAGGTCGATCTCAACCGGTCCTGCGGGCGCCTTGCCCGGGGTGGCGACTGTCTCGAGGTCACCGATGTTGAGCCACTTGAAGAGCTTCGCAGTCTTCCTCGCGTTGGGAACCTGAAGCGGGTCTCGACCGTAGTGATCCGGCTCGTTGATGAGCATCCAGGACCACTTGTGCTTGTGGAGGCCGGCAGCGCCGTGTCCTCCCTGCTTGCCAGAGTGCCTGTGCTGCCCGACTTGACCATAACCGTGGGTCCTCGACCCTCTCAGCTTCCTGACCTTTCTTATTCTCGTGGGCATGGCTAGAGCATCCTCTTCACTATATCGACCAGCTTTGGGTTTTCTCCCAGGATCCCGCCCTGCCCGAACTGGCGCCTGGAAGAGCGCTTGAAACCGCCCCTGGGGGGAGAGAGACCGAAGAAAGGCTTGACACCCTTGAGTGAGGAGAGCCTCCAACCCTCCTTGATCATCTTGGACGCGAGTTCAGAGTGGTCCTTTACGCCGAGGACCTTGAGCTCGTCGGCGCCGAGGGGCTTTGCGTTGCTTACCTTGCCCCTGGTCTTCAGAAGGGTCGTAAGGAGCTCAGCGTCGATGGGCGTCCAGGCGAGGTACTCCTTGCACAGGTGTAACGCGCCGATGGTGGATTCGTCGTCAGAGACGACCGTAGCCGCGAACCGCTTCCCGATCCCGAGCTCGATCAACGTCTTTCGGGTGCCGCTGGGAGTGTTTATGAGACCGTGAAGGTTCACAACGATAAGGCTTGTCATTGGCTACCATGCTCTCCTAGACGTTCAGCCCTCGTGACTTTGAGAAGGCGTCGTACACGGCGTTCGCCAGGGAGGGTAGAGTGTCGGTCGAGCCGAAGGTCCTGACCCAGACATCCTTCACCCCCGCCAGAGTGAGCAGGTTGGTGAGAGCGGGGCCGGCGACCGTTCCCAGTGACCTCGGGCCCGGGAGCAGCTCGACGCTGACGCTGCCTGCCTTGCCGACGATCCTGTATGGGACCGAGTGCCTGGTTCCGCACCTGCACTCCCAGCTGCCGCAGCCCAGCTGCACTGGAATGACGTTGAGCAGAGCATCGTTGGTGGCCTTGTCGATTGAGGCTTTCATCTGTGCGGCCTTGCCCTTGCCCACCCCGAAGAAGCCGTTCCCGTTACCGACGGCGACCACGGCCCTGAACCTCGTGAGTTCTCCGGCGTCGGTCTGTTTTTGCACTATTCCCACGCTGACCACCTCAGACTTTAGGTCGGGGATCAGGGTCTTGACTATCTCGGGCTCCCTCAGCTTGAGGCCCATCTGGAATATCTCGTCGAGTGAGGTTATCTTGCCCTCCTGAACCATCTTGCCTAGTTTGGTCCTCGGGACCCACGGAGGCTCTTCCCGTTCTTCGCGCCGCCTTCGTTCTTGGCCGCGTTGTTGGGACACTAGTTGCTGGCCCCCATTATCGCGTCCTTGGTGTGGTTGTAGTTCTGAGCGTAGTCCTCGGGCTTGAATCCGAGCCTTATGAGCGCTGAGAAGCGCTTGTCATAGAGGGCCTTGTCCTCGCTGGCAAGGCCTGCGGCGTACTTTGAGATGTTCTCTCCCTTGAGCCGTTCCTCAGAGGGGAATGCCTCCGCGGAGAACGGGACCTTCACTCCCGAATCGATTACGCCCTTGACGAACGCCGATATCCTCGACCCCTTAACGAATGGTGCGGGACCGTTGTAGAGGATCGCCTCTTCTATCCCCTGCTGCTTTGCCTTCTTCCCGGCCCACAGACCAAGGAGGTAGCACGCGGGCAGGGACTTTAGCGAACCCTTCCATCCGACCTTCCTCAGCGCGTGAGAGTGCGCAGATGAGAGGACGAGGTCTCCGGTGACCGTCGGCTTCAGGAACTGGGCTGCGACGTTCTTGCCGGAGACACGGACAGCTAGCAGAGTACCCTTGTACATTATCGCCTTCTTCCGCGCCCGGTAGTCAGTCGCGCCGCTCCTTCTTCGCCGGTAGAGAGGTACGTAGTCTCCCATGACTACCGCCGTCCCTCCTTCATCAGCTCGAAGAGATGCTTGACGTCGCGGACCTGTCCACCCTTCACCTGCCTGTAGAGGGTCTTGTAGAGGTCCTTGGTAATCTCGTTCCTTTCTCTGGCCACATGAAGCCGCCATCTGAGCGCTCGGACCTTGGCGACCCAGATCCCCTTCCTCGGACGCCTGGAACCCTTGGTGCCTCGCAGCGAACCGTGACTCCGCGACCGGCCCTTTACGCGCTTCTTCTTCACCCTGCCCCTTGAGACGCCTTTCACGGGTTTGACCTTGATCCCTCCCATGCCCCTGAGACCCCTGATGGTGCTCCTGGTGATGGCATCCTGGATGAGGTCCTGGGCTTCGGGATTCATGATAATCCTGTCCTTCCCCACGCCGAGGACTTTAGCGGCAAGCTTTCGCTTATTTCTTAGATTCAATGACTCTCAACCCTTGAGGATTCAGTATCCTGAGGCCAAGTTCCGAGGCCCTCTTCATGATCTCGGCCCGCTTCCGGGCGCCCACGGCACCCCCGATCCGGACCACTTCCTTTCCGGGCACGACCTTCGTCAGGTCATGGGTGTTGTACACCAGCACCTCAGGATGGCCGCTCGGATGATAGTTTCTCACCTGGGAGGGACCCCTGTAGCCCACCTTGACGCGCCTGGGCCAACCCTTGATTGACTTTCTTACCTTGTTGTCTAGCCCCTTCGGCTTCCTCCACTCCGGGTGAAGCCGGACGTATCGCCAGCTCTCGGGCCTGACAAAAGCGGGCCTGCTCTCCGCTACGGACTTCCTCAGCGCCAGCAGTTTGGCGAGCCGGGCAGCCTCATCGTCCACCTTGGTCTCCGTTGACGGTTCCTTCGATTGTTTCGCTGATTTCTTGGCCATTTTGTCTACCAACCCTTGATCTTCTCGTAGACGTAGATTCCGTCCAAGAAGATGCGCTGGTCCTTGCGCTTGATTTTGGTCGCCTGCTCCAGATTGGCGGCGGTCTGTCCAACGTCCTCGAGCGAGACTCCCTTAATAATAATATCGTCGCCTTCGACCGAGACCTTGCAGTCACCGAGTATGTCGGTGACCCGAGCCGACCGCTCTCCTACGAAGTTCTCGACGTTCACGTTTCTTCCCTTGACCTTCACCGTGACAGGGAAGTGGGCGAAGACGATCTTCAGCTTGTAGGTGTAACCCTTTGTCACGCCGAAGATGATGTTCCTTACCAGGGAGCTTGCCGTGTTCGAGGAGACGACGTCCTTCTTCTTGTCGGTGTAGGGGGTGAGCAATACCTTCCCGTCCTTCACCTCGAGGTTGACGTTGATGCGATCGAAGTTCTTCTTCACAGTGCCGAGCGGCCCCTTCACGGTGAGTATCCTCCCCGAGACTGAGGCGGTGACTCCCTCTCCCAGCTCCTGGGAGTGGACTACCTCTTGGTCAGTAGACATAGCCTAAGAGCCTACCTCCAATGTTCTTCTCCTGAGCCTCCGAGTGCGAGAGCACGCCTTCCGAGGTCGAGATGATCAGCATGCCGACGCCGACGGCGGGAAGGTAACGACTCTCCCACTTTGTGTACTCCCTAGTCTTTATGGGAAAGCGCGGCGTTATCACGCCACAGCGGTTGATCCTCCCGAGCAGCTGGACCCTGAGCTTGCCCGAGACGCCGTCGTCGATGAACTCGAACTCTCCGATGTACCTCTTCTTCTGGAGGACGCGCATGACCTCGCTGGCGAGGTTCGAGGCAGGTATCACCATGCACTCCTTCTTGCGTCTCATCTCCGCGTTCTGAAGGGAGGCGAAGAGGTTCGCTAGTATGTTGGTTACCGGCATCCTCTAGTCATACTTCCTGAAGCCCAGCTTCTCCGCGACTTCCCTGAAGCACTGCCTGCAGAACAGGAGGTCGTAGCTCCTGATCACCGCACCGTACTGGCCACAGCGGCGGCAGTAACGGGTGGACTTGCCATACTTCCTCACCTTAGGATGTCTTTCCTTCACTCTATCGCAACCCCAAATTCTTCACGGAAATAACTCATCGCTTCTTCCTTGCCCACCACGTGCTTCCTCCCCAGCTTCGCTGGTTTGTGCAGCCTTCTGGCGACCCTTCCTCCCGGCCTCTCGAGAAGGACAGAGACGTTCATCCCCCAGATGCCGATCTCTGGGTCGTACCTGGTACCGGGAATCTCGATGTGCTCCTTCAACCCGAAGGAGACGCTCCCCCGGTCGTCAAAGCTCGAATCGTGCATCTTCTTCTCCCTGGCCGCGAGGAGGCGGGTGATTAGCTCTTTCGTGCCGCTCCCCCTTATTGTGACCTTCAGGCCTATGGGCTCCCCCCTGTGCACCCCAAAGTCCCGAATGGACTCCTTCGCCTTCCTCTGGTTGGGCTTTTGCCCTGTGAGCTGCTGGAGGACCTTGGAGGCTCTTTCGACCGCTTCGCCCGACTTGCCGACGCCTATGTTGAGCACGACCTTGTTTACGGAGACCTTGCGCATCGCGGGTCCACGTGCGGGCTCGTCCATAGCCGCTTCCGGAGCAGGGGTCTGAGTTGTTCGACTCATCGGGCCTGCACCTCGATAGCCGGAGCGTCAGAGGCTCCGACAGGGAAGATCATCCTGGCCGGGAGCTCAGTGTCTCCTCCTGGGAGTGATATCGCCACCATCTTCTCCTTGGACGCGGTCCCCTTCTTGACGTCTGTGATCTTGCCCATCTGGCCCGCCTTTTCACCGGAGATTATCATTCCGAGCGACCCTTTGCTGAGCTTGATGCTCGAGACGACCGCCTGCTCGGGGACCTTGATCACGACGGAGTCCCCAGGCGAGAGGGCCAGGGTGTCGTTGCGCATCGACCTTCCGTCGTGGAACCCGTACTGGATATGCCCACCGTCGATCTTTGACTTTGACTTTATCATGCAGAGCTTGAGCTTCGCCTGTTCCTTGGAGACCTTGCGGGCATCCAGGCCGTCCCGGGACGGGATCAGTCGGAATGCCGTTCCTTCCTTGGGCACCTCTATCACGTTGAATAACCCTACAGGGAAAGAGGGATCCTTCCGCGGCACGCCGTCCACGAGGACCTGGGAGTCGTAGAGAACCTTCTCGGCCTCCCTGGCATTGAGCACCAGCTTCATGAGGTCTCTCATGGCGACGCCGAGCGAGTAGCTGTTGTAAATGGAATAGGGACCGGGCGACGGCTTGGTGGCGAACCTGTGGGCTTTTCGCTGGATGTCCCATGACTTTGGGGCGCTAAGGCGCTTCAACCTGTTGCTGCCGCTCTTCTTACCCATCTTCTACTCCTCTCCTGCCTTGGCCTCTAACTTCCTCTTCCTCAGCTTATCGTCGAGCACGATGTTGGTGAGAACGACCTTGGACGCGTCTATTGCGGCGAGGGCCGTGCCACCGGCGATCTTCTCACGGTTGACCCCTTCCACGTAGACTTTGCCCTTCTGCCCGTCTACCCTCGAGACCTTACCCTCGATGCCCTTGTACCCACCTCGGACTATCTTCACAGAGTCGCCCTTCCTGGGCCTAAGTGTCCTCTTTCCGTACTTGTTGCGCATATCATCCGAGAGCCGGGAACCGAATTTCATCTGTACACCACTACACCACGATTGACGCAAGATTAGCCAGTCTGGGCCACTTCTCAGCCGCCTCGCTCGCCACTGGTCCCTTTATATCGGTACCTTTCATCTCTCCCTCTGGAGTAATCAGTACCGCGGCGTTATCCTCGAAGCATATTCGCTGGCCGCTAACTCTCCTCACCGCGTACTTTTGTCTGACGATGACCGCGCCGAAGGTCTGTTTTCTCAGGTCCGGGGGGCCCCTCTTCACCACGCAGGTGATGTGGTCGCCAACTGACGCTGCCGGGTACCGCGCGAGCCTGGTCTTAGCCCTCGTCACCATGACGACCCTGAGGGTCTTGGCGCCGGTGTTGTCGGCGCAGTTGATGACCGCGTTGAGCGGGATGGCACGGGTGATGTAGGTCTTGAACTCCTCTACGCCCTTTGCAGAGACCGCTCTTGATTTCGTGGACATCTGGTCTAGTCGCTGCTCCTGGATTGGACCACGACGAAGGAAATCGTCTTGGCGAGGGGCCTACACTCGGCGATGGTCGCTGTGTCGCCCTCCTTGGCCTCGACGCAGGGCGGAAGGTGGGCGTGGACCTTGCCTCTCCTTCTTTCGTAGCGGTTGTACTTTGGTACTTTGAACAGGAACTCCCTCTGTATGACCACGGTCTGTTTGTCCGAGATTGAGACTACCTGACCGGTGAGGATCTTGCCTCTGACCTTCACGTGGCCGTGGAACGGGCATCGTGCGTCGTCGCACGTCCGCTTGGGGGGCGCAATCAGAAGCCCGGCTGAACTCATACCTTCATCCCCCTTGCAAGTCGCTCCTCGAGCCTACCCTTCATCTCGTCCGCTATCACCAGTTCGTTGCTCCCTTTCAGCTGGAGTGCCGTGCCCTTCTTCGGTACGGTGAGAGTCCTCGGACCCGCCGAGGTTATGGTCAACATGTGCGCAGTCTCCAGCGAAATGATCCCCTGGAGGCCCACTATCTGAGGCGCGCTTGCGCATTTTATGATGGTGACTTCGCTGCCCAGAATCCGAATCATTACTCTGTTACCCCCTTCTCCGTCATCACGGTCAGGACCCTAGCGATGTCCTGCTTGATTCGTCCTATCTTGCCGGACTGCTTCTGGATCATTCCCCTGGCATTCAATCCCTGGAGCTTCTTGAGCTCGCCCCGCAGCTCGAAGAGCCTGTCCCTGAGTTGCTCCGTATCCTGTTCTCTAAGCGTTTTGGTTTTCACTCTTGGCAACTTGTTCTACCTCTACCTCTTTCGGTTCCTCTACCGCCTCTTCTGCGGCTGGAGCGGCGGTCTCTGGGGCTGGTGCACTCTCAGCTGCAGGCGGAGCCTCTGAGCTTGCGGCTGCCTCAGGCTTGGCTTCCTTGGCCTTCTTCGACGCCCTGGGTTTACGCTCTTTTGCCTGCTTCCGTGGCGCCTTTGTCGGAGCGGGGGCTGATTTCTCAGCAGCGGGTCCCGCAGGAGCATCCACCGCCGGAGCGTGGGTCTCAGCCACTGGAGCCATCGCTGGTGCAACGGTGGGAGCGGCAGGCTGCTTTGGAGCTACGACAACGGCAGCCGGAGCCCCTGGAGGCGTGCTGCCAGGTGCGGCACCAGGCGCTCCCTCGCTTGGCTGTTCTTGTACGAACTCGAAAGCGGGAGGGATCGCGTCCTTGATGGCTATCTTGACCTGGATACCGTAGAGGCCAAGTTTCATCAGGACATCGGTGGTGGCTTGCCTGACAATCCTCGTCGCGGATTCACCACTCTTGGGTACCACGCCCATGCGGTACTTTTCCGAGTGAGACCTGTCGCTACGGAGCTTGCCGGCCACGCTGATCTCTACTCCTGCTGCACCAGCGGCCATGATGGAGTTCATGGTCCAGGTGGCAGCCCGCCTGAATGCCGTTCCGCGGGACACAATTTGAGAAATCCTAACAGCCATGATGCGAGGGTCAAGCTCGGGAGACTCGACCTCCGAGACCGCAATCTGAGGGTTCGCCATCTTGAATTTGGTTGCGACCCTCTCCGTGAGGTCCTTGATTCCAGTGCCACGGCGCCCGATTGCGAGTCCGGGGCGCGTGACATAGACAGTGAGCCTCGTACCGACGGGGTTCTTCTGAACCTCGACGCCGGCATAGCCCGCTTCCTTGAGCTGCGACTGGAGGTACTCGTCGAGCTCAGCATAGGTGCGGTGCATCAATAACAGAGATTTTACAGCGCTCTTCTCAGAATCCGACATCAGATCTCTCTCCCGACAAACTCCAAATGAACAAGCTGGTGCAGGTTGGGACTGCTGCTCCCGTGAGCACGGGGAACAAAGTCCTTGATCGCTCTTCCGGCGAGCGCCGCAGCATGAATGAGCTCCACCCTTTCGGGGTCGAGACCCTTGAACTCACAGTTCGCCTGAAGGTTCCTTAAGACGTTCAGGACCGACTTGGCGCCCTTCACGGGGTAGGAACCCGTAGGGAACCCCACGAGCTCACTTCGGTGGCCGACCTTGAGCTTGTGCCTCCTCATGGCTATGGGAGTTTCCATCTTCTCCACACTCTCCAGTAGCGCGATCGCCTTTGAAAGGGTCATCCATCGGATGGTGTTGCAGATCTCTCTCGTCGCCTTCGGCGAGACGTTGACCTCCCTTCCACTAGCTCTTACATGAATCGCTGGGTCGAATGCCTTGAAACTGTACGCAAACTGAGGCAAATTGCTAGTGCCGTAACCCACGAGCGATTTCTGAAGAGCATAAATACTTTGCGAGGCGCGATGCGCGAGAAATTCGAACGGGCCTAAATTCTCCGGACCGTTCCGGACCTCTGGTCAGCTAGTACTGGGAGCCGAGGGCGGCGCACTCTGTTGTACCTGAACGACGACATCAAGCTTCTTCTTGCCGTGCCAGAAGGAGGCACCGAGAGCCACGATTGACTCGACCCACAACGCGTAAAAGGCAACGGCATAGGCGGGCTGCCCGCTTCCCGGATGGATGAGGTACTGACCCACCGTCAGAATCGCCATTCCAACAACACCCAAGACACCAGTTCCAAGTGGGAAGACCCCTACCAACCCAGCTATGACCAGCAGGATGAAGGCGATGACTGTCACATAGTTCGACGCGATGGTTGTGTTTGAACCGGTCTGCATGCTCGAAGTGTTGGCAAGAAGAGGCTCGGCCTTCCCGTAGAGGGTCTGCGAGCCTGAAATCGGGAGCAGGAAGACGGTGACGAGTATCGCCAAACCGACAATTAACCCCAGCGTCCTTCCGGGGTGAAACCGCACGTCAGTACAGGCTCTGTTTCTCTATTTAAACGAGGAAACGCGGCGTTTTCAGAGCAACCACCTCCGCACTAGACTTATAACGGATACGGAGCGGCGCTCTTTAAAGGGCTGAACGAACAGCAATTGTGGTCAAAGGAATCTCCCGTCAAGAACATCCCCAAGGACGACTCGTCCTATGAGACCATCACCTGTGACGTGCTGATTGTTGGAGCCGGTGGCGCGGGGATGAGGGCGGCCATCGCTTCCTTCGACGGCGGCGCTGACACGCTTATAGTTTGCAAGACACTCCTGGGGAAGGCGCACACCGTGATGGCCGAGGGGGGCATCGCCGCGTCGCTGGGCAACATCGACCCCAATGACAGCTGGGAGGTGCACTTCTCTGACACCATAGTAGAGGGACAGAGCATCTCCAACTGGAAGACGGCGTACATCTACGCCAAGGAGGTGGTAGACAGGGTGTACGAGCTCGAGCAATACGGCGCCCTCTTCGATAGGACCGATGATGGCAAGATAATGCAGCGCCCGTTCGGGGCACATACCTACCGCAGGCTATGCTACATCGGGGACAGGACTGGACTAGAGCTCATCCGGACCCTGGAAGACCAGGTGCTCAAGAGGAAAATCCCGTTCATGGACGAGGTCGAGATAACGGCACTGTTCAAGGATGCGACGGGCAGAGCGTGCGCGGCGCTAGCGATCAAGAACAGGACGGGCGAGCTCCTGCTCATCCAGTTCAAGGCGATCATACTCGCGACGGGGGGCTGCGGCAAGGTCTACGAGGTCACCTCCAACTCCTATGAGAGCACCGGGGACGGCCTCTCTCTGGCCTATCGCGCAGGGGCCGACCTGATGGACATGGAGATGATGCAGTTCCATCCCACGGGCATGATCTATCCTGCCGGCGTGCGCGGCTTGCTGGTGACAGAGGCGGTGAGGGGGGAGGGTGGGATCCTAACCAACGTCAAGGGAGAACGCTTCATGGAGAGGTACGACCCCAAACGGAAGGAGCTCTCAGCACGGGACATTGTGGCAAGGTCAATCTACACAGAGATCATCGAAGGAAGGGGTACTGCCAATGGCGCGGTCTACCTTGACATCACCAAACGGGGGCCCGAATACATCAAGAAGAAGCTCCCGAGCATGTACTACCAGTTTCTGGAGTTCGCCGGGGTCGATATCACAAAGCAGAAGATGGAAGTGGCTCCCACGGTCCACTATCACATGGGAGGCGTCCGGGCCGACCCCGAGACGGCTGGGACCAACGTCCCCGGATTCTACGCCGCGGGAGAGGTAGCGTGCGGGCTTCACGGAGCCAACAGGCTCGGAGGGAACTCCCTGGGCGATATCCTGGTCTTCGGAAGGAGAGCCGGAATTGCAGCGGCAAGATTCGCAAAGGAGAACAGTATGGGGCGGGCTGCCGGCCAAGACATCGAAGGTGAGGTCAAGCGGATACTAGCGCCGTTCGACTCTCCAAACGGGACCAACCCCTTTGCGCTCAAAGAACGCATCGCCGCGACGATGTGGAAACATGTCGGAATAGTACGGAACGAGAAGGACCTCAGGGCAGGGCTCGCTGACATCGACGTCATAGCGGAGGATGCCAAACGGGTGGAAGCGAAGGGTCCGAGAATCTACAACGAGTCCTGGGTCGCTTCGATCCAGGTCTGGAACATGGTGCTCGAGTGCAGAGCCATCATCACCTCGGCCCTGGAAAGGACAGAGAGCAGAGGCGCCCACACCCGCTCGGACTATCCCGCGAAGGACGACGCACACTGGCTCGCAAACATAATTACCAGAGACGATGGCGGGAAGATGGTTCATGAAGTTGTCCCGGTGCAAAAGCCCCCTCCGGAAGTGGCGGCCCTCATCAAGGAATGATGGCTGAGATGGCCCAAGAACCCAGGAAGGAAGTGACGCTGCGGGTCTTCAGAGGCGTGGGAAACGACCCCTCGAGCCACCGCTACGACACCTTCACCGTGCCCCACGAGGATGGGATGGTGGTCCTGAACGCCATACACTACATACAATCCCACTTCGATTCATCGCTCTCAGCCAGGTGGAACTGCAAGGCAGGGAGGTGCGGCTCCTGTTCCGCGGAGATCAACGAAGTTCCCCGCCTGATGTGCAAGACTCCTGTCGACAAGTTCGAGGGGGAGATCACGGTCGAGCCGATGAGGGCCTTCCCGCTGGTCAGGGACCTCGCCACCGACGTCTCGGACAACTGGGCTGTGGGGATGTCAATACCCCCGTTCACCCCGAGGACCGGCCTGAAGGAGCCATGGACGATCAAGCAGGAGGACGTGGAGCGATCCAGAGAGATGAGGAAGTGCATCGAGTGCTTCCTTTGCCAGGACGTGTGCCACGTCGTCAGGGAGCACAAGGCAGACTACATCGGACCGAGATGGGTGGTCAAGGCAGCCTCCCTCGATATGCATCCGCTCGACGGGATCAACCGTTCCGACTTTTTGAAGGACCAGGCGGGACTTGGCTACTGCAACATCACAAAGTGCTGCCAGGAGATATGTCCCGAGCACATCATCATCACCGACGATGCCATCATCCCGGAGAAGGAGAGAGTTGTCGACAGGCACTACGACCCGTTGGTGTGGGCCTATCGGAAGCTACGCGGTAGCAAGTAGTAGAACGACTATCTGAGCGCTACCGAGAGGACCAGGAACGCGAAGGCGACCGCGGCTATGACCGCCTCGGCGTCTAGGCTAGCTTGAGCGGCATTCGCTGCGAGCTCGCCCACAACGAGCACTATGAGGCCAATCATATAGAGCGGGTACCGCGCCGCCGGTCGAAGTCGGTGCTTTGGTTCGCGCTCCACTGTTTCACTCTCTAGAATTTGAAGTCGATCGGGAGCCCTGCATTGAGCCCACGAAGATAGAGGTCGGTGAAGACGAAGACCAGGAGGCTGATCCAGGCGAACGCCTCGTGATGGCTGTTCCACCAGCTCTGGATGCTCCACAACGACCTCCTTGCTCCGCCACCGTGCACGCAAGAGTAGCAGTCGATGTTCCCCCCGATAAGGTGCCGGAAGGCGTGGCACGAGAGAGCCCACGCCGTGAGAGCCAGGGCGTTCGCGAGGATCACGAGGCTGCCTAGCCTGAGCTCCCAGACTCCAGAATAGGTCAGCGAGTAGTAAAAGTCATAGTAGAAGAACGGGAGAAGCGCGATTCCAGCGTACAGGAAGTAACGGTGCAGGTTCCAGAATTGGAAGACAATGTTCCTCTCCCCCGTATAGGGCTCGCTGTGGGTCTCATGGCGGTCAGACCTCTTGCACCCGAGAGGGTGGTCGAAGAGGTGGCGATAGTAGTCTTTCCTGTAGGCGTAGCAACTCAGTCGGAAGAGCGTCGGAATCGGGAGTATCAAGGCGGTGGGACTGTAGAGCGGGTCGATGTAGCCCGAGAACTCCGCGACGGGGAAGCTGAGTGCAGCTAAGCCTCCGAGCGCCAGCAGTCCGAGGAACGAATAGAAACGCCAGTTCAGCTCGATGAGCTCGTAGGGAAAGAGGTACTTCTTGCTCATGACGCCCTGATGCTCTTGGTACCGCGGAACCAAATCTTCTGTAATTAAGAGTTCCCGAGAGGCTCGCAACTCTGAGGCGATAGTCTCTCGGATGGATGCGCATAAATCTCTCCACGGTTCCCCGAGTCAATTCCTTGACCTCGAAGACATCCCCCGATAGAAAGGGCGAACTCGCTTCGTTGCGGGACTTTTTCGCCTACAACTCGTTCGTGAGGAAGAAGTACGCCATCGTGATGGGAAAACTTCCGGGAGCGACCCTCACGAAGGACAGAGGCGCTTCGCACCCCTCGCTGCTCGACATCTGGACCCACATCCTCGACGTCGACCGCTCCTGGCTGCACGCCTCTGAGACGGGGGAGGACCTACCAGCGCCAGAGGGGCTCTCGGTGGCTCAACTGAGGAAGTTCGAGAAGGAGGTCGATGAATATATCGAAAGTTTCATGCGGAGATTGAAACCGAAGGACCTGCACAAGTCCTTCCGACTCACCACGGGCGATGGGAGCGTCCTGACCTTCAACCTAGGAGAGACGCTCTGGCACATGATAGAGGAAGAGCTCCAGCACCGCGGAGAGCTCAACGCGCTACTCTGGCAGGATGACATCGAACCGCCCATCATAGACTGGTTCGCTTGGAAGAGAGCGGCAGTAAGCAAAAAGTGAGACCGCGGGATGAGTGCCGTCCTCAGTGGTCGATGTCCTGGGAGCCGGTCGCCTCCTCAGGCTTCGCCCCCAGGTAGGCGTAGACGCCGGTCTTGAGCACCTTCATGGAGAGCAGGGCGCATTTTATCCTGGCCGGGCCGAGGTCCGAGGTCCCGAGCATCTTGAGGATGTCCTCCTTCGAGAGGTCCTTGGTCCACTCGAGGGGCTTGCCCTTTGCGAGCTCGGTCAGCATAGACGCGGACGCCTGGCTGATCGCACACCCCTTGCCCAAGAAGTGTACTTCCTCCATCTTACCGTCCTTCGAGACCTGTATCTGAATCTCAATCTCGTCCCCGCACAACGGGTTGGAGTCCTTGGCATCGATGTCGTGGGGGTCGAGCCTGCCGAAGTTCCTCGGATTGCGGTAGTAGTCGAGGATTAGCTCCCGGTAGATGTCGCTGCTGCTCATAGGCAGAACACGTTCCTCGCCTTTGAGAGCGCTTGCATCAGTGCATCGATGTCATCGAAGGAGTTGTAGATGTAGAAGCTGGCCCGGCTCATCGCAGGGACGTCCAGGAGCTCCATCAGAGGCTGGGCACAGTGATGCCCGGACCTGATCGCCACGCCCTCCTCATCGAGAAGCGAGGCCATGTCGTGGGGATGGATGTCTCCCATGTTGAATGAGACCACGCCGCCCTTGTCCTTGGCGTTCATGGGGCCATACACGGTTATACCTGGGAACTTGCTCATCTGTTCCAGTGCGTAGGCCGTGAGGGCCATTTCGTGGTCCCTGACCCGTTTCATGCCGATGGAGTTCAGATAATCCACCGCCGCGCCCAACCCTACGGCCCCAGCGCTGTCCTGGGTACCTGCCTCGAATTTGTAGGGCAGGTCGTTCCAAGTCGCTCCTGTCGTGTGGACCTGCTTGATCATGTCTCCACCCGACTGGAAGGGTTCCATCTCCTCCAGGATGGCCCTCCTTCCATAGAGGATCCCGATGCCTGTGGGACCGAGCATTTTGTGCCCTGAAAAAGCGAGAAAATCACACCCCATGGCCCGCACGTCGGTTGGCATGTGAGGCACGGACTGCGCACCGTCCACCACGGTAATCGCGCCGGCCCGCTTGGCCCGAGCCGAGAGCCTCGCCGCGTCGTTGATGGTCCCCAGGACGTTTGAGCAGTGTGTGAATGCGACGATGGAAGGGGACTGGCCCATAAGTCTCTCGAAGTGGTCCTCGTCGAGTTTACCCTCCTTGGTCAACCCGACGAACTCTATCCTCGCCCCCGTCTGCTTTGCAAGGAGCTGCCAGGGGACGATGTTGCTGTGGTGCTCCATCATCGTGAGGACGATTAGGTCCCCCGTTTTGACGTGGGAGTTGCCCCAGCCGTATCTCACCAGGTTTAGGCTCTCGGTGGCGCCCCTGGTGAAGATGGTCTCCTCGGTGGAGGCGTTGATGAACGAAGCCACCTTGCTGCGCGCGCCTTCGAAGGCCTCGGTGGCTTCTAGGCTGAGCTGGTGGACGCCCCGATGGGGGTTGGCGTTGTGCTGAGAGTAATACTCGACGGTGGCGTCTATGACGGCCTTTGGTCTCTGGGTGGTGGCGGCGTTGTCAAGATAGACGAGCCTCTTGCCGTGGACCTCCCTCTGAAGGATTGGGAAGTCCTTGCGTATCTCGTCGACTCGGAGTGACTCCGACCTCAACAAAAGCGAACACCCAACCGCTAGACCTCTACGAAAATCACATTCTCTTCTATTTTAACGTTAAAGACCCTGAGCGGTTCCGTGGCTGGTGGGTTGTAGACCTCCCCCGTCCTCAGGTCGAACTGGGAGAGGTGCAGCGCACAGACCACGGCGTTGTCGAGGACGAACCCCTGGGCGAGGTCGAACTCCTCGTGAGTGCAGATAGCCGAGACCGCGTGTATCTCTCCACCGAGATTGGAGAAGAGCACCCTCGTCCCCTGGACGTCGATGCTGACTAGCTTGTCCGGGGGGACATCGGAGACGGGGATTGCGCGGACGAAAGGCGTGCCGACGCTCACGCTCTGTACTTGTAGTGCCTCTCGAAGACGTCCGACGACTGCCTCACGTCGACCGGAGCCTCGCCCGTTATGGCCATCAGTGTTTCCCTGTCCACGAGCCTTCTTCTCTCGCCCCTCCACTTCCCCTCGATGATGAACTTGGCTCCTTCCCGCGCCATCTCCACCGGGACCCTCGAGATCACCGGTTCGAAGAAGCCCACGATTATCATCTTCTTCGCCTCGTCCTCCGGGAGCCCTCTGGCCTCGAGATAGAAGACCTGCTCCTCGTCGACTTGGGCGACGGAGGCCGAGTGGGTCGCCTTGACCTCGTTGGTGTCGATGTCGAGGCCCGGGATACCGTCGGAACGGGCCCTCTTGTCGAGGAGCATGGCGTGGTGGGCGAGGTAGGAGTTCGAGTTCTTGGCCACGTGGTTGATCTTGATCATGCCCTTGAAGATAGACTGGGATTCGTCCTTGAGAACGCCTCTTGCGTGGATAGCCGCCGTGGTGTCCGGCGAGTTGTGGTTCAGGTTCGACTCGAGGTCGAACCTCTGTTTCCCGTTGCAGAAGAAGACCTCGAAGCCGTCGACGTTAGCTCCCCTCCCGTTCAGGTCGAAGTTTAGGCGGGAACGGGTGATGGACGAGCCGAGGAAGATCGAGGTGATGTTCACCTTTGAGTCTTTGGGGGCGTCCACCTCTTTGTTGGATAGATACACTGCCCTCTCGTCGAGGAACTGGAGTGTGCTCGCGTCCACGGTGGACGCAGGCCCAGCCCTCACCTCTGTCACCGAGCTCAACAGGTAAGGTCGTGCGCTCTCCCTCGTGTAGAGCTCCTCGAGGAAGTTCACTCTCGACTGCTCTTCCGCGTAGATGATCGTCTGGTCGATTATGCTCGTGGTGGGGTTCCTGACGAGCTGGATCTTGCGGATGGGAGAGGCGACCTCTAGGCCTCTGGGGACGTGGATGAACGTCCCCGTGTTGAAGAACGCGTTGTTGAAGGCTGCGTACTTCTCACGCTCGGACTTTACGAGCTTATTGGCAAAGATTTCTTTCATGAGGCCGGGGTTCTTGGAGATGGCTTCGTTAATCCCAAGAACCTCGAGTCCGCCTTTCGCCACGGACTCGTCCAGGTCTATGTGAATCGTCCTCGTGTTCCCCTGGAGGATCACATTGGTCTCCCTGCCCGTCAGGTAGCCCTCGAAGTGCGTCCGGAGGTCTATGGACTCGGGTGTGTGGTCCAGGGGGAACTGTCCGATGTCAAAGGAGGAGAGACCGGTGTACTTTGTGTACAGCGGAGAGATCTCCAGTGGGAGCTTTGCGAACTGGCGGAAAGACTCGAGCCTAAACTCCCTGAGCCACTCGGGTTCACCGTGGCTCTTGGAGGTCTCCTCGACCGCGGCTTCGGTGAAGGAGCCCATCGTTTGCTGGGCCATGGGAGCACCTAGGTACGGAACTTAGCCCACAGCGCCCGTCATCTCGAGCGCCATGAGTCTGTTCAGCTCGATCGCGTAGGTCATCGGGAGCTCCTTGGTGAAGGGTTCGACGAACCCGTTGACAATCATGCTAAGCGCATCCCTCTCGTTGATGCCCCTGGCCATGAGATAGAACAGCTGGTCCTCGCCGACCTTCCCGACGCTGGCCTCATGGGTCACTGTGGCGTCCTCTGCCATCACTTCCATGTACGGGAACGTGGAGGTCTTGGACTGTTCGTCCAGCAGGAGGGCGTCGCACCGGACGGTCGACTTCACGTTGTGCGCTCCCCTTGCGATGTGCAGGAGGCCCCTGTAGATTGCCTGTCCTCCATCCTTCGAGACCGACTTTGAGATTATCTTGGAAGACGTATCGGAAGCGAGGTGGACGATCTTCCCTCCGGTGTCCTGGATCTGGTTCGCGCCCGCGTAGGCCATGGAGAGTATCTCCGCCTTTGCGCCCCTCCCGAGGAGGTAGATGGACGGGTACTTCATGTTCCGGCCCGAGCCGACCTCCCCGTTAAGCCAGGTCACGCTGGCGTCCTCATAGGCGTGCGCCCTCTTGGTGACGAGGTTGTAGACGTTCTTGCTCCAGTTCTGGATGGTGATGTAGCGTATCTTCGCTCCCTTCTTGGCGACCAGCTCGACGACCGCGGCGTGCAGCATCGATTTCTGGTACATTGCAGCGGTGCAACCCTCGATGTAGTGGACCTCGCTATTCGGTTCTGCGACGATAAGCGTCCTCTCGAACTGACCCATGCCCTGTGCGTTGATGCGGAAGTACGATTGGAGCGGCATGGCGATCTTCACACCTTCTGGGACATAGATGAAAGGCCCGTCGCTCCAGACTGCGCTGTTCAGAGCGGCGAACTTGTTGTCGCTCGGGGGCACTATAGTACCCAGGTACTTTCTGATCAGGTCCGGATATTCCTTCACGGCGTTGCCGACGCTGGTGAAAATCACTCCTTGCTTCTGAAGGTCCTTCTGAAGGCTGTTGTAGACCTCTTGGCTCTCATAGATGGCACCGACGCCGGCGAGGAACTTCCTCTCCGCCTCCGGTATGCCGAGCTTCTCGAAGGTGTTCCTGATCTCGGGTGGGACGTCCTCCCACCTCTTGGCAGTCTCTTTGGCTGGCTGAGCGTAATAGTAATAGTCCTGGAACTGGATCGGTGAAAGGTCGACGCCCCACGTGGGGACCGGCCTGTCCATGAAGTTCTTCAGCGCCCTGAGCCTGAACTCCTCCATCCAGCCGGGCTCGTCCCGGATACGGGAAATTTCCTTGACGACGTCCTCGCTCAGTCCCCGCCTTCGGTTATCAAGATAGCCCGTGGAGTCTGCGAAGCCGTATTTCGTCTTGTAGTCGTCAGTTACAATCTCTGAAGCGGCGGTCATAGTCTAACCTTCACAAGTTATTACTTATGTTATGTATAAAAGCCTTATGAGACCACGCCGGCCTGCTCCTTCAGCCACCCGTATCCTTTCTCCTCGAGCTTCAGCGAGAGTTCCTCACCGCCGGAGGCAGTAATCCTGCCTTCGTACAGCACGTGGACGAAGGTGGGCTTGATGTACTTCAGTATCCTCTGGTAGTGGGTTATGACGAGAACCCCCAGGTCGCTCCCGGCTATCTTGCTCACGCCTTCCGCGACCACTCTCAGGGCGTCGATGTCGAGCCCCGAATCCGTCTCGTCCAGCACGGCGAACTTCGGCTTTAGAAGGGCCAGCTGCAGTATCTCGGCCCTCTTCTTCTCCCCGCCGGAGAAACCCTCGTTCAGGTAGCGGTGCATGAAGGACTCGTCCACCCCGAGCAGTTTCATCTTCTCGTTCATCTCCTCCCTGAACTCGAAGAGCGTCGGCGCCTGGTTTTTCTCGTCCGTGTGTACCGCGTTGTAGGCGGCTCGCAAGAAGGAGAACATTGTCACGCCTGGAACCGAGACAGGATACTGGAACGCGAGAAACAGGCCCTTCTTGGCGCGCTTGTCCGGAGTGAGGCCGACAATGCTCTCCCCGTCCACTAGGATGTCGCCGCCTGTGACTTTGTACTTCGGGTGCCCCAGCAGAGTGTTGGCGAGTGTGCTCTTGCCCGAGCCGTTGGGACCCATGAGCGCGTGGATCTCGCCCTGGTTGACGATGAGGTTCACGCCGTTGAGTATCTCTCGTCCCTCTACGGAGGCGTGCAGGTCTCGTATCTCTAGCCTAGCCATTGGGGGAAACTCGAATTCGGGAGGTTTTTGAATATTTAAACATAACCTAGGTTATAAAATCGACAAAATAAACATAGGAATAATATGTAACGAATAATATAGTCAATCGGAATTAAATAGCATGGACCCATGCGCCAGTGTATGGCAGGCTACAAGGCCCCCGACATCCCAGCTTCGAAGGTCACTCCGGTCCTGGTACGAGACGAGCTCTTGAAGTGCTTCGAGAGCGCGAACAAGGAGTTCATGGAGGTCCTTCACCAGCCTGCAACTGACGAGGCGATCAAGACCCAGGTGAACCAGTTCGTTACGGGCGTCTTCAAGAACTGTGGAGTCAGCTTCGAAAACCCGACGAAGGCCGGCATTCAGACAGCGATCGACACGTGCAAGGCGAACGCAGAGTCGATGATGGGCCCCGCAGGTGCCGACATCATCCGACACCACTACTCGGAAATGATCAAACTCGTGGATAAGCTTCCTAACTAGGACCGACTAGGCGACGGAGGTTCCCGAAATCTTCCCGGCGACTGCTTCGAGGAACTCCCTGTCCATGGAGGAGAACGCGTTCAGCTTGTCCCCGTCTATGTCTATCTCCCCTACCACCTTCCCGCCGTGATGGATCGGGACGACAATCTCTGACTTTGTGTTCGTGAAACACTGGAGATACCGAGAGTCCTTGGTGACGTCGGAGACTATCTCGGTCCTGCCCGACTTTGCTGCCCAGCCGCAGATGCCCTTGCCCACCGGTATCTCCGTGTGCACGGTCGGGGCCGGACCAGACCATGCGTCTAGATGGAGGTTGGCCCCCTTCACCAGATAGATGCCGACCCAGTTGTAGGTGGGAAACTCGTTCAGGAGCTTGGCCACCTTCTTCCTCAGCTCCGCAGCTGATGAACCCGCGCTGGCCGAGTCGATACGGGCCAGTAGCTCTTTCGCGGTCTCACGGTCCATCCTGGCGTCGGGCTTCATTCAATCGGCGCTCCTTTTTTGCCACTTGAAAGGTCTTGCGGCGCCCTCCCGGAACATCTTGGTCCTAGGGGGTAGTGGGCATGGCCGGCTTCCTGAAGATAATCCCGTAGAGTACTGCGGCGAGCAGCCCACCCAGTATGGGGCCTACAACATAGAGAGGGTACCAGGAGATTGCGTTCGTGCTAAAGAGCAAGGAGACCGCCGCAGGACCGAAGCTCCTCGCAGGGTTGAGCGAGGCTCCGGAGATTGCACCAAAGCTCCAGATTACGGCGGCGAGGGAGAGACCTATCGCCGAGGTCGCCCACGGCTGGTTCGACGCCTGGTCGGTCGTTCCCAGCACCGTCATGACGAGTATCATAGTGCCTATTATCTCCGCGAGCAGCGCGGCGAAGACCGGGTAGGGCAGGCTCGTGTTCGGCAGGGGAGTCCCCAGGTTGGATAGCTTGGCCGCTGACCATCCGACCACCCCCAGTTCAGCGATAGCCGCTATGACCGCTCCGACTAGCTGGGCCGAGATATACGGAATCACCCTGCTCTTCGGGAACTTTCCGGCGGCGGTGAGACCTATGGTAACCGCCGGATTGAAATGCGCCCCGGAGACCGCCGCCACGGTCGCGATCCCTACTAGCAACGCGATGCCGTGGGCCAACCCGATGAAACCGAGACCCAGCGACGTGCCGGGGAAGAGGGTTCCGTCGGTAACCACGGTGATCGCGGTCGAACCTATCAAAGTCAGGACGAAAGTGCCGTAGGCCTCTGCCACGAGGGCGCTTGAGAGCGGTCTGGACATTTCTGCGGCCCTTCCCGTGTCTGCGACGCTTTAAAACGATGATAGGTCGGAGAAGCTCATGGCGTGCCCGCAGCTTTGTGACCCTCTTCGACCTCGGGCTTTCCCCACCTCCCCACCTTGGGAATATTCTTGGTACGGAACAGGACGAGACCCTGTCTGAACCGTTCCAGCTCTATCTCGATGAAGCGCAGCTCCGCCACGACGTCCTTCACCTGCTTGTCCTTCTCGGTCTTGCTCTGCTTGTTAAGGAGGTCGTCAAGCTTGGCCCTCCTCTCGTCGATCAGATCTCGAAGCAGCTCCTCGTACTCGGTCGCCATCGGGGACGGTGATGGCGAAGGTCTCGGCTCGTATAAAGCCATCCCCGGGAGCGCTCTCCACTGTCGTTAAAGCCAACCGGGAGAGGGGCTTGAGTCGTGCCTGCATACAAGGAGGTCGTGGAGTTCTTCGGACATCCGATGGTCAGGTCGGCCCATTCCACCACGATAGAGGTCACGAAGGACTCGCGGCTCACCATAAACGGGGACTGCATAATCGGAGTCCGTGCCGACAAGGGCATCTCAGACCTGTCTGGGGAGGTCAGGGACGCACTCCGGGTCGAAGGAAGTTCCGTCAGGTTCGTAATCGAAGTGGCAGGGCAGGACTTTGAGTTCCTCGCTCGCGGGTCCTCGGCTCTCCCCCTGGAGAGCACCCACGAGATGGTGATCAGGAAGAGCGAATACATCTGCGGGCGGACCCTGGCAGTGCGGGCAGGGGTCGCAGCCAAAGACATCCCGAGGTCCATGGTGCAAACGCTTAGGAGCCCGGAGGCCAAAGGCCTGCTCAGGATAGAGGTTCAGATTTGAAACCCTTCACCGTCGTCGCTAACACGATGCAGGCGCTCGTCAAGTATCATGGGCTCAAGGACTGGAAGCTGCGGATACCCTATCACGATAGCATATCCGTCAACACATCCTGCCTCTACTCGGAGGTCAGGGTCTCGGAGTCTGGGGGCGAAGAAGGGACACTGTGGGTTGCTGGCGAGCGGAACGAGGACGCACTTAGGAGGGTCCAGACGGTCTCGAATAGACTGGCGGGGAAGAGGTTCGAGGACCTTGGGTTTAGGTTGGACTCGAAGAACACGACGGGGGTCGAGGGTAAGGGACTGGGTTTCTCTTCCTCGGCCGGAGCCGCGGTCACTTTTGCGCTGAATCACGCCCTGGATCCGGAGGCCAAACCGGACCTCCAGGAGCTTTCGAGGGTCTCGAGGCTGTTTGCAGCGTCGGCATCAAGGACCATGGTGGGAGGATTCTCGAGGCTCCACGTGGGGAAGACCGACGAAGACACATACTCGGAAAAGTTCGCGGACAGCCGCGACCTGGACCTCAGGACGGTCCTAGTCCCGCTGCCATCGACCGTGAGGACCGAGATGGCTCACGAGGAGGTCGAGAGCTCGCCGTTCTTCAAGGCTCGAATCGAGTCGGCGGCCAATCGTTGCGATAAGGTGGAGAAGGCGATTCTGGGAGGGGACCTGAAAACGCTCGGGGAGCTCGTCGAGCAGGACACCCTGGAGCTCCACGGGGTGACGATGACGGGGAAGAACAGGATGATCGTGATGAGCCCAGACACCATCCGAGTGATCACGAAGGTGAGGGAGCTGCGCGCGAACAGCACCGAGGCGTATTTCTCGATGCAGACAGGCCCCTCGGTCTTCATCAACACCGACCAGGCCGGGGAGGACAAGGTCAAGCGAGCCATCTCCGGCATGGGCTATCGCACGCTGACCTCGACGGTCGGCAGGGAAGCCAGGCTAAAACGAACCAAGGTCTAGGCTTAATAGAGCTGGGCGGGTGTTATGGACATCTTGCCCAAGAGCGCGATGACCCTGAAGGAATATCTCAAGGAGCTCGGGGAGAACAAGAAAGAAAAGCCCGACCAGGTCAAGGAAGCTCTCGACATCTACATCGGACTCTGGGAAGAGGTCATCAAGAAGGGAATCGTCGCCCAGAACGACTCTGTGGATGCCGCGCTCGTAAAGCTCGAGCCCAAGGGCGGCTTGTACCGAGCAGCGTCTGAAACGTTACCGAGCTAGAGGCGGACGAGCCTACGGCCGGGGGGCCCTGTCCTTCGCCGTGCCACCGACCGAGTAGGTCCTGAGGAACTTGAGGTTGAAGAGTGAGGCTGCCGCCGAGTTTCTTACGAGCTCGTCGGGGTCGCTGAGGGCCCCCTCGAGGGTCTTCAGGGCGGCTTGATTACCGATGGAACCTAGGGCAGCGGCAGATTCATGGCGAACGATGGGCTCGGGGTCGTGCTTGACCGCCTCTTCGAGAGCCGGGACGCCCGAGGCGAGCCCCATCTGACCCAGCGTGAAGGCAGCCTCGTGCTTAACGAGGGGGTCTGGGTCGTGCATCACAACGTCCGACAGCGCTGGCACCGCGGCCTCGCCCCCGATCTCGGCGAGGATGGTGACGGCGTGAACCCGAAGGACCAGACTGGGCTCATTCCTTATGACGTCGATGAAAAAGTGTTCGTTGTTCTTCTGGTACTCCTCCTCCATCTGCCTCATCATCTCGAGGGAGTGTTTCTCGTCTCCGATGACTTCGCTCGTATACACGCTTCCCGGTCAAACCCATGGCGGATATAACCTAACCTCCATCCAGGGAGCAGGATGCTTCTGTCCCAGTGACCGTCGGATGGATTTCGAACCGGAGATCCAGCCTCAGGTCAGCGTGAGGAACGCCGCGAGGGCCCCGTTCTCGGCCTCGGCGCCTCTTGGAGCGCCTGTAACTATGATTGCGTCCCCGTCCTTCGGAGAGGCCTTTCGTATGGTGACCCACGGTTCGGCAGGTCCCTCCTTCTCGCAGTCCGTCCCTTCGCCCGGCACCGTGAACCTTGATGAGAGAAAGTTGGCCGTGAAGGCACCGTTGGCGCCTGCCTTTATCGCCGCGTCCCTTTGTTCGATCCCATAGCGAACCCTGCGCGCCGCGGCGGTGACTATCACGGACCAGCAGTGCTCCCCGAGGCCAAGGCGGTCTGCGCTCACCTTGGATGACCAGGAGAGCATCGACCGCACCTTCTCGTACTCCTTCTCTCCTTTCTTGCTAAGCCTGCACCCGTTGGTCTCAATCAGAATGAGCTGTTTGTCCTTCAGTCTCTTTATGAGCGTCCTGACCTCGCCCTGACCCAGACCCGTCAGGACTCCCAGGCGGCCCCTGCCCAAGCTCCCCGACTCTCCCAGCGACATAAGCGCCTTTAGGACATCAACCTCGGTGAAGACGGCCCTGGGCCCCCTGTAGTCAGCAGCAACAACGTCGCTGAGACTCTGAAGGACCATCTTTCGGGGATGGGTACCAGCGGATATTTCTCCTTTTGCCGCGGTTCTCGTGGCCGCCAAACGGATTCCCGCTATGGGGAACAGTCGGGGGCGTAGGTGGTCGAGTTGAAGTCGCAATAGGTCCAGGCGAAGACCGAGCCGTTGAAGGCGATCAGAAGGTCCGCTCCGACGGAGGCGACAGCCCAGCCGGACGAGGCGGCGTAAGTCCAGAGGAACCAGGATTGCGTCGCAGAGTTCTGGATGCCATCGATGCCGGTTACCAGGTGTTCCTCATACCCCGCGTACCACGTCGCGTTGATGTCGCCATGAGAGACGAGGACCGTTGCGTTGTATAGGTTCGAACCGGTCTGTACTAGAGTCTGGTTGTACCAGTGACTTGTACCGTTCCCGAGGTCAAGCAGGACGCTGGCAGATTGAGTGGGCTGCACGGTCTTGAGTTCGGCCAGGTAGGTGTTCGCGTTGCTCTCCGCCGTGTCGTACTGTAGCAGGTAGTATCCGGCGAACGTCGACGAAATCAGGAGCGCGGCCAAAAGGACGACGACCACCGTATACAGCACCTTTGTGCTCGCCATAGCTGGCTGGCTAATCCAGACAGCTCTTAAACATTACATATGTTAACCCGCGAAGGCCTAGTCTAGCTTGCAGCTCGTCATAAAGGAGGCTGGTGCCAAGGGCAAGGGTGTATTTGCTGAGGGGACCATCCAGCCCGGGGACCTGGTCGTGGACTACGAGGGAAAAGAGCAATGGATATGGGACATCCCGGAGGAGTTCTGGCAGTACACCTTCCAGGTCGACTACGACAGGTACATCCTTCCACCGAAGGGCTCCTTCGGATGGTACCTCAACCACTCTTGCCGGCCCAACTGCGTCATCCTGGGAAGAACCAGAGTCATAGCGCTCACCCGAATCGAAGAG
>JAPCJP010000005.1:0-20439 GCA_027886885.1 Nitrososphaerota archaeon | reverse complement strand
GGTGGTATCTCAACCATTCCTGCGAACCGAACTGCGTGATTCTGGGAAGGACAAGGGTGGTTGCCCTGAACAAGATCGAGCCAGGAGACGAGGTGACCATCGACTATTCTACGAACGTAGGTTGGGATGGGTTTGCCATGGAATGCAGGTGCGGTTCCCCCTCATGCCGACGGGTCGTCAGGAGCTACCGCTACCTGGACCGGGGCTTGAAGCTGAGCTATGGCGCCTGTGTCTCGCGGTTCCTGCTGGAGAGGGTACACGGGCCCGCGAAGGGGGACGAGACCTAGCTTCGCGCACGTTCAAAGACGCGCGAAAGCGATATATCGAGCACCGGGGCCGCCATCCCGTTAGTTCTTGGGTTCCAAAGTATCGAGCGGGATTGGCGGCCTGGACTCCATGCTGAAGGGCGGCTTCCCCGAAGGCAGGGCGATTTTGGTCTTGGGCGAGCCGGGGACTGGCAAGACCATCCTCTGCGCCCAGTACCTCTACCAGGGGGTCAAAGGGGGAGACCGGGCGGTCTTCGTTGGTATGAACGAGCCAAAGGATAGGTTCCTGAGCGAGATGCTCGACCTCGGGATGGACTTTGCCCAGTTGGAAAAGACGGGCGGCTTTTCATACGTGGACGCCACCGAGGTGAGGCGTATCCCGGAGCAGGCGAGGGTCGGAAGAATCCCGGTCGGGGGGAGGGAACTCGGTGTGGTCAACCTCATAGACATGATTCAAGAGTCGATAGAGAAGGTTAAGCCGAAGAGGATCGTGCTCGACTCGATCTCCGACCTTATCTTCCGATTCCCCCTGATCGAAGACAGGAGGCCGGTCATACTCGACCTCGTCGAGGCCATACAGTCGTCGGGAGCCACGACGCTCATGACCAGCGAGCTCCTCTCCACCGGGGATGAAAGGTCGCTCCAGCCTGAGGAGTATCTTTCCGAGGGAGTCCTACTCCTGCGTACTCTCAGGAAGGGGGGCAGGACCGTGCAGGTCCTGAAGATGCGAGGGTCCGACGTGGATACTTCGCCCCGCCCCTATTCGATAAAGGGGAACGGCCTGGAAATCTACGCCACCGAAGAGGTATACTGACTCCTCCTTCTGGCGATGGTCTTGTCGGCACCCGAGAAAAACGAGATTCCTTCTGAGGTACTCGACGTCCTCAAGACATCGACCATAGGCTACCTCTCCGTCAGGTCCGAGAAGGGGGACATGTACTCCTACCCCGTAGCCTTCCTCTTTTCGGGCATGAGCGTCTACACGATGACGCCCATAAGCGCGGCAAAATTGAAGTTCATCAGGGCCAACCCAGACGTCTCCTTCATCGTCGACAACAAGGGGCTGACGCTGGGCGCCGTTGGCGCGATGGTGCAGGGCAAGGCGAAGGTCTACAGCATCGTGAACACGGTGAAGTCCATCCTCTCCCTGGGTCCCAACATGGCGAGGTACGCGAAGAAGTATCCCGACCAGTTCACGTTCTACGCAAGAGGAAAGTACCTCCCGGACGAGCGCAAGCTCTACAAGTACAGGTTCATCCGCATAGAACCTTCGAAGATCCTATTCTGGGTCGGATACAAGTATGGGCGATACTCTGGAAAGAAGGCGAAGAAGCAGGACTCGCTTGCCCAGGCCCCCGACGACGAGAAGATGGAGGCCTTCGCGACGTTGCTCAAGGCCGCTGACGAGGAGTATCCCGCTGGTGAAACGGCGGGGGCTGGCGAGGAGCTGGCGAACAGGTTCGACGAGGCGGCCGAGCAGGGAGTGATCACCGAGGAGGAAAGGTCGGCGGTCAACTCCTACAGGGACTTTCTCAGGACGGCGGCGACCGAGAACAAGGTCGGCGCAAAGGTCACCAGTGACGAGAAGAAGTTCCTGAAGAAGTGGAAATCGACGGGTTCCTGAAGCCACCCGTTCAGAGGCCTGATAAGACATAAGAAGGTTGGCGGTCGTCACGGAGGACATGTCCACCCGACTTACAGACCCGAACCAGGTTCGTCTCACCGGCGAGAACTCCTTCATCACGTTGCACGCCGATGAGAGCGAGAGCAGCGCGGCTACCTTCAAGGCGAGTCACTGGAGGATTCTGTACTCGCTCGCTGGCTCCGGCCATGCACTCTTCCTGAAAGGGAACCTCACGGGGGACAAGGCCAAGGTCTACGCGGACAACGAGAAGCTCGCTCGGTGGCTACAGAAGGAGACGAAACAAGTTGGCTCCGACGAGAACGACCCCGTGATTCCAGCCCACTTCACCCGCGTGGGGGACACGACCTCCGCGTGGAAGGAGATGGTAACGTCGAAGGAGGAAATCGTGGTCCTCACCTGGCGCGACCTGGTCGAGCCTTTCATCTTCCGTTCGGGCGCCGGCGAGAGGCCAGGCATCGTCCACGGCGTCTACAGCCTCTTCGTCCCCGCAAGATCGGCTGACGTCACGCTGAACGGGAAGCGGGCGGCTGGAAAGGTCATCGCGCAGAAGATAGACGACAAGACAAGCAGCTCAGCATGCCTTGCCTTGTCCGAGACATGGGTTAAGCCGTACTAGGAATCAGCAGTAGAAGCTGACTATCCAGCCCCGCTCGCCCCGCTCGTAACGGTAGCCGCAGGGTACTTCCTTTATCGAAGCGAAGTCCCTTGCACCTCTAGACAGGTTCGAGGATAAGCGTATTTGGGAGAGGCGGAATAAGCGGGCCCGATGGAATCCGTTACTCGATCCTTACGACGACCTTTCCAATTGGATGGTCCTGCTCGAAGTAGGTGAATGCGGCACGCGTTTGCCCAATTGGATACTCCCGACCCACATGAGCCTTTAGCGAGCCTCGGTCGACAAGCTCGGCCAAATGACCCAGCGAGTTGGAGTCTACCTTCGTGGCGACAGTGACTGTCCTTGCGCCGAACTTGGTCGCTAACTCTTGGTCAGGAGGGTTCTGAACAAACGAGGCGACTATTCCACCCTTCTTGAGAACGCCGAACGAGCTCTTGTACACATCGCCACCGACTGTGTCGATGACAGCGTCGTAGTCCTTTAGAATCGCCTCGAATCGATCTGCTTCGAAGTTGACAACAACATCCGCACCCAACATGCGGACGAACTCCTCTTGGGATCCTCTCACTGTAGTAGCAACGTAGCACCCGAGGATTTTTGCGTACTGGATAGCGAAAGAGCCAACCCCGCCGGCTCCTCCGTGAATCAAGACTCTCTGACCTGGCCCGACCTTCAAGTGGTCTTCGAGCGCCTGCACGGCGCTTACTCCTGCGAGTGGTAGAGCTGCCGCCTCTACGTCGCTCGTTCTAGCTGGTGCCCGAGCCACCATGGCGGCGTTCGCGGCCACGCTCTCAGCCATCGCACCGGAGCCTCCGGCAAACACCGGGGCAAAGCCGTACACACGGTCGCCGACCCTGAGGCTCGAGACGCCCTGGGTCACGTCCGCAACCACCCCCGCAAAGTCTCCGCCGAGGGTCACTGGGAATGTAAGCGGGAGCATCTTTTGCAAGTACCCAGCCCGAACGTTCCAGTCAATCGGGTTTATCGACGAGGCGTGACTCTTGACGAGTATCTGCCCTTCGACTAGCGTGGGTCGACCCGCGCCAGCATTGAGTTCGATGACTTCGGGTCCCCCATATCTGCTGAACTGCGCTGCTCTCATGTAAAACACCTGGAAGGGAAGGCCTGAGAGCTAGTGATCATACCTTCAGAAGGACAGCATTGTCAACGACCTTGACCTCGTATGTCTTGACGTCGGTCGCTTCCTTGTGCATTAGGAGCTTCATCAATGCCGGGACGTTCTTCAAGACCTTCCCGGTCTCAATGTCGTACTGGGCCTTGTGAACAGGACAGACCACGGTATGATCCCTCAGCTCACCCCTTGGCAGGTATCCAGACATATGAGAACAGACAGCGTCCATTGCGTAGATCTTTCCGCCTATCTTGGACAAAAGAATCGCTGTGCCTCCAACGGCGACGCCCAGCATCGACCCTTCATGAACCTCATCCTCTCTTGCAACTGGAACGAACCGCCCATCCGCAATGTTTGACATCCTCGCTACCGCCCATCCAAGATTGGGCACCCGATATAAAAATATCGGACATCCGATACCTGATCAAGTACGGCCGAACCAAAACTCGGAACGTAGGACCTATTGTCAAGATGACGAAGCGGGCCCGGTGGGATTTGAATTCGTGGGCGTTTTTGGCGCCTCCCACGACATGCTGGTCGCTCCCATCAGCTAGCTAAGAGCCAGCCGCTTTTGTCGAATCTTTCTCTGACCTGACTGAGCCACGGGCCCGCTGTTCGCAAACCCGTCAACCCGCTGCATATTTACTTTCCACCGCGGGCGATTCATTATTAACGCCCTCCGGGGAGCTGCGAAAGACACGGTTTGGGGAAGCTGACATTCGTGGGTCTGGGACTGGGGGACAAGGGGGTCAGCCTCGCAGGGATCGACGCCATCAAGGAATCGGAGATAGCTTACCTGGAATACTATACCTCGCCCCACGCGCCCCGGCTCCTGAGCGAGCTGGAAGCCGCCTCGGGCAGGACCCTGACCATAGTGGACCGGACCTTCGTGGAAGAGGGAAGGACCATACTTCGAGAGGCCAAGGAAATGTCCGTCGTGCTCGCCGTCCAGGGAGACCCCATGGTGGCTACCACTCACAATGACCTTAGGTCGAGGGCGATACTCGAAGGGATCTCGACTGCGGTGATTCACGGTTCGACCATAGCCGTGGCGGCGGCCAGCGCGAGCGGCCTGCACTACTACAAGTTCGGAGCGACTGTGACCTTCACGAGGAAGAGCGTGGACTACCACCAGCAGGTCTACCGAAGGGTGCACAGGAATCTGATCGACGGCTCGCATACACTTCTCCTGCTTGAATTCGACACGGAATCCGGGAGCGGGGCGGACCCGACGGCCCTGATGAAGGGACTGCTCGAGGCTGAGAAGAATTTCAAACGGGAGGTTGTGGACGACAAGACTCTACTCATCGTCCTCAGCCGGATAGGGACCGCAGGGGAGAAGGTCATGGCAGGGGAGCTCGCCATGATGGTCGGGGTCGAGTTCGGAGCGCCACCCCACGCGGTGATCGTCCCCGGGAGCATGCACTTCAGCGAGAAGGAGGCGGTCGCGGCGATCTGCGGTCTGGCGGAAGACAAGATCGGAGACAACGCCGCACGGATACGGCGGACAGCGCAGGTGCTAGTTCCGAAGTATGTTGAAAAGGCTAAGAAGGCGTTGACGACCGCCAGAGATGTCCTGAAGGGGGACGAATACGACGATCTTTTCGAGAACACGGAACTCTACATCAAGGACGCCGAGAACTTCCTTGCGAACGGGGAGGACGAACTGGCGATGCTCAGTGTCGGCTACGCGGAGGGGCTCATCGACTCGCTCACCTTCACAGGCAAGATCAAGCTAGAGTGGTAGAGGAAATGAAAGAATTCGAACTGCTTCGTGCCGTCTACGCGACCATGCTCCGCCAGGGGAGGTCGACCATCCAGGACCTGGAGGCTGAGACCGGTGAGTCGGCCCACGATATCGCAGAGGAGGTCAAGCGTGCGTCCGGCCTCAGTCTAGTGCAAGTTGAGCCATCTGGGGAGGTGAGGCTGACACCCAGCGGCAGGTCTAAGCTGAAGGTGGTCATGGTTGGCGGAGCGTTCGAGATCATCCATCCCGGTCACCTTCATACCATGACCGAAGCGAAGAAGCTGGGGAACGTCCTGGTTGCTGTCGTTGCCACGGACAAGTCAGTGCTCAAGAACAAGGGGCGCGACCCGGTCACCCCCCAGGACTGGCGAGTGAGACTGGTGGGCTCGGTGAGGCTGGTGGACGTGGGCCTTGCCGGAGGCCAGGGGAGCATCTACGACACGCTCGAGAGGGTCAGGCCCGACATCGTTGCACTTGGCTACGACCAGGTCCACAACCCGGTCGAGATCGAGATCGAAGCCAAAAAGCGGGGAATCACAGTGAAGGTGGTCAGGCTCGACTCCCCGGTGCCCGGGGTCAAGACCTCAAAGATAATCAGTACGATGTAGTCCCGGCAGTTGAGGACTAGAGGAAGACCGCTATGGTGACCTTGTCCCCATTCTTCAGGCCGAGCTCACTCCTGAAATTAACGGGCGAGATTATCTCCATCACGCTGTCGTCGTAGTGCGTCCGGTCGATGACGAGGACTGCCGCCGGGAACCTCCCGTTGACCATGGCCCTGTAACACCTGGCACCCCCGTAGGTCCTCTTCCCGTTTGCGAAGCCCTCGACCTTCAGCCCTTCGAACGACCTCATCTGCCTCTTCTGATCTATGAGGATCGGGTCTTCGAGCTTGACGTTGAGCGTCCCGGGGAAGGCGTCGAAGCCGAGGAGTTTTGAGAACTGCTTGCGGTACCCTTCGAGGCCGATGTAGTAGGCGCCCTCTCCCAGCCCCTGGAAGACCCTTCCTTCGAAGGTCATGTCCTTCTTCTGCCCCTCGACGGCGGCTTTCAGCTGGGAGTAGTGGGAGTCCACCAGCTCATAGCCCGCTGGCGTGACCCGTGCGGCGAACTTGACGCCCATCCTCCTCCTCTCGACGAGCCCCATCCTCTCGAGCTGCTGGAGGTGCTGAGAGGCCGCCTGCTGGCTCTGCCCCATCCTCTCGGCGAGCTCTTCGGTGGAGACGGGAACGAACCCCAGATGCGCCTTCAGCTTGACGAGCTCCGAGAGCTCCGCCATCAAGACAGCACTGATCTTTGCCATTTGTACTTCGCCTCTAACCCTCTCGCTCCGGTCGGAGAGCGCCGCTTCCCCGCGTGTATTTACAGCTAACTCTTCGCTGCATCTCGAATTCGCTTCCTGAGGCTCTCCATGGACGAGAGGAGGCTCTCCCTCCTGGCTTCCTCGGCCAGCACGCCCCGGGTGTCCTCCGTGATCATCCTGGCGACGTCGATCTTCCTCCTCACGCCTCCTACCACGTTGTCGAAGACCGCGAAGGGCGAGAGCACCGAGTAGAGCTCCTCCATCTGCGCAAAGTACCTTTCAGCGTCCTTGACCCTACCCTTCGTCAACGAGACGAGGAGAAGCCTCTTCAGCTCTCCGACGGTATCGAGCAGCCCGAGCAGGTAAGCTTCCGATGAAACATGGAGCGAGCCTGCGTCAGGGACGACCTTCCCTCTCACGAGGGCGAAGACTGCCGAGGCTTCCACAAACTCAGCCTCCGGCGAGGTGAGATATCGCCCCAGGCTGCCTCCTGCGTCCTTCCTGATGCCGAGAAGGACCTTCCGGGCGGCCTCAATCTCTTCCTCCGCCTGCTTGAGTTTGCCAGCGTGCGCGGCGACTATTGCCCGGGAACACGCCAGGATAGCGTCTCTCGTGCTCTTCAGTATCCTCTCCCTCCTTTCAAGGACCGATTGCAGCTCCTTCTCGATGGTCTTCAGGGAGGAGCTCGCCTCTTCGAGGTTTTTCATATGCGTGCACTCGTGGCCCGACGCCTCAGAGACATAAGTTTAGTGAATCGCGGGTAACTATAATTCGGGAGGGGACAGCCGGGCTGGTGCATGCGGGATCCGGAAGGAGGGATGACGCGATAGTCAATCGAGCCTACAACCGGGGCCGAGCCAGAGAGTACATGGTCATGGAGATGCTGAGGAAGGAAGGGTGGGTCGTGGGTAGGAGCGCGGGTTCCCACAGCCCCGTCGACGTCTTCGCCGCGAGGGAGGGGAGGGTGCTGCTGGTCCAGGTCAAGAACGGGAGCGCGAGGATAGCGGCGGAGGAGCTAAAGGAATTGGTTAAATGGGCAGAGGCTTTCGATGCGGACGCTGAGGTTTGGCATTTCAAGGGGAAGGGAGACCTGAGGAAACGGCGAGTCTCCATGGCACGAGGTTGAGAACGGTTTGGAGCTGAGGTGTTACCTCTGCGACGAGCCCCTGGACAAGAACGCAAAGCCGTTCAAGGTGGGGATGAAGGAAGAGCTGATCTGCACCGAGTGCTTCACCAAGACCGTGAACAGGCGCCAGGCCACGAAGGGCCAAGGTTAGTCGTCTTCAGCTCTGTCAGGACGCGGAGTATTCGCGGTTGAGGTCGTGGATTATCTCGAGGCACTTCTGTATGGATTCTTCCGCCTCCTCGTCCCCGTCGCTCAGCCCGTGGTCGTAGCAGTCGATCGCCTTCTCGTACTGGGCGGCGGCCATGAGCGCGTTGATCAGGGGCGAGCCCGTGTGCGCGAGCGAGAGAGCCCCGGCCATCTCGTACCATTCGCCCGCCTGCCCATAGTCGTGGAGGTTCTCGAAGCATCCGGCTATCCACTCGCAGAGCTCGACCTTTTGGTCGGACGATTGGAGCTTCTGGAACTCCTGCTTTAGAATCTTGACGGCGAGCTCTCGGTTGCCCGCTCGGGCAAGGTCGAAAGCCTCTGATACGCTTACCACGTGGGTAGCATCCCTAAAGCGGTTAATACAGATTAGCTTAACAATTGTTGAGCCGCGAATCAAAGGAGTGGATTCAGGTGTCCGGCGTCGCCAGGGCCTCGATTGCGGCTCTCCGGAGCTCCCTCCTTTGCATCGCTTCATTGTTCCTCCTCTTCTCCTCGAGGGTCACAAGGATCAAGGGTGCGATCGGCGTCGGCAGTTTGTCATCGTCCAGCGCGACGAAGGTCAGTATCCCGGTTCCGGAGTGGGTTACCTCGCCCGTCGTCAGGTTCTCCGCTTCTATCCTCACTCCTATCTCCATGGACGTGCGTCCCACGTAGTTGACCTTGGCCTTCAGGACCAGCAGGTCCCCAACGTACACCGGATTGATGAAATCCATCCTGTCGATGGAAGCCGTGACGACATTCTTCCTTGCGTGCTTGAACGCGGTGATGGCGGCGGCCTCGTCCATGTACCTAAGGATCGAGCCCCCGAAGACGTTGCCGAGGATGTTGGCGTCCGTCGGCATCATTATGCGCTGAGTCACCGTCTCGGACTCAGCGACCGTCCTTCCAGGGCGGCTCCGCTTCTTTGCCATTTGAGTCGTCGTGGGCATCGAGACTGATAAATGTGATTCGTCCAAGGTACGGTGGGATGGATTTCCTGACTCCTGAGCGGATGCGAGAGCTGGAGTTCCGCGCGGCACAAAGGGGCATTGGGGTCGACGTTTTGATGGAGAACGCGGGAAGGGCGGTGGCTCGAGCCATCCTGGACCTCTATGGGACCCGTCGCGACCAGGGCCGCACCCTCCTCGTCATCTGCGGCACCGGGAACAACGGAGGAGACGGCTTTGTGGCTGCGAGGTACCTCTCCATGAAATGGGAGGTCCGCGTGCTCATCCTTGCCGCAAGCCCCTCCATGATAAAGACCAAAGAAGCCCGGGATAACCTTGAGCGCCTCTCGAAAGAGCCTGTCGAGTACGCCTTCGCGGACGCGGGGACTCTTGCGAGCCGCGGGAGTTGGTTCGAGGACGCGACGATAATAGTCGACGCCATCCTCGGGACAGGTGTGAAGGGAGAGGTCAGGGAGCCCGTGCGGACGGCCATAGGGATGGTCAATGGAGCCAATGGTATCAAGGTGGCCATCGACATCCCCTCTGGTCTGGACCCGGCGACGGGGAACGTCACGGAGGGCGGAGCGGTGAAGGCTGACCTGACGATAGCTCTTCATGCGCAGAAGACAGGTCTCAAGGGGAAGGAAACCTACACGGGCAAGATAGTCTCCGTACCGATAGGGTTATCGGAAGAGTGAGCGGGAGGAGGACCAGGATGCGGGTCGAACAGATACCGGTCGGGCCGATGCAGAACTTCTCCTACCTCGTGTGGGACGAAGGGACCGGGGAAGGGGTCGCTATTGACTCGGGCTGGGAGGTCGAGTCCATACTCGAAGCGGCCAAGCGCGCTAACGTGAAGGTGAAGTACGCCATCGCCACCCACCGTCACTTCGACCACGCGAAGACGATTCGCGAGCTGGCAGACAGCCTGGGCGCGAAGGTGGTGGCCCATGAACGCTCTGAGGTGCCGGCTGATGTGCGCGTCAAGGATGGAGAGGTCCTGGAGGTGGGAGGGGCGCGGGTGAAGGTCATCTACACGCCAGGCCATACCGAAGACAGCATCTGCCTCGTCGAAGGAAAGAACCTGTTCACGGGGGATACCCTCTTCATCGGGAACTGCGGGAGGACAGACCTTCCCGGAGGGTCGCCCGAGAAGCTCTTTCACAGCCTACAGGACGTCATTCTCTCTTTGCCGGGCGACTTGATGGTCTATCCGGGGCACGACTACGGCGAGGTGAAGCACAGACGCCTTGGGGAGGAGAGGAAGACGAACCCCACCCTGCTCGCGAAGACCCTGAGAGAGTTCACCGGCGTAGGCTAGGCAGTCCGTCAGCCGAACCATTTCTCAAGCGTGTCGGAGCGCGAGCTCTCCAGGTCCAGGATCCGTTTGGTCGCGCCGTCGACCCTCTCGGGAGAGAATGAGTACTCGTCCACCAGGAAGGAACGGACCTTGTGGGCGTCGAACTCCTTCCAGACGGGCTTGACCCCAGAGTTCGCCGGGGGCGACTCGAAGATTTTTCGTATCGCTGGATAGTCTAATGTGGCGAGCTCGTCCTTGAGCGGCTCGACCTTCTCGAGGGAACCATAGGTCCGGAGCAACTTCAGTGCCTTGACCGGGCCGATCCCTCTGAAGCCGTCTGGGTTGAAATCTGTCCCTAGGAGGATCCCGAGGTCTATGAGCTGCGCCCTGGTGAACTTGAGGGACTCCAGCGTCTCGGAGAGGCTGATGGTCTCTGGCTCGATGTCTATCATTATGTTCTTGCTTGGGAGCCTCCTCTTCCCGGATATGGTAAGGTTCCGGACCAGGAACGGGGCCCCGAAGAGCAGCGAGTCGTGGTCCTGTGACGCCACGCCGTCGACCGACCCCTCCTGCGCCATTACAGAGGCCTGAGCCTCGCCCTCGGATGGGGCGTCGTACCAGGGGATGCCCATGGCCTCCAGGAGCTGCTTCGATTCGCCGATCATGTCGCTCCTTATGGTCGTGGACATCTCTGCGTACTTGCGCGCGCTCGGCATGTCCCCCACCGCCACTGCTTCGGTGTAGTGCTTCCGCGCCTCCTCTTTCACCTTCCTCCGCCTGCTTATCTCTTCGGCCTTCAATTCTGGCGGGGCGCCATCGAAGACGAAGACGAGCTTGATCCCCAGCTCCATGAGGTTGATGTTCCTGTAGAATAATCCGCTGAGGTGGCTCGTGACCCGGCCCTTTGAATCACGAAGAGGCTCCCCACCCACGCCCCTGATGATGGCCAGGAACTGATAGAGAGTATTGTAGGCGTCGACGGCGAGCTTCTTGTTCGAGAGGCTCGCGAGCTCGACCTTCTTCCTGGGAATGATGTCGCCTAGGTCTATGCCCATGATGGAGCAACCGGACGGTCAATCAATGGAACGATAATTAACCTTCGCCGTACTTGACGCCCTCGAGCGGGGTCTCGACGAACTCAATCCTCCTCTTCTCCTTCGCGATCCAGCGGACGCTTATGGAGCCGAGGATTTCCAGGTCCAGGAGGCACTTGTTGAGCTCGTTCATGGAAGCGCTGTCCGACTTGTTCAGGGCTTCAAGGATATCCCCGTCGGTGGTCGCCTTCTTCTCCTTGACGAACTCGTAAACTCTGAATCTAAGAGGTGGGTTCATTGAAACGCAAAGTCCCGAAAAGCTTCAAAGGAGCGCGGGTGCGGGCCCGTATAAAAGCTTCCCACCGTGGGTTTGAAGCTAAGGTCAGACGTTCTTGAGCTGACTGGACATGCGACTGACGGCTTGGAGGTCTGACTGGGCCACGTTCGGCGCCTTCGCTACGGCCGCTTCCACCTTGTCGATGTTACCCTCCTCGCCTGGGGTCACAATGTCGATTATGAGCGCGTACAGTCCGAAGGCAATCGGGTCCTCTCTGCTCGACCGAAACACCATATCCTTCTCTAGGACGCCCTTTATCGATTCAAGGAGGGTCTGGGCTGGCACTTCTGGCCCGGTAGGCAGAACCTTCATCCTGACGACGTATGAATCCAAACTACTCGACCCCTATGGACCTTCGAAGCTGCAGTTGATACACTTGTACTTCCTGGAGAACTTCCTGCACTTCTCGCACCTCCAGATGAAGACCTGGTGACAGTTGGGACAGTAGAACTTTGAGGCCTTCTCGGCAGGCATTATCGGCCTGTTACACGAGGTACAGGTCGGGAGGGAGACGCTCTTCTGCGACACGGTAATTCTGCCCGCCCTCTCAGGCACTATCACATATACCTTGCTGCACCACGGCCGAAATCTGGTCACTCGACGAGGGAGGTCAGCGCATTCTTGGCCTCGACCGAGATCAGTACGCTAGCGAGCTGGAGCGTCGTCCTTGCACCAAGGGTGGAAAGGAGGGCGGAAGCATGGAAGTCGAAGTCCGTGGACGAGAGCTTGGACGCTACCCCCGGGGATGAGAGTGCGGCCACCATCTTCTCGACGTCGTCGTTGGAAAGGTGCTGATAGAGGGTTCGCAACCTCTTCATGAGCCTGAACTCCTTTCCAAACACCTTCTCCCACTCCTTCTGGTAGTTTGCCATGAGCTTCGGATCCCCCGCGGCCAGGGACTCCGCCATCCACCTCCCGGCCATCAGCCCTCCTGCCACGGAGGCGAGTATCCCCCCGGCGGTCGTGGGCTTGACCTGTCCTGCGGACTCGCCCACGAAGACCGTCCGGCCCAAGACGAACTCGTCGATCGGGCCGCCAAGGTAGATCGGCGCGGCCACCCGGGTGCGAATATTTACCTTCCTCGTCGAGAGGAAAGAATCCAGGGTCTTGAAACTGTTGACGCCAAGGCCCGCCGCCCCTATCTTGGCGAGCCCGTTGCCGCGCGGTATCACCCACGCGAAGAACCCGGGGTATTTTTCCTGGTCCAGGAAGACCTGGACACCTCCGTCCTCGAACCAATCTCCCTCGACCTCGTACTTGGCGGCAGGGATGAGACCGGAGCGCTTCCGGCCGACGAGGCTCGAAGGTCCAGTGGCGTCCACGTAGTACGAACAGAGGTAGCGTTCGGTTGATGCCGAGGCGGAGGCACTTGCCGTTACCACGAGGTCTCCGGCTGGCCCCGGCACGACTCCGTTCACTCTAGCTCCGGTCCTTAGCTCCGCCCCCTTCGAGAGGGCCGATTCGGCTAGCTGTTCCTCGTAGGCGCTACGGTCGATGACCACCACGTCAAGGCGTGAAGCGCCGAGGGTGACGGACCTGCCGGAGGGTGAATTGACCGTCCCGCTCTTTACGGTGCTCTGGATGCACCGCTCGGAGGGAGCGATGTATTTCGACAGGGCCCGCCTGGAGACGAGTCCGTCGCACTTCTCTGGCTCACCCACCTGCTTGTCCTCCTCAAGGACCAGTACCTTGAGCCCACGTGACGCGGCCTCCATGGCGAAGCTCAGCCCACCGACGCTGCCTCCCCCCACGACCGCGTCGTAGCGACGATATGACAAATTTAGAAGGATAAACCCTTAACCAGTTCTGTATTAACCCTTAGCTCATACCGAGGAAATGTGGGGCTTGACGGATTTCAAACAGGTCATTGTCGCGCGAACCGACCTTGGGATGGGCAAGGGAAAGCTCGCGGCCCAGGTCGCCCACGCCTCGCTCGGCTCTGCAGAAGAATGCCGGCGTCGCAGCCCGGAGTGGTACGAAGACTGGAAACAACAAGGTCAAGCCAAGGTAGTGGTCAAGGCGACAGGGGAGGAGCACCTGAGGGAGCTTCAGAAAAAGGCCAGGACCCTGGGCCTGCCTAACTCGTTGATCCAGGACGCGGGCCTCACACAGCTTGAGGAGGGCACGACCACATGCCTCGGCATAGGACCAGCGCCATCCTCCCTCGTCGACAAGGTGACGGGGGACCTGAAGTTGCTCTAACGGCGATGACCGTTGTCACTCCGAGAGCCGCCACCGCCGACGGATTTTGCATGTGGGATGCAAGTCTACGCCACTCCAGGACCGCGGCGCGGACCGGCCAGACTTAGGGAGACGCCGGAGGACTTCCAGGTCGACGAGGTACTGGACATGGCCGAGGTCTCGGCGGTGAGGACCGAGGAGTTCCCGATTCCCGTTTACAAGCTGAGCAAGAGGGGGACCGACACGCCGCACGCCGCGACCGCGCTCTCCGAGGCCCTCAAGAGCAACGTGAACTTCGCGGGGTTGAAGGATAGCAAGGCGGTCACCACCCAGTACGTCAGCGCCAGGAGCAGGAGAGCCTCCGACCCGGCCCTGGTGAAGGGCGACCGGTTCGGGGCTGAGCGTGCGGGCTACCTGCGAAGGCCGGTGACGCGGGGGATGATGGCGGGGAACAAGTTCAGGATCGCCGTCTCGACGGAGGAAGACCTGGCAGGATCAACGTCAGAGGTCTTCGAAGCGTGCGCGAAGCGGCAGGTGCCAAATTTCTTCGGATACCAGCGTTTCGGCCTCAGGGGAATGGTGAACCATAGGGTGGGCAGGGCCATACTGAGGCGCGATTTCCGAGGAGCGATCGACCTCCTGCTCGGGGAGCCCCGGGAGGGGGAGAAGGGCCCTGCTTCGGAGGCGAGGAGCCTCGCAAAGGACGGCCGCTATCCAGAGGCTGCCATTAGGTTCACACCGAGGCAGGACATCGAGAGGAGGGTCGCGAACCATCTGACGACCAAGCCGGGGGACTTCCAGGGGGCGCTGCGCAGGGTCCCCATGACACCCAGAAGGTTGTTCGTCCAGGCCTACCAGTCGTTCCTGTACAACCGGACGCTCAGCGCCGGAGTGCAATCTGGCTTGGACATTGGTAGGGTGGAGGCAGGCGACAACTGGGCCGAGGTCTCCACTTCCGGACTCGGCGTAGGGCGCATCCACGGGGTGAAGGAACCCCACTCGGCCAACGATTCCGTCCCCCTGGTCCAGCTCGTCGGCTACGCGTTCCGCGACTATGGCTCTCGCTTCGACAGACTGATCGTCCCGATACTCAAAGAAGAGGGTGTGGAGCCCTCGAGCTTCTACCTTAAGGAAGCCGAAGAGCTGAGCAACGAAGGCGGCTTCAGGCAGGCTCCGTTGCTGGTGAAGGAAAGCGAGTACGCGGGACAGGGAGCCAAGCCTCTGCTCAGCTTCACCCTAGGAAAGGGAGAGTATGCGACCACGCTTTTGCGCGAGGTGCTCAAACCGGAGGACCCGCTCGCCGCGGGATTCTGACGGCGAGGGTCAAGCAATTTATAGGTCTCGGAATCGCCCCAAAAAACTGACCCTGGGTTGTCAACAGAGAGGGACGTTTACGACATAACGATTGTCGGGGGCGGCCCTACAGGACTGTTCGCAACGTTCTACGCCGGGCTCCGACAGATGAAGACGAAGCTCATCGACGCGCTGGAGGAGCTCGGGGGACAGGTCGAGGTCCTCTACCCCGAAAAATACGTCTACGACGTGGGCGGCTTTCCCAAGATAACCGGCAAGGAGCTGGTCAAGGGGATGGTCGAGCAGGCCCTACGGTTGAACCCGACGGTCGTCCTAGGCGAGAGAATCGTCTCGGTCAAGACCATGGCCGATGGGGTGATCGCGCTGGAGTCAGCCATGGGGAACATCCACTACTCTAGAACGGTCCTCATAGCAGCGGGTGTGGGCGCGTTCTCCCCCAACAGACTGGAGGCCGCGGGCGCGGCCCCGTTCGAGGGGAAAGGGGTCTACTACTTTCTCAAGGACAAGAACCTGATGAAGGACAAGAGGTTGTTGATCGTCGGAGGGGGAGACTCTGCGGTCGACTGGGCGTTGAACCTCAATAACTGGGCCAAGCATATCACGCTCGTCCACAGACGGGACATCTTCCGCGCCCACGAGGAGAGCGTCTCCGAAATGATGCGCTGCGGCGTGGACGTGAGGCTGTTCTACGAGCTCAAGGAGGTCTTGTGCGAGGGTGACAGGATAACCGGGGCGGTGATCTATGACAACAGGACCAAGGAGGAAACCAAGCTGGAGATCGACGCCATACTGGTCAACATCGGTTTCCGGGCCGACTTGGGGCCCATAAAGGACTGGGGGCTCGAGATATCAGGCCGGGAGCTCAGGGCGAGCGGCAAGCTGGAGACGAACATACCGGGGGTCTTCGTCGCGGGGGACATCGCGTCGCCAGAGGGCACGGTAAAGATGAACCTTATCGTCACGGGATTCGCCCAGGCAGCGGTGGCCGTCAACGTGGCGAAGAATCACATCGACCCGAAGGCAAGGATATTCCCGGGACACAGCAGCGAAATGAAAATCTCCGGCTGATGGGTTCGTCGCTGGGCGCGGCTAGTTGATGCCGAGAGCGCGCCTGTAGTTGTAATCGTTCCTTACCGAGGGGTTGAGCGGGTCGATTAGCACGCATTCATACCATGAGTGCTTCCCGTCTTGCCAGAAGATGTAGGACCCCAGCAGCTTCATGTTGGGATACTTTTCCAGCACACGCCTCTCAGCGACGTGCTGCACCGGCTCGTCCGACTTCATCCTCAGCACACCCATGTGCTTGGAACGTCTGCCAGAGGTCGGTCTCTTCCTCCTCATGCCGTGCCTTGAGAGCTTTATCCTCACCACGACCACCCCCTGCTTCGCCTTGTAGCCCAGTGATCGCGCCCTATCCAATCGCGAGGGCTTCTCGAGGGTCTCGATGGTCGGCCCGCGCCTGAGAAGGACCGCCCTCTGAGAGATGTCGCCGGCCTTCTCGTGGAAGACCTTGTGCCAGGTCTTCCCTATCTCCGCATAGGACAAACTAAACGCGTGCCCGTTCCGAGAGGTGCAGATAAATCTATCCTTGCCGGAGCGACCTTCTTCCGGTCGTCAGCTATTTGGGCTCGAAGAAGCCCGCTATCTTCTTTCCTGTTATCGTGATAGCCATCTTCTGGGCGTCCTTGGTCTGGCCCGCGATGTGCGGCGTGGCGATCAGGTTGGGCGCGGCGAGCATCTCCCGGCTTGGGGGTTCCGTTTCGAAGACGTCGAGCCCGGCCCCGGCGATGGTCCCGTCCCTCAACGCCGCTATCAGCGCAGTCTCGTCGATGACCTCGCCCCTCGACGCGTTCACCAGATAGGCTGACCTTCTCATGGATGCTAGACGCCTCGAGTCCACAAGGTGCGTCGTCTCTGGGGAGAGCGGCACGTGGAGCGTGACGAAGTCGGAGGACGCGAAGAGCGTGTCGAGGTCGACCATCGTACAGCCGATGGAAGCGAGGACGTCCTTGCTGATCTCGACGACGTCGTACCCCAGGACCGGCATCCCGAAGGCCTTGGCCAGTTCCCCGACCCTCCTGCCGATTCGACCCAGGCCGGCGATTCCCAGCGTCCTGCCCCTGAGTTCGACCCCGACGAACCGGTCCTTCTGCCACTCGCCCGACCTCGTGGAGGAGTCGGCTGCAGGGATGTTCCGGGCCATGGCCAGCATGAGGCCGAGCACGTGCTCCGCGACGGCCTCCACCAGCGCTTCGGGGCTGTTGACGACCTCTATCCCGCGGGAATTTGCCGCCCGGAGGTCCACGTTGTCGAGCCCGGTCCCGGGCCTCGCGATCAACTTCAGTTTGGTGGCTCTGGCGATGACCTCGGCGGTGACCTTTGTCCTGCTCCTGACTACGACCGCGTCGTAATTCTGCACCCGCTCCAAGAGTTCCTCGGGGGTAATCTTGGGGAAGTAATCGACCTCGAAGTCGGGCGGGAGGCCGAGGGAGGCGACATCGACCGTGTCACAGACGAGGACCTTGTGAGGCATCTTGCTATCCTCTGAGTCTTGAGAGCAATTTCCGTGCTGTTAAGCATATTGGCGAAACCTCGGAGCCGGAGGGAAAGGGGCCCGGGGAATCCTGACCTGCCACCTCCTCCAGGCTTGAATGGGCCGAAACGATCATCGATATGTGACCGGAGAGCAGGGCGGCTCCTTCCCCCCGTGCTTGCAAGCCGTAGATGTGGTGGGAGTCCCGCTCAAAGATGACCGATGTTTGAAACCCAGAGCCTTTCAGTGCCCCCTCCGGCTCGCTCCCTTCTTCCATCTCCACAAGGTTCAGTCCGACGGCCCGTCCTTGTGTGACCTGCAGTCCGGCAGTGCAGAGCTGGGCCCCGAAGAGGTCGAGCGCCAGGGTGCCAGCGACCGCAGCCTGAGCGACGCGTCCGCCTGCCGCGTTGCTGCCGGCTGTCCTTCCCATCGTCACAGCTGATGAATGAACCTTGAATGGGACAGAACCCGCTCCAACCCTAAGTTCCGCACAGTCACCGGCTGCGAACACTCCGCCTTGGGAGGACCTCATGGTCCCGTCGACCACTATACCCCCTGACACTCCTCTCGCGCACTCCAGCTGAGGCGTCGAGGGTGAGCTCCTGGGCAGGAGCACCACGGCGTCGCACGGGTGCACGACGTCAAGGGCGACCACCGCCTCCACCCTCTTCATGCCCACGACCGCTTGAACCCCGGCATCGACCACCGCCACTCCCTTGCTGGCGGCGTCGGTGACGACGCGGCTTCGGATTCCCGGAGAGAGAGCACCCAGCCCTCCACCGGAGACGAAGAGGCGGCATCTCGTTGCGCGATACACCTCTTGGGCGACGGCGAGAGCGAGGAGGGCCGACGAGCCCACGATGGAAACATTGGATAGGCCGGGCAGGGCACGGGCCAGTGAGAGAAAATCAGCCTCGCTCCTCAATGGCCAGACGCCCGGCTTCGACGAACCCTTGATCTCGTCGGGGACGGACGAGGCACCGGTGGCGACCACGAGCGAGTCGTATCTGCGGTTTGCGGGCCCATCCTGGACCCAATCCCCGTGGACCGTCTTTGCAGCGAAGTCGACCCGCCTGACCCGACGGCCGAGTTCGACCTCAACGCCGAACTTGTCGGACAGCTCCTCTGGCGTGGTGGAGAGGGCGCTTGTTGCCGGGCGTCTCGAAAGCAGGGAGGGGAAGAGGCACTGGTCGAGTCCCAGGGCGCCTGAGGCCTCGAGCAGGGAGACTGTGGCGCCGCAGCGAGACGCCTCCTTCGCAGCCTCCGCCCCGGCGGTACCTCCGCCGACCACGATGACCCGGGTCATGTCGTCCCTCTGGCCGAACACAGGATTATAACACCCTCCCCCGTCCGGGAGACAGTTGCTCGTCGGAATAGTGGGGAAACCGAACGTCGGGAAATCGACCTTCTTCAGCGCAGCCACCCTGAAGTCCGTCCCCATAGCTGACTACCCGTTCACGACCGTCAAGCCCAACATAGGGGTGGCCTATGTTAGAACAAAGTGCGTCCATGAGGAGATGGGGGTCAGCGACAACCCGAAGAACTCGGTGTGCAAAGACGGGGTGAGGCTGATACCTGTCAAGCTCGTCGACGTGGCCGGGCTGGTCGAGGGGGCCTCGGCCAACAGAGGGTTGGGAAATCAGTTCCTGGACGAGCTCCGCCAGGCCGACGCCCTCGTCCAAGTGGTAGACGTGTCAGGCTCAACGGACATCGAGGGCCGGAAGGTGGAGGTAGGGAGTCACGACCCGAGTGCCGACATAACCATGGTGGAGAACGAGCTCGACCTGTGGATGCTAGGGATAATCAAGAGAGACTGGGAAAAGTCCGCCCGCCTGGCGGAGCAGACGGGCTCCAGCATCGTCTCCCACCTGGCGCAGAGACTCAGCGGCCTGGGGATAGACGAAGGGAGCATCGAAGATGTCTTGCTGCACCTGCATCTCAAACCCGACAAGCCCGTGGAGTGGAAGGAGTCAGACCTGGAGGCTCTTGTCAAGACCCTGCGCGAGAAGACAAAGCCCAGCCTGATCGCTGCGAACAAGGCGGACCTCCAGGGAGCGGGCGAGAGGCTGGATTCCCTCAAGGGGGGCGGAAGGCGCATCGTGATCCCGTGTGCGGCGGAGGCGGAGCTTCTACTTCGGAGAGCGGCCGAAGCGAACGTCATCAGCTACACGCCTGGTGCGAGCAGCTTCGTCGTTTTGAAGAAGGACCTCACCGCCCAGCAGGCCAGGGCGCTCGAGCTTGTGAAAGAGCGAGTGCTCGACGTGTACGGGTCGACTGGGGTACAACAGGCCATAGACCAGAGCTACTTTGGTCTCCTAAAGGCCATCGTGGTCTATCCCGTGGAGGACGAGACAAAGCTCTCGAACAAGGACGGCGAGGTGCTTCCTGACGCCTACGTCATGAGCGGAGGCTCGACCGCGCTCGACCTGGCGAAGAAGATCCACAGCGACCTCGCGGCGGGGTTCCTGTATGCGGTCGACGCAAGGACAGGGATGCGACTCGGAGAGGACTATTTTCTGAAGGACAGAGACATCCTTAAGATCGTCTCAAGCGGCAGGCGCGGCTAGGACCTCGACCTCTACGGGAGGCTCTGGTGCTTCTGGAGACTCGGGAGCTCCGGCCGGTGTGCCTTCATCCATGACGCCCGCGGCAGGCTTCTTGATGAGCTTGGTCTTCCTCACCCCGACGTGCCTCAACCGCGTCACGTTCTTCGCCTCATTGTAGACGTCGGACGCGACCTTCTGGAGCACCGTCTCCTGCACGAACTGGTCGT
>JAPCJP010000074.1 GCA_027886885.1 Nitrososphaerota archaeon | reverse complement strand
ACAGAGCTCTAGCGCGGGCAAATAGAGCGAGGCGCTTGCCGTCAGTGATGCCGCCGGATGATTGAAACCAAAGGTCTCACGAAGAGGTTTGGTGGCCTCACAGCCGTCGACAACCTGACCCTCAAAGTCAACGCTGGGGAGGTCTTCGGTTTCTTGGGGCCCAACGGGGCAGGGAAGACGACGACCGTAAGGATGCTCTGCTGCCTCATCTCGAAGACGAGCGGCGAAGCCAGGATCGGCGACTACGACACGGGGAGGAGCGAGGACGCTCTGAAGATACGGAAGCTCATCGGCTTGGTGCCTGACAACGTGGGCCTCTACGACGACCTGAGCGCCTATGACAACCTGGACTTTTACGGCAAGCTGTACGGCTGCACGGAAGCTCAGAGGAAGGAGAACATCCAGCGATTCCTGACGATGCTGGGTCTCTGGGAGAAGAGGGATGCCATGGCGGGAACCTTCTCCAAAGGGATGAAGCAGAAGCTCGCCATCGCGCGCGCCCTCATACACGAGCCAGAGCTCCTCTTCATGGACGAACCCACTGCCAACCTTGACCCCGAGTCCGCCAAGACAGTTAGGGACTTCATCCTCGAGCTGAAGAAAGAGAAGAGGACTATCTTCCTCAACACGCACAACCTGGACGAAGCCCAGAGGATATGCGACAGAATCGGAATCTTGAGCACCAAGCTCATCGCGACGGGTACTCCCCAGGAACTCGAGAAGGCGCTCAGCAGCAGGGGAGGCACCAGAAGGACAGTCGTGCTACTTCAGGAGCAGGCGACGGACGCGATACTCGCCGGACTGCGACTGCTCACCGCCGTGGGAAGCGTCACGGCTGAAGGGAACAAGCTGGATGTCACGTTGAGCGACCCTGAGAAGGAGAACGCCGCTGTAATCGAGGCGATCGTCAAGGCCGGGGGACATATCCAGTCCGTGATGATAGCGGGAGCCTCACTTGAAGACGTCTACCTCAAGCTTGTGAGGGAAGGGGGAAGTTAAGGACCGTGCGCCTCTCCCAGTCCTGGATCATAGCGGGGAAGGATTTCAAGACTCTCCGCAAGAAGAAGAACATCATCTATACGTTGATTCTCATTCCCTTTATCATCGCCGTCCTCATTCCAGCGGTGATAGGCTACATCGGCCGGGGGAAGTCCCCCGCCGAGCTGGTGGTCCTGCTACCTGCGTTCCTCTTCTACTACGTCATCCTGGGGTCATACCTCTCTACTCCTATAGCATCGTACACCATCGCCGGCGAAAAGGTCGAAAAGAGCCTCGAGCCGCTGCTCGCGACACCGACGACCGACAGCGAGATTCTCCTCGGGAAGGGAATCGCTGCCTTCCTTCCGCCGCTGGCCGCGGTGCTGGGGGGATCTGCGCTCTTCATGCTTCTCATGGACCTGACCACCAAGGGCAAGCTTGGTTACTACTACTTCCCAGACTGGAATTCAGCCACCGTCATACTATTGCTTCTTCCGCTCGCGTTGTTGATGAGCGTACAAGTTAACGTAATCGTGTCCTCGAAGGTGAGCGACATCAGGTCTGGACAACAACTCGGGGGGTTGACAATCATTCCGTTTGTGGGGGTGTATGCTGCTGGGGAGCTGAACCTGATCAACCTCGGAGACACAAGCAACCTACTGATAATCGCGGGAGCCTTGGTTGTGGTAGACGTACTGCTCTTCTTCGTCTCGACGGCGACCTTCCGCAGAGAGGAGATACTGACAAGATGGAAGTAGCGCCATCTGAGTTCATATCGCAGCTTGATTTTAGCACCCAAAATAATAAGCCAAGTTTGAGATTATTTTATCTGAAAGAGGAAGAAATAAGCTCGGAGTTTGAAGTGGGGTCAGTGAGCTTCGACCAGTATACTTTCGTTTGATGGATTCGAATCGCCCGCGGTAGCGATTGAGTTCTATCTATAGATGCCAATCATCCCCAGTAGTAGACTCTGATTCTCACGCGTGGGAATCGTATCTACCGTTTAAACATCCCATCGCCTAACATTGCCCATGGAAAAAATCTCGCCAGGGAAGGCGTCGCAGATTTCCATCACTAGGCGGGCCGTCCCGGTCGTGGTTGGGGCTTCGCTTATTCTGTTCGGCTTGATGGAATTCCTCTCAATGGGACCGGGCGTCCTAGCCGGTACGCTGCGCAACGGAGACATGATGACGGTGGGACTGGGCCTCCAGTTCTTCGCTGGCATCGCGCTGGTAGTGTACGGCGTCTTGATGAGTGGCGGACGCTCCAACTAACGCTGCCACGCCGTCGGCCTCCGTCAATCCTTCATGGAAAGGAGGAGATATCTTCTACTTATCATCGCAAGAATATGCTTTCTCTGGCGTTTCGCCTCCGAGACCAGGCTAGACTGGGCCTTTGAATGATAATTTACATAGGTCGAGCTAGGGCAATGTACGGCCCTTCGTAGCCATGTCGTGATAACGGACGTTCTTCCCAAACAAGTTTCGGGATCTTTGGGCGATCATTGACCTGATTCTGACTTATGATAGATACTCGACGAGACGGGCTACTTGGTCAGGGGCTTATTCCTCTTTCTTCCCAGAGGCGAGCGCGCCACCGCAAGAATCACTCCGATCTGGACGAGCAGTAGCACTATGTAGGAGACCGGGAGTGATGTGCTAGAAGCTGCACTTGTAGTAGACGGAGCGGAGGTGACCTCAGTGGCAGTCGATGAGGCAACTGAGCCGGAGACCACAAAGACCTCGCTGGAGCCATCACTCACGAACAGCTCGCCCTTACCCGAGTCGTAAGCCACGCCGTCCGCACCGCCTGTACCGTACACGCCGCCTAGAGTCAGGTTCCCTATGACCGCGTTTGTAGAGTCGGATATCATGTAGACGACGGCGCCTACGCCAGTGGTCGCGAGGACTTCTCCGCTGGCAGGGTCGTACGCCATGTTGTAGAGAGTAGGCCCCAAGACCAGGTTAGCCACCACTGTGTTCGTGGCGTCCGAAATCACTGTGACGTTGTTTGGAGCGGCACCGCCGTAGTTTGTGCCGACAAACATCTCGTCTCTAGCCGCGTCATACGCCATGGTTGAAGGCCATTCCCCTACAGTCACGTTCGCAACGACCTTGTTTTCGCTGTCAGAGATTACCGATACCGTATTGGACGATATCGGGCAATAACCATTGCAGGAGTCGGAATCGGCTACGTACAACTCTCCCTTGGTTGGATCGTACGCGATACCGGCAGGCCCGCTTCCCCCTGTCCCACTGCTCGCTATCGTAACGTTTGTGACTACGGTGTTCGTGCTATCCGAGATCACGGACACGGTGTTTGAGCCATGGTTGGATACGAAGATCTCGCCCTTGGCTGAGTCATACGCTAGACCGGCAGGCCCGCTCCCCACCTCAACGGTTGCGACTACAGCGTTGGTATTGTCTGAAATCACGGACACGGTGTTTGAGCCGTAGTTTGATGCGAAGACCTCGCCCTTGCTCGAATCATACGCCACCTGGACGGGGTCGCTCCCCACGCTCACGTTCGCCACCACCGTGTTGGTGGCGTCGGATATTACGGCTACAGAGTTCGCGTCATATGCAGAGTCGGCGACGAAGATCTCGCCCTTGGCTGAATCGTATGCTAGGCCCCCGGGGCCGCCATGGACCGTCACGCTCGCAACCACAGTCATGCTCGCTGCTCTGGCCAACGGGACCTCAGCCGAAGCAAAGACCAGAAGTAGGAGGACTGTCAGGACGACCGCTGCGCGACCTGCGAAACGCACCTACCGTTGTGCTGGACCCGCGTTATTATCATTTTAGGGTACTTGCCGCTGCCGCCGAATTCGACCTCGTTGCTTCCTTTTGTTGGATGGATCTGAATTTCATGGGCAACGTGTGCCCTGGGAATCAGTGACTCTCGTAGTATCTTGCGACCGCCCTGAACGACTCCTTCGGCTCCCACGGCAAATCGGGATATGTCACCCCGTGCTCTCCTGTCGGACCTGAAAAACCGTCCAGAACATGGGGATCGAGGTCCACCCCAATCATTTCCCTGGCTGCACGAATGGCCTGTCTCCTGAACTCTTCCTCCGTTTCTGCCTGGGGGAAGCTCTTCACCAGGCTAAAGTTCGCCATGTCAGTATCGTACCTGGGTTCTGGGCGGTATGGGGAGTTAGGAACCACGAAGGTATGCACGAAGGCGCCTTCGACCCCCGCTGCGTCAAGAACCCCCAACTGATCGACTAGCTCACGTGCCTGGAGCTCTTCGTCACGGATGTAGTGCCCGTCGACTCGGGGCGGGACATGCGCCAAATCCAAGAACATCTTGGGAAACTTCTGGTTTGGCCCGAGGAGTCCTTCCATCATCCCGAAGGTAATCATGAAGCCGTTGGCTCCGAGCAGGTCCGCGCCCCGGAAAGTGCAGCACCCGAACTCCCCTATGACGACCGGCTTGCCGGATGCTTTGTACTTACTTATCATCCGACCGTAGGATTCTTTGTTCTGCGCGTCCCTGTAATGGTCTACCCCGAAGAAGTCGAACGGTCCCCAGTCGAGGGCTTCGAACGGTAAGGAGAAGTAGGTAAGCGACCCACGGAACGACTTCCTCGCGGCCTCGCTCAGATTCCACAGGTACTCGTTGAGCGGGGCGTTGTGCTTCCCAGCCATTATTTCGCCCCAGAACGAGGGACGGGTTATCCGGTCAAAGACGTTCTTGCCCTCAATCATCCCCTGAGAGAAGAGGGTCAGCTCGGAGCCCACACTGAAGACCAGCTTTCCAGGCCATCGTTGACGGAGCCCCTCTGCCCGCTCCGCTGCCCTCGCGATGTATTCGACCGTCTCATCCCGGCTTCTGTCCCACATCTCGGGAGATAGCCAAACCTCCAGCCCTAACGACAGGGCGTCCTCGCTTGCGGTCATCAGCCTATCGATGTCGAGACCGCAGATTCTCACCGCGTTGCAGTGGAGGTCATCCTTGATGATTCCGAGCTCTCTGTGTACAATCTTCGGGTCAAATTTGGGACGCCAGTTCCCTCCCATCATGACGCGTCCGACGTCGTAGCAGACTCCCTTTCGGTTCATCTTTATCTTCGCCGGCTAGCCGAAGGACACCGACTTGGATTAGTATGCTTTGGTAGGGCCGGTGAGCTTCGAACAGTGACGCCCCATGCTTGGAGCGAAGCGACCGCGGGGAGGCCGGCGTAGAAGCGGGATGGGGTATCGCGTTCCCAACCCGTGCTGGCTGAGCAGAATAGCACGCCTTATTACCAGAATTATGCCTTCCATGTTCGATTTGTCCAACCAACCGTCTGAGGAGTGGTACGACGAGCGAGTGAAGGAGCTCTCAGGCTGGTCACGCAAGATTCATGCGGGATTGGCCTCGTATCAAGAAGAGTCGAGCATCCTGTATGGAACTCACCTTTGGCTTTCCGATTTGGTAGATGAAATGATCCGAGTCTACCAGCGCCTAGAACAGCACCACAGGATTCTCGCTCAGGATGGCAAGAGATGGAGAAAGCTCATCGGCCTTGATGAAGACGCCACCGGGGAAGAAGTAGAGCGACGCTTGAACGAAATGCGCGAAATGCTCATCGAAACCCGGAACTCATGGAAAGCGCAAAAGGGCGAGTCTGATTCTACCAAACAGTAGTCAAGGGTAAGCCGCTGCTCGAGAACCGTCCTCGAGAAGCAGACCTGAACACCTGTTCACATTGAGGCAATGAGCGCATTGGCGGTGCCACGATGGGTGGAGCGAAGCGACCGCGGAGCGCCCGCATGTAAAAGCCTGGAAGGTATATGAAATCGGCTTAAAGTCCTCAACACGGTATTGTGAAATAACTAGTTCAAAAATTGAAATAACTAGTTCAAAAACTCCTTGACAGCGCCCTCCACGCTTAGAATATCATACTAAACAGTTAAGAATAGGGCAAAGCAGCCCTAATTCACATGAAACAGTACCAAGGTAAAAAAGCGGTGATCACCGGCGGCACCAGCGGCATCGGGCTCGCCACGGCGAAGATGCTCCTCGATGGGGGTGCGCGTGTTCTGGTGACGGGGCGGTCGCAGGCCGGCCTGGAATCGGCGCAGAAAGAGATTGGAAAGGACGCCCTCGTGGTTTCGAGCGACGCGCGCTCATTGACGGACATCGACGCCCTCGCCTCTCGGGTGAAGGCTGAGTTCGACACCTTCGACCTGCTCTTCGTCAACGCCGGATTTGCCCTCCACGCCCCTCTCGAAAACACGACCGAGGCCATGTACGACGAGATGTTCAATCTGAACGCCAAAGGACCGTTTTTCGCGGTGCAGAAGCTCGCGCCGCTAATGAACCGGGGCGGCGCTGTCGTCCTCACGACCGCCGCACCAACCGCCAAGGGAATCCCCAGCCTCGCGGCCTACCTAGCGTCCAAGAACGCGCTGCGCTCATTTACTCGCGTGCTCGCCGCTGAGCTTCTGCCTCGGGAGATTCGCGTCAATGCGGTAGCGCCCGGTCCCATCGACACGCCGATCATCGGCAAAGCGTTTCCCGAGAAAGGCGCGGTCGCCCATGTCAGGGAGCGGACGATCGGTACTAATCCGATGAAGCGCTTTGGGATGCCGGAGGAAATTGCGAAGGCCGTTCTC
>JAPCJP010000004.1:35399-73173 GCA_027886885.1 Nitrososphaerota archaeon | reverse complement strand
AGTCCGCGACCCACAGGTTGTCGTTCCCGTCGAGCGCAATCCCCTGAGGGTCGCGTAGCTTGTCGCCGGGCGATGTGCTGGTGGTCGTGACGGTCGTCGGGCCTATCTCCTGAATGCCCGGTTCGCCGGTAGACACCGGACCCTCGTACTCCGCCACCCCGTTGATCCCGTCCGAAACCCAGAGGTTGCCGCCCGAGTCGAACGCGATGGCATAGGCGTTGAGCCCGGTCGAGCTCCCGGTGAGGCTCGACTGCCCGATGACCACGCTTGCAGAGGCGCCATCAAGTGGGCGAGGGGGCGCAAAATCGAGGGGGGTGTATTCGAGGACGCGATGGTCTCCGCTGTCCACCACCCACAGGTCTCCCTTGGAATCGAACGCTATCCCGATGGGCTCGAACAGGCTCGACGCAGTTGCAGGCGATGACGGAGCGGCCGAAGTGAAGTCTAGCTGGCCAACGACACGGAATGCCATCTCGCCGGTGGTGAACGGAGCGGTGAACTCTAACACCCTGTTGTTTCCCTGGTCCGTCACCCAGAGGTCCCCGCTCGGGTCGAACGCCACGTAGGAAGGAGCGTTGAGGCCTCCCTGAGTCGTAGTCCCGATGTAGCCGCCGAAGGTGGGCTGCCCGATGACCAGGGACGCAGATTCCCCGTCGGAGAACGGGGTCTTGAACTCGAGGACCCTGTTGTTACCGGTGTCGACGACCCAGAGGTCCCCGCTCGGGTCGAACGCTATGCCCGTGGGGCCGAACAAGGAGCCTGATGGTGAAGTGTCTCCCGACCCAGTGAGGCTCGTCTGGCCTATCACCAGGCTGGCCGCTTCGCCGGTCGAGAAGGGTGGCGCATACTCCAAGACCCGATTGTTGGTGTTGTCGACGACCCAGAGGTCCCCCTTGGAATCAAAGGCCACCCCCGTGGGGTTGCCGATCGAGGTAGGACTTGGGGGTTTGCCAGCAGTCACGGTGGTGATGTCAGGTTGGCCGATGACGATGCATATGCCCGCGTAGGGAGGTAGGCCCGTGTAACAGACGGGGGCAGGTCCTCCGGCATGAGCCGGCGAGGCGGTCAGTATCGCAGTCAAGGGAACAAAGACGAGAAGCCCGATCAGGACGATGGTACGACCTTGGTGTTTCATTGACCGGTTCTCGACCGGGACTGAGACGCTCGGTGCCTATAAGCGCACCACTGTTCGCTCCCTGACCTGTGCTGACCACCGTCGCAGCGATGACGTGTGGGTGACTCCCGGCGGAGGAGCAACGAACCCTGGCACCTTGAGGGTTGGGATGGCTACGTTAGCTCAGACAGCTGATTCACGATACGCGGACGACATCTTCCACGTGGTCGAAATCGCTATCGAACGAAACTATCTCCTTGATCTTCTGGTCGTACATCAGACGCACCGAGACGGAATCGGAAAAGGAGAGCTTGCCACCATACTTCGCGTATATCGGCATCGTCCGCTCGTAGAGCCTCTTGTTCGCGAAGAACGTCTTGTTCGCCGAATCGTACATCAGGTTCTCAAATATGGTCCTCCCTGCCTTCACCCCCAGCCGTGAGCCCACGGAAGACACGCTCTCGGACACGACCAGCTCGGAGAGCGCCCTCTGAGTATGGAGCTTCGCCAGCAGCTTCACCGCCTTCTCGTGATACTGGTCGTCTTCATCGGCCAGAGCGATGACGAAGGACGAATCGAGGAATATCAAAGCTCGCCCTTCTGCGCCCTCTTCTTCGTCTCGACCGCGTTCCCTCCGCTGCGTCCCAGCGAAACGATGCTCTCAAGGCTAGGTTTCTTCTTGAAGTCCGTCCGTACTTCTCCTCCATCCACCATCCAGACTACCTCGTCGCCGACACCTATGCCATACTTCCTGCGAAGCTCCGCTGGAACGGCTACTTGGTAACCCTGAGACACTTTCGTTCTGAAGACCTGCCTCTCAGACAACTACTCTCACAATAATCGTAGTTCCTTATGTATTTAAGTGGCACTGTGAGACGAGAGAACATTGTGAGAACGAAATGGCGCCCGTAGGCATGGTCAGACGGAACAGATACGCGCAATAAAACTGACTCCTCGTGACGACGCTTAAACGTCCCTGGGTAGAGACGTTTGCCCTCCTCAATGACACTCGCTCCCGACGTGGAAGAATACCTCAGGAGCGTCAGGTCCGCCCCGAGCCAGCACATGGCCGAGTTAGGCGTCGCCGCTGCCCGGAAGATGGTGAAGGAGTTTGAGGTCCAGTACGCCTGGGACCCGGGTGTGGGGACAACAACGCGCGAAGCTACGGTGCCAGTGAAAGGTGCTTCCATCCCGGTCAGGGTGTACGCGCCTCCGAGCGCGTCCGACGGTCCCCTCCTCCCGGTCCTCGTCTGGATTCACGGAGGCGGCTGGGTGCTCGGCAACGTCGACAGCCTTGACACGGACGCCATGTGCCGGTACCTCTCGGCCGAAGCGGGGTGCCTGGTGGTCTCCGTCGGATACCGTCTGTCTCCGGAGAGCAAGTTCCCGGTCCCCGCCGAAGATTCCTACGCCGCGCTCAAGTGGGCCGTCGCGAACGTCGAAGCGCTTCACGCGGATGGGAGACGGGTGGCGGTGGCTGGTGACAGCGCGGGCGGGAACCTCGCGGTCGCCGTCTGCCTGGTGGCCCGGGACAGGGGCGGACCCCACATCCGGTTCCAAGCCCCGATCTATCCGGTCATCGACCCCAACACAAGCACCCAATCGTACCGACTCTATGGGAGGGGCTACGGGCTCGACACCGAGGATATGGTCTGGTTCTGGAAGCAGTACCTGAGGACGGAAGAAGACGCGGCGGACCCGTACGCCTGCCCGCTGCGCGCGAAGGACCTTGCGGGCCTGCCTCCAGCGCTCGTCATGACGGCAGGCCTCGACCCGCTCAGGGACGAGGGCGAAGCATATGGCAAAAGGCTAGGGGCCGCCGGGGTGCCGACATCGGTGCGCAGGGTCGAGGACATGCCTCACGGGTTCATCACGATGCCCTTCGGCGGGGCAGAGAGGAAGGAGCTGGCCACTGCTCTTCGCGGGGCCTTCGACTAGCCGGTGCCCGGCGGACGAGATGGTCTGAGACAAGGGTCGGCGCTGTTATATCCCAGCCTGTGCGCTCTGTCCATCGAGGATAGACCAGGCGGACCACATGGAAACGATACCATCAAGGGAAAAGACGGAGAACTGGACGCGGGACTACTCGACATACTTTTGGGGCTTCGCCAATCCTTTCGAGATGAAGTTCGACATCGAGAAGATCACGCGAGTCCTCTTGACGCGGGACACCTCCCCGACCACGCACCTTACGTATTCGGGCTCCGACATTCCGCCAGTTATCGGCCACGACGTTCGACTTTCTTTGGAAGCGGCGCTCCCGAAGGGGAACTGGTACTCGCTACAACTCGCCGCGTGGGTCCCCCGCACCTGGTACACGGAAGCCGAGTTCCGCCTGAACGCAGACAGGACGTTTGAGTCCTGGGTCCACAACCTGCAGACCGCCCCGAGTCTGGGCCTCCTGACCTCCGCCTCCCAGGAGCTCTATGACCAGCGGGTTCACCAGGCAGCAGACGAAGAGGCGAGGCTCGCGAGCCAGAAGGAGGACCAGGCCCCGGTCACGGCCCTCAAGCACGAGATCCTGGCCGAGCTGCGCAACGGGAAGTCCTTCCGGACCGCGCACCACGAAGGTGGAACCGCAATCTATTTCGACGGTAAGACGTTCGTCCGCTCCGAATACGGCGAGACGGAGTCACTCAGGGTGCTCGGAACGGAGGAAGAGACGCTGGATTGCATAAAGGAGCTGTACGATTGGGAATCGCGCAAGGCCTCGTTCCCTCACAGGCCACCCGACCTGGAGGTATGGCAGTTCATACAACGGCAGATGGTGTGAACGCACTTTAGTCGGTCGGGCTGATACTGAACCAGTACGATATGTTTCCCGAAAGGTGCTGGTTCACCGTCGCCGGGAACGAGGGAACGCTGATTTCGCCCGGATAGTCGCTCAAGTACGGGAAGGTATCCCCGTTCGAAGAGCCGGGGGGCGCCGTGGCCGTGCAGGTCAGCGGTACGGTGAAGTTCCCGGGGGTGGGGCTCCCAAAGAAGATCGTGATGTTTCCACCAAGGGAGGCGACGTCCGGGATCAGGAAGGTGTAGGGGACCGTGGTCTTTCCGCTACAGAAACCGGTGGTCGTCACGGTCAACGTACCGTGCCCCGTCCCGTTTCCTACGTCGATTATAGAGGAATTTATCGAGAATTCGAACGAACCCGACGCCACCTCAACCGATGTATATTCCTTGACCGTGTCGTTGTTGCTGAAGGTCAGTTCTCCGAACGGACCAATCGGGTTACTGTAGTTGAAGCTGCCGCTGTAGGTCTTCAGCCCCGACGAACTGGTCTTCGAGGAGGTCGAGGTCGTGAGGGTCGTCTGACTGGAGACGCTGGTCGTGGTCGAACTCTGAGTTGTGGTCGAGGTTTGAGTGGAACTCTGGGTTCCGGAGGTAGACTTCGAGCCGGTGCCTATCAGGGTGTAGGCGGCGACCCCCGCTACAGCGATTACGGCGATGAGCGCGATTGCGATCACGATTGCTCCGATTCCTGGCCTCCTTTCTGCCGGGAGAGAACGGCCCGGAGAAACTTGAATTAACACAAAATCGAATTCAAGGCAAGATTTTTGCGGTTAAAAGTCTTGAGACGAAGGTCCGTCTGTACATCCCGAGTGCATCGCCCGCTTTAGACCCTACTCGGGTTCGTGCTGCGTCCACTGAAATTTCACGGCGTCCTCCCCGTCCCGATAGTAGCCCTTGACCATCCCCGTCTCTGTGAAGGCGAACTTCCGGTAGAGTGCCATCGCCGCCTCGTTGGACCTCCTGGCCAACAGGATGACACGGTCGCACCCTGCGAGGGATTCCATGGCAGCTTCCATGAGGGCTGCACCGGCGCCCCTCCTCCTAAACCCGGGGACCACCGCGATTGACCGGATCCAACCTTCACCTCCCTCCTCGCGAGCGGCCAGCACATAACCCACGACCTCGCTGTCGATGCACGCGACCACGAACCCGCTTCGGTTGAGCAGAAGGTGGGCGGCGAACTCATCCCAGGGGTAGGGGTCGGTGAAGGACTCGTTCTCGATCTCCATCACTCTTCGCAAGTCCCTGAACCTGCAGGGCCTGAGGGTTACCCGGTCGCTCATCCTCTGCGGCTACATGCGCAAGGAGCGATTTAAGGCGCGATGAACCCTTAAGGACTTGTAGGGTGTTCAGGCAAGACCGAGGTCCCCAGTTTGACCAATCTCATGCGTGGCGCAGGCGGGGTCCTCTTCTCGCTGGGCATGATCCTGCTCTTCGCCTCTCCCGCGCCCCTCATCCTCTTCCGCTTCGCTTGGACGGCCTACTCCTGGATATTCTGGGACTATCTGGGGCTCACGGCTCTCCTGCTAGTAGTTGGCTTCCTGGTGGCCCGTTCGGCCAACCGAAGTCGGGCTAGCCTAGTGTAACTCGACGCTTACCGGCGCAGCAAAGACCTTCAGAGGTTTTTGCTCTCAATCTACTAGCCGCGATGTCCTTCATCCACAAGGAGGCTTTCCTCGTCTGAAGTGCGACCCTTGGTCAACAAAGGAATAAAGCACACGAATCGTCGACTGTGCCAGCATGGCGCGTAAGTTCAAGATGATGAAGTTCGCGGAGATAACGGATTCGTTCGGCAGTGTTGCACGCGAGGAATACGCCGGGACGATCATGAAGAAGGCCAGTGAGGACTTGGGCGTCAAACATTTCAAGCTGAACATGACGATAATGCACCCGGGCAACAAGATCCCATCCCATTCGCACCCGACCGCAGAGGAGGTCCATCTGCTCATGAGCGGCAAATCGACCGTCACGGTCGACGGCGAGGTCATCAAGGCCGAGGCCATCACCGCGTTCTACATGCCGCCGGGCTCGAAATATGCACTGATCAATGACTCGAAGGCTGACGCCACCTGGGTCTTCATCGGCGCGCCAGTCGATGAGTACGTCAAGAAAGACGACTACAAGTGGGTGAAGAAGGGCAAGACGTACGTTCGCGTCCCTATCAAGAAATAGAGTCCGCCGGCGGAGCCGCAACTAAACCCATACGGAGAAGCGTCTTGACCTCAGTGCGTCAGATGCAGGACAGGCTGTCCTAGAATCGCCCGATTGAGTTGCTCGTAATCCGCGATCAAATTGGCCCCCTTGCTCGTCGGCTTGTAGGCCGCCTCCTCCTTTAGAAGCAAACCCGACCCCTGCAGGAAGCGCAAGCACGCTTCGGCCTGAGACGGACCGATACCGCTCTCGCTCATTATGTTCCTCTTCGTAGCCCCCTCCTTGGCTGTGAGCAGAATCTCGGTCAGGACCTCGACCCTGCTTTGAGACTCCATTGCAATTCGCGAATACTTTCCAGTATTGATAAGACAAGATGAAGATTGTTTAAGCAACATATCATGAAATTTTGCTCAGCAACGCTTCGCCGTCAACAGCTTGTTCCGGCCTCGTCCCCCTCATCAAAGTGAGGTGAGCAAAGCCAAATAGAAGAAGACCGTTCACCTCCATCATGAAGCAGATTCTCACTTCCAGCGAGCTACCGGTATCACCTCTCTATAGTCACGGGGTCAGGACCGGGAACACGATCTACCTCTCCGGAATCGCGGCTTTCGACCCGGCGACGAAGAAGGTTGAAGCCAAGACGATCGAGGAGCAAACTGAGAGAGCCATACGAAACTGCGAATCGATTCTGAAGATTGCAGGAGCGACCCTGGAAGATGTGGTGCAGGTCATCGTGCTTCTCAAGAACCCCCATGACTTCGACTCCATGAACAAAGCATACACGAGAATCTTCTCCAAGGACCAGCCAGCGCGGTGCGTGACGAAGCTCGGGGTGGACGTCCCAAATATCCTCGTCTCGTTGATGATGACGGCTGTGATTTGAGGACCTGCGCCGGTAACGACGCGAGAGAGTGGCTCCCCGGCGGAGGCGCAAAGAACCCCGGGCGGGCAGAAACACCAAATCCAAGGCTTAATAGTCCGAAACCGCGCGAATCACTAGATGTCGGGCACAATCACGGTGGACGGGGATAACCTCGTGTTTGAGTTCCACGGAGTCGACAGAATCTTCACCTTCAGACACTCGATAACGGTCCCCATCAGCCATGTCGTCGACGTATCTACAGACAGGGTCCCTTGGATCAGCGGGATGAGGGCCTTCGGCACAGGCATACCCGGGGTCGTAAAAGATGGAGAATATATCGACAAGGACGGGTCGGCCTTCTACGAAGTTCACGACCCTGACAAGTGCGTGACGATCACCCTCAAAGACGACAAACACAAACGCTTCGTCGTCCAAGTCGAGGACAAAGAATCAGCAGCCCTCATAATCAGGAACGCGATATCCGGACAACAGATCACTCAATGAACATTCGAAGCAGCTCGAGCCCCGAAGAGCTGTGGGACCTTGCTATCGGAGCGATTTTCTCCACTGCGGGGGGACGCGGGGCGTGTAACTCGTTTCCTTCCCCCAAAAAGTCGGCCAGCCCCTGGACCTTCTCCGCAATCCTTGTTGATACCTCCTCTCCCTTAGGAGCCCCGGCTTCCGCGTGCACCGAATTTACGACTAGCCTCTGATTTCGTCTGTCCATCCTCGGGTCGAGCCTGCCTATCAGCCTGTCACCCCACAAGATGGGCAGAACATAGGTGCCATACTTCCGTTTTTCCTCCGGAAGGAACTGCTCGCGTACGTAATCGAAGCCGAAGACCCGTTTTGTTCTGGACTGACTGCAGATCAGGTTGTCGAAGGGAGGCAGCAGGGAGATGCGAGGTTGCCATGAGTCGGAACCCATCGACTGGAGGAGCTGCACATCGTCATTGTGGATGTACCGTTCTTCTCTGCTCCCGAACTCCTTTACTTCCACTCGGCGTATCCGTGATTCCTGCTGGAGGAGCGCAAGCGTCTTCTTCAGGCTGCGATAGCGACCTCTGACAAAATAGTAGTTGATCTCCGCGGGGGTGGCGGTCCCCAGGGCCTGGATGGCCCTCAGCGCCGCCTGGCGCTCGAATTCTTCCTCCCTGATCCCTTTCTTCTCCACCCATCCCGGAAGGAACTCCTCTGACACCCCCCAAACATTCTGGTTCCCCTGATGGCCCACGACCATGACCTTCCCGCTCATCAGCAGGTGGAAGAGCATGTGGGAGACGTCGCTGCTCGGCGTCCAGGCGTCAGCATTCCCTCTCGTCCTGAGGTGATCCTCGAACTCGCTCAGCCGGAGAGGTCCATTCTTTAGCTCCTTGAGCACCTTCCCTCGAAGAGTCGTGTGACCGGCCAGGAACTTTCTAGCGCTCACCTCGTGACTCTTCCACCCCCCGGAAAGGGACTCGGGATACCTGCTCATCAGAGACTGGTATAGAGGGTAGTCCTCGGTCAGCACAAGGGAAGCCTGCGGCGTCCAGTGCAGGAAGATGGTCTTCACGTCCCATAGCATCTTGTCAAGGTCAGATACCCGAAAATCTCCGAGCCTCGCCCAAAGAGTGAGGATGTGGGAGGGCGCGACTATGGCCACCGGGTCCCACTGGACGTACGCGAGGTCGCGGATCACCGATGCAATGTCCTCGCTCGTAGCCCTGGTCGGCAGGCTTCCCGCGAGGCGCTGTTTCGTGACTGCAAGGCACCTGACGTCCTGGGCAGAGGCTTTGCATGCCTCATAAGAAGACAACCGCTAGAAGGTGACCTCGATGAGCGGGCTCTCGCGCACCCAGAGCTCCAGGTCTCGAAACGTTCCTGCCAACGGTTGGATCTTCGCAAGGACCTCGCGCCTCTCGGTTTGCTCCGAGATCGCCCTGGCCTTCGCTGGGAGGTCGGCGCGGGCGCTGACCTTCAGGTGAAATGTGAACATGGGGTCGGCGAGGAGGTTCGCGTACCAGGAGCGACGCCCGGGGGAACCTGTGATGTACATCCTGCCGTCTAAGTTGAAAAACCAGATCTCGATGCGTCGAAGCATCTTGGTCTTCCGTCCTGTCGTGGTGATGTCTATCACGCGGTCCTGAAGCAGCGCACGATGAACCTTCTCGTCCAAAGCCACGGTATAGCATCTTGAGTCGTGCTGTGCCTTACAATTGTCTTCGCCTCCTTAAATAACGAAGATTCGCTCTCGACTCTAGTCCATGACAACCAAGTTCGATACAACCATCCAGACGAAGGCCCCTCTGCCCAAGGCCATCGAGTACTTCCTGCACCCTGAGAACATATCGAAGGTCCATCCGGGGTTCGTGAAGGAGGTCAAGATAACCGCCAACAACGGGGACAAGATAAACTTCGAACAGGAGGGGGTGATCATGGGAAGGAAGCTCAAGCAGGAACAGCTTTTGTCCTTCGACCGTGCCACCAACACCTTCACCATCGACACACTCAGCGGGGACGGCAAAGGAAGCAAGCTCTCTTCGGTCCTCAAGGAAATCCCCACTGGCACGGAGGTGCACTACAGCGCAGCGATGGAGCTGGGACCGCTGGGCTTTTTCGCAAAGGGGCCCGCCAAATCGACCTTTGAGAAAGTCACCCAAGAGGACAAGCAGCAACTCGACATGCTTGCCTAGTTTAGTACGATAATCTCAGAAACGGAGTCACCTCACGCCTCGTCGCAGGGGCCCAATGAGCCCCCCTGTGTGGTCGTCGCCTCCATATTGGGTGGATTTTCTTGATGCCAGGGTGGAATCGGTTTGGCCTCGCCCCGTTTATCGCCGCGGACACATCAATAGACCCATGACAGAAGCATTCTGCGTCAAGGAGAAGGCGAAGCGCGAGATGAACGGGGAGATCGAGGTGCAGATGAAGAACGGGAGAAGGGCGCTCCAGGGAACTTGCGTGAGCTGCGGGACGAAAATGTTCAGGATACTCGCCAAGGCGAATCAGGCAGGACCTCTGGCATTCAACAGTCCCCTCCAGAACGAGCCACTGGTCGCTCCGCAGACAAACTAGCCGCCCATAGCGCGCCGGCGCTCTAGGTCTTCGCTCGAACAAGGCGTAGCACTACATATTTTATATACTTGGGATGCTTTTCATCCCTAAATTGCTAGGAATGCGACCACACAGGGTGTCGCGCCAGAGATGGGAGGGCTAACGGCATTGGCATTGGTCGACCCAATTCAATGGGTAGTCATCATTGGCGTCATCTTTACACTTGCGATACTGCTCTCCGGATACTTCCTCGGTCGAGCCCAGGGATATGCTCAAGGTCTGAAGGAGGGGCGGACTCTTCAGGAACGACAGCTGGGAACACAGCCGGGACAAACGCCGACGGAGGCAAACTTGCTCTCCATATATTGCCCAAAGTGCGGCGCACAGGCCGCCATGTCAGCTGGATATTGCTCCAGTTGCGGCGCAAGACTCTGAATTCTCGCGATTAACCTTCCAAGTTGGGCGGGTGAATCTTCATGACTCATTTTTATTCCCGACAGGCGATAACACCGGGCGATGGATAGGGGCGGCTTCGTCATCGATGCCGAAGACATGCAAAAGACGTACCAGTCATCCACGAGAGCACTCGACGGCGTGTCCCTGAAGGTGAGGGGCGGGACCGTCTTCGCCCTTCTGGGCCCGAACGGCGCCGGAAAGACCACCTTCGTGAGGATAATCGCCACCCAGCTCACCCCGTCAGGAGGTTCTGCGAAGGTCCTCGGCCATGACGTCATGAAGGAAGCGCGGATCGTCAGGAGACGGATCGCCGTGGTTCCCCAGGAAGGAAGACCCCATCTGCTGCAGACCCCCTTCGAGCACATCCTCACCTATCTCGTCTGCAGGGGGCTGGACTACGGCGAAGCGAGGAAGAGGGCGGACGCGATCCTCGCCTCGCTCAACCTGACGAGCTACAGGAACACGATCTGTGCGAACCTCTCGGGCGGCCTCAGGCAGAGGGTGCTGATCGCGATGGCGATGAGCTCGGAGGCGGACCTCCTCGTGCTCGACGAGCCGACCATCGGTCTCGACCCGGTCGCAAGGCTCGAGGTGTGGAACCTTGTGAGAAAATATGTCGCCACGGGCAAGACCATCCTCCTCACCACGCACTACATGGACGAAGCGGAACAGCTCGCAGACTCGCTCGCCATAATCAACAAGGGAAAGCTGGTCGCCACCGGCACCCCCTCCGAGATAAAGAAGAGACTCGATTTCACTCACTCTGTCACGGTAAAGACCGTGGACGAAGACCTCTCCGGATTCGAGCCCTTCGGAAGGGTCTCGAGGGCTGGGACGGGGACGCGGGTGCTCACGTCGCAGCAGGGGGCTTCTGACCTTGCGTCCTTGTGCCTGAAGCGGGGCCTGGAGGTCTCGGTCAGGCAGGTGACCCTTGAGGATGTTTACATAAACGAGGTGGGACAACCTGAGCCCGAGTAGACAGATAAGAGCGGTGCTCGTGCTGGTCTGGTTCGACGGCCTCCTGCCGATCAGGAGGTCGCCCTTGAGCATGCTCAATTTCATCGTGAGCCCTCTCACGATACTATTCTTCATCTACGTCTTCGCCGGGCCCAGCAGGGCCGTCTTCGCACTCGGCGGTGGGCTCGTTGCGGTGATAGTGGGAAGCTGCATCATCCTCGAGACGGAGGCCGCCTTCCTGAGGCTCGTCCTCAAGCTTCAGGACATGTTCGTATCCTCTCCGCTCTCCGCGGTCACCTACGTCGTCGGACTCTCCGCAGCGCAGCTCTGCAACGGCATCGCCGGGATAGTCCTGTTCTCCGCGCTGCTCGGCCTCTATACGAACATAAGCGCGCTCGGGGGACTCGAGATAGCCCTGGCGGCCGTGATTACATGGGTCTCGATCTCGGCCCTCGGATTCATGATAAGCACCTTCGCCCGCGACGTGAGGGACCTCTGGGTCTACTCCCCGCTCATCAACGTGGCCCTTTCGTTTGTGTCCCCCGTCTTCTATCCGATCTCGCTCATACCCGCGCAAGTTCGGTTCGTCGCGTACCTGTCTCCCACGACCTACCCGGCGCAGATAATCCAGCAAGCCACCGGTCTCGTGAGTGCATCGTCGACCGTGTTAGCGTTCGATTTCGCAGGGGGCATAGCCTACACCCTGATTCTCGTCTTGCTTGCCGCGAAGCTGTCCAAGTGGAGACAGTAGAGTCAGCCGGGGCCGGCCATGATTTCGGTAATGCCGCCCGCCAAGAATCCTGTGTCGCTCTGCGGCCAACCTTATAGGCCTGGGACACGATGTGGTCTGGCCGCCTTGACATCATTGGACTCGCAGAGACTGGACGATTTCGTGTTCGGCAAGATGAGCGAGACCGGCCTTCCCGGCGTGAGCGCAGCCGTAATCCAGGACGGAAGGGTCGTGCACCAGAGAGGCTACGGGTTCAGGGACATCGCCGCCGGCTTTCCGGTCACGCCCCAGACTCTCTTCGGAGTCGGCTCGATCACAAAGTCCTTCGTCGCCCTGTCTATGGCGAAGCTGGTAGACGCCGGAAAGCTCGAGTTCCACGACCCCGTCATCAAGTTCCTGCCCCTGCCGCAGAAGGCGTTCGAAGGGGTCGAGGTCCACCACCTCCTCAGCCACAGCAGCGGCATCCCTGGCCTGGGGTACGCCGAGGTGCTCATCTATGGCACCATAGGCAGCTACCACATCTGGCTGCCCATCTCGAGCTTCGAAGACATGTCCAACTTCATGGACGAGGTCGACGACTGGGTCGAGGCGAGACCGGGCGAGAAGCTCCTCTATCTCAACGAAGGATATTACCTGCTCGGGGAGATAATCGCCAGGGTGAGCGGCCTGCCCTCCGAGACGTATATCACGCAGGAGGTGCTCCGTCCCCTGAAGATGTCGAGGTCCTTCTTCTCCAGGAGGGACATCGAGTCCGACGCAGACAGGTCGACCCCCTATCTCATCAAGGATGGCAAGGCGACGGCCTCCGTGATGCCCTACGGGTGCGGTGCGGCGGGCGGCCTCGTAAGTAGCACGGCCGACCTGTCGAACTTCGTACGCATGCTCATCGACGGAGGGGAATTCGAATCAAAGCGCCTCGTGAGCAGGGATTCGCTAAGGAAGATGGAGGAGCCCTACGTGAAATGGCCGGCCCCATTGTCGCATGACGACTCCTACGGCTACGGACTGCATGTCACCCCGGACTTCTATGGGCACAGGATGCTGGGCCATGGCGGGTCGATAGAGGTCTTCACCGCCGATTTCCGGTGCACCCCAGACACTGGGGCGGGCGCGATCATGCTGGCGAACGGGACAGGCTATGAGATGAGCGGGCTCAGCACCTACGCGATGGCCATGCTGGTAGGCAGGGACCCTCTGGAACTGCCGTCGATCAGGGCCGAACGCCTGCTGGAGAAGGTGGAGGGAGAATACAGAAGCTACAGAGACACCGTGCTCGCGGAGGTCAGGAGGCGCGGAGGGTTCCTGGAGCTTTCGGGCGACGACATCGGGCAGCACATCATCCTGGCCCCCCAGAGTGAGGACGAGGATGGTGCCGCTTTCTTCACCATCTCCCGAGGGGCGAAGATGGAGGTCAATTTCAGGTTCAACAGATACGGTGTCGAACTGCTCTATGAGCGGTACAGGTACAGGCGCGCGGGACCGCTGCGCCGGAACCCCTGACTTCGAGCACCTGCTCCTCTTCCGTCGCCTGGCAGCCGGTCGCGGTATCCTTAAATGCGGAATCCCATTATATCAATGGGAAAATGGAGACCATCGTTGATGAGCGGGGAAGGGTGTTGATACCACAGGAACTCCGGCAGGAGCTAGGTATCGCTGAGGGCACGGTCGTGGACCTCGAGAGGTCTGAAGGAGGAATAATGATCACACCGGCGAGGCAGAAGCACCTCTCTTGGAAAGAACTGAACGGGATTAAACCCAGGAGGACGGCGAAACCCGAGTGGCCCACCCCAGAAGAGATCAAGAGCATCTGGGGATAGACACCAACGTCCTCGTTGCGTACCTGGACAGAGACCACCCATCGCATGGGCGGACCGAGAGGTTGTCGAACAGGGCGGTGGCCCTCAACCCTACGGTGATCCACGAAGCATACCACACCCTGGTCTTCAAGATGAAGTGGCAGCCTAAGGAAGCGGCAAGAATCCTCGCCGAGGCGTCGACCGAAGAGCAAAACCTGTTCATCAACCAGACTCTCACGACAACCAAGATGGGTCTCCATCTCGCTTCACGGCACGGCTTGGGAGGAAGGGACGCACTGATACTGGCGAACTTCTTGGCGGGAGGGATACGTGAGCTCGTCACTCTCGATGACCGATTGATCGCGCTCAAGAAGGTCAGGTATGGGAAGCGGGCACTGACGATTAGCCAAGTATAGCGGTGGGGCGGCAGGCTTGCGTTCTTCCCGTCATCTTAGATGCCCGCCCGCAGTGCAATAGCCTGAGAGTGCGGGCGACGCAACGCTTCGGAGATTTCTATTAGAATATTGTTTGAGAAAAATGGTTGACTTTCTCACAAATTCTGGAACATCTTATAACGCCTAACCGATTTTGAGACGAGGGATGGACTCACTCTCCTGAGCCGGGGGAACAGGAACGCATGGAGCTCGAAAAATGCTATCGTGTCCTTGGGGTAAGGTCGGACGCGAAACTGACCGACGTCAAGGCTGCGTACAGGCGCCTCGCCCTAGAGTATCATCCAGACAGGAACAAGACCCCGGGGGCGGAGGCCAAGTTCACAACTATCCACGAAGCCTACAGCATCATCATGAGTTCCAAAGGTATCGTCGACGGCTGGAGGCCTCCGGAGGCCGCCGAGCACGTCTTTGACGACGGGTCTCGCGCGGAACTGAGTTTCGCCATCCTGACCGGGAAGGAGGTCGTCTACCACGTCTCCACGGAGCAGTTTGAGGCGGAGGTTCGCAGGCGATTCAATCCGAAGTCGTCTTCGGGCACCTACTGCAAGATCGGCGCGAGATGGTTCGAGGTTGACGATCAGACTTCGTCGAGGAAGACGCTATGGGGCTCGGCCAAGCGCGGGGCTCTCACGGAGTGGTACAAAGGACCGGACGGCACCGACAAATGGAAATCCGTCAGTTGGGGTGACTTTTGGTCCTACGTCCGGAGCTACGCATCCACCGCAGGTCGATCCGGGCAAGTAACGTAGACGCGCGGGCCCTGCGAAAGCCTGACGAAGTTATTAGCGACCCGTCCTCGCGGGCTCGTGGTCCCATGGACTGGAGAGATTCCCTGAGAGAGCGAAACCTTCCCGAGGTCGAGCCGTCGTTCCGTCACAATCTCTCCTTCGTGGGCGTCTCCACCATAGCGAAGCAGTTCTACTGCGAGGCGAAGGTCGAGCAGGAATATACCAGAGGGCAGGTCCCGAGCGAGGCCAAGGACGTCGGGACGGACATCCACGAGGAGATACTTGCCATGAAGCACGTGGGGCGGAAGGAGCTGATCAAGCACATACTCAAAGAGCCGAGCCTCATCACGTCGTTCCCCCTGTATGGCGAGATCGGGGAGCTGAGGGTCATCGGAATGCCCGACGCCGTGATCTTCACGAAGAGCAAGCCAGAGTGGCTCATCGAACTGAAGACGACCCGCGGCGACCACACGAGGCTCTGGAACGACCAACTCCTGCAGGTCAAGATCTACGGCCTCCTTCTTGAGAAGATGGGCTTCAACTGCTCGAAACTGAAGCTCGTCCTGGTCAGGATGAGGCAGGATGGAGCGCTCGAGGACGAGCAGAGGACGAAGATGCTCGCCATGATCAGGTTGGCATTGATCAAGGACCAGACGGCGAAGCTGGAAGAGACCCGTCCGATGAAGTTCTTCATCCACCCCCACGATCGTCGTGAGGTGGAGCGCTCTGTGCTCTGGGCCCAGGACTACTGGTTGCAGAGGCGCGAGCCCATCCCGACCACGAACGAATACAAGTGCAGGACGTGCGAATTCAAGGATGTGTGCCCTTCCAGTCTTTGGAAAGGACCGGAGACCTCCTCCATAGCGAACAGAGGAAGGTCCCCGACGCAAGGACGATGAACCGGCATGCAAGGGTCGCTCCCGTCAACCGAAGACTTTTGACGGAGCCACCGGGAGAAGCTCCAAGAACATGCGCGTCAAGCTAGGCGACTCCACCTATGAATGGATCGACGATTGGGCCAAGATCCCTCCCACCGAGACCGCGAGGAACGGGTGGGCCCACCACGGCATGGCGGTCAGCGAAAGGGGCTTCGTCACCTCCTTCCACCAAGAGGATAGGACGCTGCTCGCATTCGACCCCGAAGGCACGCTCCTGAGGTCGCACAAGACCGACCTGACAGAGGGACACGGCATGACGCTGGTGAAGGAGGGCGAGACCGAATACCTCTGGATGGCCGACAACGGCTCGAAGCGTCAATCCAGTCTGGGTTACGAGTATCCGCCCGACGCGCAGAAGACGTCCGGCCGGGTGGTCAAGATGGACCTGGAGGGTCGCATCCTCAGGGAGCTCCCCAAACCCGACGACGCCCGATATCAGCAGACGAGGTTCTCTCCCACCTCGGTTGCCGTCGACGAAGAGCGCTTCGGCGGAACTGGGGACATCTGGGTCGCAGACGGCTACGGCCTCAGCCTGGTGCACCGGTTCGACAAGACCGGCAGGCACCGCGGCAGCGTCAGTGGCGAGGAGGGCAAAGCGGGGAGATTCAACACTCCCCATGGGGTCTTCATCGACAGGCGCAGAGGACGGCCGGAGCTCTACGTCGCAGACAGGTCAAACAGCCGCGTCCAGGTCTACGACCTCGAAGGCAGGTTCATCAGGAGCTTCGGCTCTGACTTCCTCACCAGCCCTAGCGCGTTCGCGGTGCATGGGGACCTGCTCATCATCGCGGAGCTTCGGGCAAGGCTCGCCGTCGTCGACGTGGACGACCATCTCGTGGGCTATGTGGGCGAAAACGAAGAGGTATGTGACCTCGATGGCTGGCCAAACATGAAGGACTCCGGCGGCAAGACAGTCAGGACAGACAGGCTTCAACCCGGGAAGTTCAACAGCCCCCATGGCCTGGCGGTCGATCCCAGCGGAAACATCTACGTGGCCGAGTGGCTCATAGGTGGAAGGCACGTCAAACTTCAGAAGACCTGATTCACCAAACCCTGCGATGACTGACGTGCGCCCGAGACCCGCGAGCCCTGGTGACTAACGGCGGTCCCTAGGTTCCCAGCCCAGCCGTACGGCGATGATGCTGTAGAAGAACCAAAAGACGATGGGTGCTGCTACGATGACGGCTACCGCGATGACGAACTCGAACAGGCTCAAGGACTGCCAGACTTCCCGCCGGCGGCGGACAGGAATCCCTTGCGGAATATCTTGTGGTTGTGCGTCTCGTTCCATTGCTTCATCCCCTGGTCACAGATGTAGTGGACCCCGTCCGGAAAATCTACGGGTTCGCCCCGGTTACCGCACGGCGCAGTCTTGTGGTACTCACAGGGCCTATCCTGTTCCGACATCGAAGGATATTGCAAAAATTGACATAGTTAAGCTACTCGGAACGAGGAGGGGCTCGTGCTGGACCCCGGTCTCTCCCAGCAACAGATAAATCGCCAGTGATTCCCTCCGCGCGTCCATGCCGCGCAAGTTCGTGATGAAGAAACTCGACGAGATCGAGGAGTCCAAAGGCAGCGTCGCGCTTGAAGAATATGCCGGCACCATCTTCAAGAGAGTCAGTGTCACCCTGGGAGTGAAGCACTTCAAGCTCTCAATGACCATCATGAAGCCCGGTAACAAGATCCCCGTCCATTCCCACCCTACGGCGGAAGAGGTCCACCTCCTCATGAGCGGCAAGTCCACTCTGACCGTGGATGGAGAGAAGGTCAAGGCGGAGGCGATCACCGCGTTCTACATGCCCCCTGGCTCGCACTACGGTCTGATCAACGACTCGAAGAGAGACGCCACGTGGGTCTTCATCGGGGCACCAGTGGACGAGTACATCGACGACAAGAAGTACAAATGGGTGCACAAGGGCAAGTCCTTCGTCAGGGTCTTGGCGAAATAATCGCATGCCTCTAGTCGGCGATGTCAGAGATTCGTTCAAGGCCAAGGGTCTCGAGTTCGTCTCGCTCAGCGACGCCGGAAACAACCGTTCCATACTGACCTACAAGGACGGAGCCAGAGTGATCAAGAAAGAGATAGCGATGCAGCTCTCCGAGCTGGAGGACACGGTCGAGGGGCTCGACGTGCTCGACCCGGGCGACATCGCGGAATATCTGCTGAAGCTCGAGTGACGGGTTCAACGCCCGTGGGCACCCTTAGACGACCGGATTGCTTAGCGTTCTAGGTACAGACTCGACCAAGCGTAGCACTAAATATCGATTCGACCATCGGTCTCGTTGACCCACGATGGACACACGACCTGCTCGACGGTACTCAAGACGCGGACTTGCAGTAGTCGTGGCGATCATCATCGCAATAGCAGTGGCCGGCTTCGTGTTCTTCGTATATCCGAGACCCCAGGGAGGCCTCTGCACGTTCGAGGCGGGGCCCATCGGTCTCGGGCTCAGAGTGGTCTCGGATGGCAACCAGACGCCGATCGGAGGCGCTCAGGTAGAAGCTACCAACACCGCGCTCCTCTGCGACGGCGCTCCCGCTGACTCTCAGAAGACGACAGCGTTCGTGACCAACGGCACCGAATGGCGCTATCTGGACATCGGGGAAGACGCGTCCTATTCTTTCCTCGTCGCCTACTCGGGTCACAGCTACAACTTCTCGACCGGCCTCGGTGTTGAAGCATTCACCTGCGCAACGCTCTTCCTCCCCTCAGGGAGGACGAACGTCACCTTTGCCGAATTTCAGAATGCCTGCCCATCGGCAACGACGACCACCCAGACCTCGACTGCAACTCCGGCGACGGTCATCATCCCGCAGGGGACCACGTACCAGGTCCAGTCGAGCTACGACTGCCTGGCAGGACACTCCGTACAACCGTTCAACGTTACCACCGCTTCGCTCCTGGAGGGAGCCATGACCGCGGGCCAGCCGGGCGTCGCCATCTACATCACGACGGCACAGGACGCGCAAGAACTCTACCAGGGACACCCGGAGGTTTGGCTCTACTCTTCGGGCCTGACCAACTCGACGAGCTTCAGCCTCGACCTCGCTTCAGGGTCCTACGTGGTTTGGACCGAGGGCGCTGACCTTGGGTGCGGCGCCACCGTCGTCACGCCTCTCGAACAGCTGACCACGGTCACCGTGACCCAGGAAGTCAGCCTTGGCCCGCCTGGCGCCGGAACCGTCATCCCTGAGTGAAACACGCCGACCGCAGGCTAGCGCCCTGCCGTTTTGTTACGGAAAAAGTTAGCAATTACATAAACTTGGTCGATTTTATCACCAAAAATAGGTTAGAAATTACATAAACCCAGAAACATTTACATGCACAGGTGTGGGTTTGGCCCTTGGGATGAGCGCATCCCGTTTGAATCAGGGTAGAATTGAGTTTGGAACTTGAGAATTGTTATCGGTTATTGGGGGTGAGGAAGGACGCTGAGCTATCCGACATCAAGCTAGCGTTCAGGCGGCTCGCCCTCGAGTATCATCCCGACAGGAACAAGACCCCGGGAACGGAGGGCAAGTTCACAGAGATCAACGAGGCCTACAGCATCATCATGAGTTCGAAGGGTGCCATCGACGGCTGGAGACCCGCCGACCCGCACAAGGCCATCTTTTACGGGGAAGCACGGGCGGAGCTGAGCTTCGCGATCCTGACCGACCAGGAGCTCGTCTACCACGTCCCGGCGGAGCTATTTGAGAAGGAGATTCGCAAGCACTTCAATCCTAGGACGACCGAGGGTACTTTCTGCAGGGTGGGCAAGAGGTGGTTTGAGATCGATGACCAAGCCCAGTCGAAGTCTCTCCTTCCCTGGGGCTCGGGCAGGCGGGGGACTCTCACGGAGTGGTACAAGACTCCAGGCGACACCGACAAATGGAAATCCACGAGCTGGGAGGCTTTCTGGTCCTACGTTCACAGCTACGCCTCTCTGACCGTCGGCCACCCCAGGCCGCAAACACCGCAAACCTGAGAAAGAACTCAGCCAGGGCTGCAAAGCCAAATACTGCCAGAGAGCGATTCGCCCTGGCGATGATGAATGCACGTTAAGCTCCTACAAGTGGAGAGATAGCGGCAAGGCCTGAGCCAATGACATGAAACTAGCAACTCCCGAACTAACCCGATGACCGGTGCTCGAGGATGACTACCTTGATCCCCTCATCCTTCTCATGATCGACGATGGTCTTTCTCGCGTAAATCTCATGAACAACCTCGTCCCCCTCTATCAGGTCTAGACCGGGCTCGGTCTTCTGGGTGTTCAGGCTGGTCTGCAGCACATCCAACACCGGTTTCAGCAGGTTGTCCAGGTCCTTCTTCGCCCTCGTGTTGGTCGTCTCATCAGAGCCCCTCCAAAGCCGGAACTCGACGTCGATCCTCAAAGCCTTACCCCTCACCTTCTCTCTTGCCGCGCCTATCTCGTCGCCGTCGGTCGCGTCGAAGATGGCCTCGCGCAATTGTCTCTTTACGTTCTTGTGTCCCCTTCCACTGCGGACCGTGTGGGGCTCGAAGCCCTTCAGTTCCACCGTGAACAGAGGTCTGTGATCCACCACCCGCAATCGGGGCCCGGCTAGTTAAACGCGGACGGACACGTACCAAGGGCAGCGAAGCTATTTTACTCCGGTCGATGAAGGCCGGGCGTCTTTAGAATGGCCGCAAACTCTCCATCCGTCACCTCAGGGGTCTACGCCGTGATCGATACCTCGGCTGGGAAGATCGTCGCCGAGCTCTTTCCGTCTTCGGCGCCGAAGACGGTCGCGAACTTCGTCGACCTCGCCAACGCCGGGTTCTTCAACAACCTCGTATGGCACAGGATAGTGGGAGGGTTCGTGATACAGACCGGGGACCCCCAGACGAAGAACGGGGGCGGGGACCGGAGGCGCTGGGGGACGGGAGGGTCGGAGAAGACGGTCCCCCTCGAAGTGAGCGACACCAGCCGCCGAAACGATATCGGTTCCCTGGGGATGGCCAGGTCCCAGAACCCGAACAGCGGAAGTTCCCAGTTCTACATCAACCTGGCCGACAACGCGCCCCTCAACGGGCAGTACACTGTCTTTGGCAAGGTCATAACCGGCCTGGACGTCGCCAAGGCCATAGGCGGCTTGGCTGTCGACCCTTCAGGTCAGCCGGTAGCCCCTGCCAAGGCGATGGTCACGAGCATCGCCATACGAAGCACCCCCTAAAGTCCCGCACCTGCACCGGCGTTGCTGGAAGTACAGTTAAATCCGACGCGCTGGGCCTCTCCCAAAGCTGCTGGGATACACGACGAGCCCCAAACTTCGCGGCTACCTGACCATCGCATTCGCTGTCTGCCTGTTGTTGCTAACCGGCGGGTTTGGCCTTGCCCACGCTCAACCGCCCTTCCAGGCTTCTCGTACGACCGTGCTCGCCCCCTCACAATCTGGACAGTTCAATACCGTGACATCCCACCCGGCCGGACTTGAGCCGACCCTCGGAGGAACTCCAGCGCCCGCGTTGCCTTCGCCGAACTACGACGAACAGGCGTTCGAGATCTTCTCCCAGAGCTTCTCGAGCCTGGCGTACAATGTCACAGCCATCGCCCAGACCGACTCCAACGGCTACGGACCAGCCTATCTCCTGAACGGGCTCACGCCGCAGGGATACTGGTACCAGGTCGGGGTACAGTTCAACTGGCCTGAAGAGTCTGGCTCCGTCTGGGGTTTTATCCCAGGGTTCGCGATGGCCTACGAGACGTTCAACCCGTCGGGGAACTCGATCTTCCCGGCAGGCGGGGGCGGCGGAGACGGGAACTTCTCCGGCCCGGTCAGCTCCGGGGACTCCATCCTCCTGAGCCTCTCCTTCTCGGGCGGGGACGTGATCATGAACGCTCACGATTGGAACACCGGGGCGACCGCCCAGGAGGCCTTCAGCGCCGAGGGCTCGACCGATTTCAAGGGAGGCGGTCAGAGCGGCTTCTTCACCGGCCTCATGACAGAGTGGTATCACGCCACCGAGACCTTCTCGAACGAGGGAGAGGTGACCTACACCGATTCCACTTCGACGCTATCCTCAGCGATCCTCCTGGCCGATGAATGGGTGCCTCCGAGCGGCCCGACGGTCTTCGACACGTCCTCTTCCACCCTGTCGTTCACGAGCGACCCGACGCAGCTCCAGGATTTCTCCACCAATGGATTGACGATGTACGCCGATGCGCAACAATTCATCACGGGCGCGCTTGCCTCCACCCCAACTTCGATCACACTCATGCCCGCTGGCCAATCCGCACCGCTCTCGGCTTCCAACGAGTTCACGATCTCATATGTGAAAGCGGGCGTCCAGACCGTGGCCCTCTACAACGGTGGGGCGCTGACCCTGCAGACCGACCCAAACACCAGCGTGACGATCTCGGGGAGCTCGACCGGCTCGACAACCTCTGAGGAGTGGGTACTCGACTCTGGGGCGCTGCCCTTGGTGGTCCCAGCCGGCTCGACCGTGACCTACTACTATTTCGACCTCCTCGCAGAGCAGGCGAGCGACTCCATTGTGGGCGGGGGGACGCCTACCCCCGTACTGGTCTACACGAGCGCCCTCCCTGCGGCAACGTCACAGCCGCCGATGGCCGTGACTCTTGCGCTCACACCAGCAACCCAGTACTCGATATGGGTGCTGAGAGGGTCGACCGCCTCGGTCAACAGCCCCATAACCAGCGCCGCCGCCTCGGAGCAGTGGGTCACCGGCACGCCGCAGTGGACCGTTTCCTCCGCGGACCAGCCGCAGTTCGGCCTAGTCTTCTACCACCAGTACGACGTGCTACCGTCCTTCCAGGTGACTGGCGGCGGAACCGGGTACTCGGCACCCGCGCCGCTGTGCACAGTCCTGGGACAGGAGCAGAGCATCCCCCTGGGCTCTATGATCTGGCTCGATGCGGGGCCCGCATGCAGCTACCCGAGCACGCTTGGAGGCTCCGGTCAGAGCGAGAGGTGGGCCACCAGTTCGTCGAGCGTCGCGGTCAGCGCGCCCGGGCCGCTCTCACCGACCTATTACAACCAGTTCTTCGACACCATAGGCTATGCCGTATCAGGGGGTGGGACGGGCTACGGCGACCCCGCGGTCACGTGCGCACAGTTTGGCACCCAGACGACCGTCCTGGCCGGAACCCTGGCCTGGGCTGACGCCGGGTCGTCATGCGCCTACGCGGCGACGCTCCCTGGCTCGACCCAGAGCGAACGCTGGGCTACCCCCACACGGGGCGTAGCGGTCACCGGCCCCGGTCCGGTCTCCGATATCTACCAGAACCAGTATTCTCTCGGGCTCAGCTACACCATAAGCGGCGGAGGGTCCCCGCAGGTCTCGGTCACCGGCACTTCCCTGGGAACCGCCTCGACCACGGTGTACGGCTCTGGAACCGCGGTCTGGCTGGACGCCGGTACCCAGTATTCGCTCTCGAACCCTCTCTCCGGTTCCTCCTCCAGTGAAAGATGGTCCACCGCCGCGACGACCAGCGGCGAGCTTAGCGGGCCAGTAACATTTTCGACGACCTACTACCATGAATTTTTCATCGCTGCCCTGTTCGACCTCGTCGGCGGCGGAGCACCCACGGCACCGGCGATCGCATATGCGGCCCTCGGGAGCGCCCTTTCCACTACGCTGACGACCGCGTCCCAGTCGTTCTGGGCTGATGCAGGTTCCCATTACTCTGTGCCCTCGCGACTCAATGGGACGGCTCTGACGGAGCGCTGGTCCTCTTCATCCGACTCTGGAACCGTCCTGCGCTCGGGCACCCTGAGCTTCACCTACTACCGGCAGTACCTCCTCAAGGTATCGGGAGCGGAGGTGAGCTCAGGATGGTACAACGCTAGCTCGACGGCAACCCTTTCGCTCCAGGACACTTACAACAGGACCGCAGGTGTGGGAGAGAGGGTGACCGGGTACTCCCTGGATGGAGGCACCCGGACCGTGGTCCCTCCCAGCCTGGGCGACGTGACTATCGTGGTCCAGATGAACGCCCCCCACCAGCTCTCCATAAGCTCGGTACAGCAATACCTGGTGAACCTCGACAGCTCCACCATCGAGGCGCTCGCGTCGATAACCCCGCCCACCATCGCCGGTGACGGTCATTGGTATGACCAGGGCACGCCGGTCAGCCTCGTCCTCAATGGGGTCTGGAACCGTTCAGCGGGTAGCGGGGAAAGGCTCGTGTCGTACTCCCTAAACGGTCAGCTGTCTGCGGTCGCCACCTCCGGGGAGCTCGATGCGCTTGGGCTCAGTTCCATATCGTCCCCAGAGGCAGTCTCGGCCGTGATCACGGCCCAGTACCAGTTGAGCACGAACACTGGCTCGATCGGATCGGTCACGGCCCCTCCGATATCCGGTGACGCCGGATGGTACGATTCGGGCACCCCGGTCACCGTGGTCTATGATCACTCCTGGAACTCGACCTCCGGCCAGTCAAGGGCCAACGCGGTCAGCTACACCACGGACAACGGCGCCCCCTCACCCCTGGGTCGCGCTGCGAACGGGACGTTCTCGGTCCAGGTCACGATGAGCGCTCCCCAGGACGTCGAGATACAGTCGGCGACGCAGTACCGCCTCGCGGTGTCAGGAGGCAACGGCGTCGTCATTTCCCAGCCATCCCCGACGGGCGATTCCTTCTACGATTCTGGCTCGAGCGTGACCGTGACAACGGACTACACCTGGAGCGTCCTGAACGGCAACACCAGGCAGAACCTTCTCTCCTATACTCTCGACGGCCAGTCGAACAACGTGACCCGTGCGGACTCCGGCACCTTCATCACGCCGTCGGTCCTATTGACCGCTCCCCAGGAGCTCGCCTTCACCTCGGCGACCCAATATCTCATCTCCTTCCAGTTCAAGGACAGCACGGGGGCGAGCACGATAACGCCTACGTCGTTCCAGATACAGGTGGACGACCCCCAGGTCGTCAACGTGACCGGGTCGACGATATGGCTCGACAGCGGCGAAAAGTACCAGGTCTACAGCGTGGTGTGGGAGGGAGTCAACGTGATGCCGAGCTCCCAGACGGTCTACACGACAAACGCCCCGGTCAACCAGACCGTGACCGACGTGGTGTACGCCGTGACGATCCGGACAACCGATTACCTCGGACTCCCGGTATCAGGGGCCCAGGCGTCCATAACGCTGGCCAACGGCACAGCCATTCACAGGACCACGTCCAGCGACGGCACCGTGAACCTGGGGCTTATACCGCTGGGCACGTTCCACGGGTCGCTCTCTTACCTCGGCACGACGACCCCGATCAGCGGCGACGCGGCGACCCGGGCCCAGACGCCCGTGAAGGTTATCCTGAGCTATCCCATCCTGGGAATCTTGGCCGTGATAGTGGTGGTCGTTCTTGCGGGCTTGCTCCTGTCGCTCCGCAGGCGACATGCACCGACGCTCGCAACGGCGCAAACGCCGAAACCCGAAGCCGAGGCGCCTGAGACACTGCTGGCCGTCGCCTGCGGGTACTGCGGGGCCACCCCGGAGCCCGGGCAACCGTTCTGCCAACAGTGCGGAGCTTTGCTCGAGCCAGCACCGAGCGCCGCGGGTGAAGCTGGCTCCACCTCGCTCTCCCAAGACAAATAGCGGCACCCTCATGAGCAAACGTTAACTGCAGGGGAGCGTCCGCCATGCTGTGGCGACTCCAGCTTCGCCGACTCCGATGCCCGATACCCCCGAGAGGGTCCAATCCGTTACCAGCGGGGACCTGAAATGGACCGATATCAAAGACCCCACAGCGGCCGAGACCGCGCTCCTGGGGAAGGAATACGGATTTCACCCCCTGGACCTCGAAGATTGCCTCTCAGGGAAGGTGACCAAGGTGGAGGACCACGGCGACCACATCTTCCTCTTGCTGCACTTTCCAGAGAAAGACGACCAGGACCTCATAGCCCCGAACAGGGTAACGCTCTTCATGGGGAAGGACTACCTTGTGACGTGCCATCCAAGCGGCCTTGGGGCTATCTCGTTGCTGTTCGAGTCGTGCAGCGCTGACGAACAGAAGCGCGAGTCGCTGATGAAGTCCTCCCCGTTCCTGGCGTACTCGATACTGGATGCCCAGATGGATGCCGTATTCTCCATCCTCGACGACGTCCAGGGAGACCTGGATGCGATCGAAGCCGTCGTGTTCGATGAGACGAAATCCCAGGCAGGGCCGATAAATCACGCCCGTCGCAAGATCGCGGCGCTCAGCCAGATCTTGACCCCACTAAAGCTGTACATACCAGACTTCTCCAAAGCCCAGAAGTTCACCAAGGAGGACCTCTCAATCTACTTCAGCGACCTGAACCACAGGGTCAGACTGGCCGCCGGGACCGTCGACGAGATGAAAGAGCTCCTCGAGATATACAAAGACACCGACTATGTCACCACCAGCAACAGGACTAACAACGTCCTCTCGATCCTGACCATCCTCTTCACCCTGACAATCCCCGCCACCCTCTTGAGCTCCATCTACGGAATGAACATCCCACTTCCCGGCGGGGCGGTCACGGGGGTCACTGGGTTCGCTGGGGTCTACACCTCCGCGATTCTCCTGGTCATATTGATGCTGATCCCGGCGCTGGTAATGATCTGGTACTTCCGCAGGGCCGGATGGTTCTAGGGTATCTAGGCCGGTATCTCGTCGAGGCTATCCTTAGAGGCGTCGAGCTCGGGGAGCAGGTCGAACATGACCGGGGGGAAAGTCGTCTGGGGCCGGGGAAGCGGCTCCGCGCCCGACTGCGGCTGCCTCGCCTCGATGTCCTCGAGGTAGCCCATCGCGCTCCTGAGCTCGTCGAGTTCCCTTGCGTCCGTCTCCAGTTGGACCTTGCCGAACTCTGCCGTCACTGCATAGGCCCACTCATCGATCTCTGTGGTGGCGTGCTGCACCTTGGCTATGCCGACGAAGTCCGTGACACTCTGATGCCGTCCCTCGAGTTCTCTCAACCTCGACTCCACCTTCTGCTTTAACCTCTCATTTGTGGCGCGGGCAGCCTCTATCTGCGTGGCCACCTCTTCGAAGACCCTGGGGTCCAGGTCTTGGCATCGGGATAACTCCTCGATCGCCTTCTCCCGCCTGGCGAGCGATTCCTTCTGTCTCGCGAGGCTCTGGGCCTCCATTCTCCATTCCGGTATTACCAGTATGTCGGAGGCGTGCCTCGCGAGCCTGTTCCCCGGGTAGATCGCGAACTTTCCTGCGCTCTCGCCGACTCCTATGGACTCTATCTTGCCCTCGAGGCTGAAGATGACACCCACGATCTCTCCCATGTTCCTCCCGTAGATGTCCTTGACCGGCATCGACAGTAGGTGACCGGCGAGTTGAGTGTCCATGGTGCCACGTTCCCTTGCCAGCCATATCTTGGGATGTGTGAATACCATTTTCCTCGTTGGTCAAGAAGGATGCACCGCACTTCATCCGGCTCAAGTATACTAGGGGGCGGCAAGCCCGGGCGCTCGGTCACAGGATGAGCACTAAGTTCGACCAGACGATAACGCGACTTGAAGGGTCCATCCTCATCACCAAGGTCCTCAAGCCGCTCGTCGAGGCTGGTGCGGTCTTCCTCTGGCTCATCACCTTGGTGGAGGTGGTGAGGGCTCAGAACTACAACGGAAACCTCACGTTCGACCTCTTTCTCGCCAGGGTGGGCGGCCCGACGGCCAGTCACGCGACGACCTACCTGATCTTTCTCTCCATCTTCCCCATCGCCTACGCTCTGCTCAGGTCGATAATCCCGGCCTTCCTCATAGAGGTCCTGGCCTTCGAGATACACGAGGGCCTCTGGCAGCTCCCATACTATATCGCGTGGCATTCGGTGGTGGACTGGCGCGTACTGGTCCTGCAAGACACGCCCGATGCCGCGACCACGGTCGTCGCCGTCGCGGTGCTCATCCTGGTCTATCACCTTCCGGGACGGTTCTTCGCGCTCGTCACAGCAGCGTGGGGCGTCTTCCTCCTGGCGTGGCTCGCTCTCGGGTTCCCCGTCTCGGTCCTCTCCAAGTTGCCGGGCAACCTGGTCGTCCCATCCGTCAACAACACGACCCTGTGGGTCAACCAGATAGAGTCCCTGGGCTGGGCCTACTTTGCGTCCGTTCTCCTTGTATGTCTGTGGTATTTCGCGAGAGGTCGGGTCCATCCGACGCGGCTGTCGGCCGCGACATCGCCAGATGAGGAGGCACCCGTTGAGACGGGAGCATGATACGTTCAGCGGCGCAGGAACTTGTCGTCCTTGTCGGGAATATGCGGCTTGCAGAGCTTGCAACCGGAGGCGCCCATCTCGGTGATGGCGCTCGCCACGCTGTCGACCCAGTAGTATCTGCCGGTGGTGTTCGCATCGAGCAAGACCTTGCCCTTGAATTTCTCCGCCGAGATGCAGCGCCCGTTCAGCCTGTGGGCGACCCCGTGGCCTGCCGAGCCGGTTATCACGATGACGCCGGTGTCGCCCAGCCTTGCCAGGCGGAAGTCATCGAACGTCGCGAGCTCCTTCTTCACCAAACCATGTAGGACCTTCCTTTCGGCGCGAGCATTCTGGATATTTGGGTGTAGCGGGTAGCTCGACCTAGTCCGCCGGCTGCCCGCAGCTAGGGCAGAACCGCACTTTCATGGTCATGGAGGCGCCGCAGTTAGCGCAGAACTTCCTCGCCCCCACGGTCGAGCCAGCCGGGCGGACGGTCGGCGCCGTGGAGAGGTACCGGGGCCCCTGCAGCAACCCGGCCATCATCACGTCGACGTCGCTCTCGCTCTTGCCGAAGTCGTAGACCTGAAGGCGTGCCGAGGAGGTGACCGTGACCAGTGAGCTGCCGGGAATCGTCGGGTGAGCCACCGCCGCGACCCTGACCGTCTCCCCCATGGACCGCATCGAGATGCCCGTCGTGACCTCCACCTCCATCTCCGTCTGCCTCCCCACCTTCCAGCCTCGGCTCGAAGCTATCTGCTTGGCGAGGGATAGAACATCAATGGGCGTTCGCGGGATGGCCTCCTGACGGGTCTTCAATTCCTGTGACCTCCCGGCCGGCCGGCTTGGAGATAAATTTTCCCTCAAAAAACGGCATCGGGGGCAAGGAACCCGTCCGATTTCCTTCAGCGCCGCAAAATAGGCTTATATGCGGATTCTAACCCCCACCAGAATCCAGGCCGTCTTGAGCTTAGACATCAATTCCTACCTGAACCTTTTCGACGGGATCGCCATAATCGGGGTCGCACTGCCCACCCTGTTCATCAGCACGAAGATCAAGATGAGGACGCCCAAGATCCTCTTCGCACTGCTCTCCGGGTTCCTTGTCCTCCACGGCCTCTACCACCTCACCTACTTCATAGGGGACTACACGAACTCTGACGCCATAGCCTTCGGCGATGAGCTCATACAGCCCCTGAGCTACGTGCTCCTGTTCGGTTTCGTGATGTACTACGCCAGGAGGGGCGGATAGTTGGCCGGCGTGACCGACCTCATCGGGTCCGCGGCCGATTGGCTCTCCCTTGTGCTCGTGTTCGCATCGTTCCTGGTGATGGCCTTCCTCACATACCGTGTGAAGACCATCAGGAGCTTCCAGTTCGAGATGTTCGTCGTCCTCTTGGTCATAACGCTTTCCGAGGTCCCGAAGCTGCTCAACGACATAGGGATCATCAACATATCCGACATCGAGACTACTGGTCTGGAAATCCACACCGTGGCGATGGTCTTCCTCGCGGTATTCGTCTCTCTTCGAGCGACGAAGTATCTCAAAAAGGAGTGAGACCGTGAGCCAGAAGACGAAAGACGACTTCAACGACCTGCTCGTGGAGTCCATAGGAGCGTGCCTCACCACCGTCCTGGGCGTCGAAAACGCAAAGGCCGTCACCTTCTACGTCGACCCGCACATAGCCGTGGCCGACCCCGAGATCTACGCTCTTTCCGTCACGACGCTGCTGGGGACCGACGCCGACGCCCCGAAGCTGTTCGCCGCCATCCTTGCAGACCTCCGCCTGAGGACTGGCAATCCCATCAGCGACACAAAGGACTTCGGCGAAGGCGTGGCCGAAGTGAGACGAAGATTCGGGGACAGGCGCTGAATCAGTCCGCCAGGACTGTCACGTATCCCACCATCCAGAGGTGGTATATGCAATGGTACTCGTAGGTCCCCGGCTGAGTGAACGTGTAGGCGAACGTCTGCCCAGGTCCCAGTTCCCCCGAGGCGAAGCTCCCGTTCACCCCAGTGATGGTGTCGTACCCCAGTGAGTGGCTGACCCAGGTGACGGTGTTGTTCACCCCCAGGACCACCCTGATGCTCTGGGGCGAGTAACCCCAGGTCAGGGGTGTCTCGACTATGTCCACCACCGTGCCCTGGTGGGGATTCTGGGAGGAGATGCCGACCTCGGCGATGCTCCAGGAGTAGAAACCCACGAGCGACGCCAGCAGGACTATGGTCAGGACGGGTGTCATCACAGCGACCCGGCGCAGCCTCCCGGACGACCTGATGCCGAGGCTCGGCGGGAGGTAGCTCGGGCTCACCCTCTGGGATGCGCTCGGATTCCACAGTATGTAGAAGATCAGGACGATGAAGATGGGGTCCATGGCGAACACGAAGAGCCCGAGCGATTCCTGTTGCGCCAGCGAGTAGATCGGGTAGACATCGAGGCCCGAGACTAGCACCAGCGCGTAGAGAAAGTGTCCGACGAGCCCCAGAATCAGAACGAGGACTTTGAGCTCGTCCGAGAGCATGACGACGAGCGAGCCTATCATCAGGCCCGCGGCGAGGAAGGAGAGGTGCTCGAACGCGTGGACGAGGGGATTGAGGACGGCCTCGTCCCACAGGTAGGGCAGGTGCCAGGCGGAGACCAGGACACAGACGCCCAGCAATCCGGCCAGGCCGGCCCTCCTTCCCTTGATCCGCGAGAAGTAGCCTCGAGCGTAAAGGGGATACCCTATCAGCACGCCCGAGACGATGATCAGAATATGCTCGAGCATGTGGACGCTCAGGTTCACCGTGGTGGTATCCTCCAGCGGCGGGAAGCCCACGGAGAAAGCGAAAAGCGCAACACCAAGCACCGGCATCGAACCTAAGACTCCGAGGAGGGTTCTGGGCTTCGTCACGCTTCTCGACTAATAGCGCGCGCCTGAACTCCCTGCGATATTCAAATCTTCTTCTGAACGAGGTAACACCTTTTCTTGAAGCGGTTAGAGACCTTCACTTCTCCGAGTTCTCTTTCACTCGGAATAGCGTTATTCTGCGCACCAGGTCGTAGGGTATGGGCTTCTCCAGCGGAAACTGCACCGTCCCCGGGGAGACCTTGTACGGTGACAACTCCTTCCTGAACGCCCGTATCCCTGACGATGTCGGGAAGAAGCTGATGTGGTCTTTGAAGGCGGCGAAATGCACAAGATAGCCATGCAGTCGGAAGGTCGGTATGCGATAGCTGATCCCTTCCTCTGCCTCGGGCGCCGCCTTGCGGATGGTCCGCCGCATCTTCCGAAGGATGCTCTGGATGTGCACCGGATATCCTTCGATGTACTCGTCGATGGTCTCGGGCCGCCCTTCCTTCATTCCTGACCGCTCGAGGCCGCTCGAGGATTTAAGGCTGCCAACATCCACAGGGCGAGCCGCCTTACCGCGGCAGCGACGACAGGAACTCGATCACCACATTCGCGAACCGCTTACTGTGCCAGAACATGAAGATGTGACCCCCGTCAAAGGTCACCAATTTCGAGTCCGCTATTCCCGAGTGCATCTCCTCTGCCAAGGCGTACGGTGCGAGGCGGTCCTTCCTTCCGTGGACTATGAGAGTCGACGCGTGTATCTCGCCCAACCTCGCTGTGCAATCATAGGCGCCCGACGCGTCGAACTGCCTGACAAAGGCGTAGTAGGGCTGAGGCGACCGGCCGAGCACCCTCCCGACCGTCCTCAGGCGCTTCACGAGCTTGAACCAGGCTGGCATCCCGCCCTTTCTCACCACCCGCGGCGCGGTCGAGGCTAGTACCAGGCTCTTCACCATCTCAGGGTACCGGAGCGTCAGCGCCATGGCTATCCGCCCTCCCATGGACACACCGATCACGTCACCAGAAGCGATTCCGAGGACCCGCATCAACCCCGCCGTGTCGTCGGCCATCATCTCCATGGAGTAGGAGATGTCCGGCTTGTCCGTGTGCCCGACACCACGGTTATCGAATGAGAGGACCTTGAAGCCCTTCGAGAGCTCGTCGACGATCCTTCTGTAGGGCGAAATATTCGTGCCGAGGCCCGCAATCAGCACCACGGGCTCGCCCTCTCCACGCAACTCGTAGTACATGGAGATTTCACCCACCTTTACGGTCGGCATGGTCAGGTCTCAGCGTCGCCTAGAAGGGCGGCTCCTTCTTTGGCATGGACGTCACGGAGAGCAGAGTTGCTATAAATCCGCTCGGTCTTGCCGGCTCGCGTCACTTCGGTTCCGACGAGCCCTTGGGAAGGCGTCCCCGCAGGAACAGGGCGAAGACCAGGGCCACCACGAGCAATCCCGCCATGACGGTGAAGGCCTGGTCGTAGGAGCTCAAGAGGGCTGTCTCAAGCGCTTGGAGGTAGCTTCCGCACTGCGCCACCGGGGGGTTCTGGACCGCACACGCGGCGCTGGGCGGCACGGGCGCGATGGCCGCGAACCTCGTCGCCTGCAGCGATGCCAGCACCGAAAGTCCGACGGCACCCCCGAGGGACTGCAGGAACTGGATGAGCCCGCCGGCTTCGCCTACGTCAGCCAGCTCCACCTGGTTCTGAGCGGCCAACAGGTAGACCGGGAAGGTCAGCCCGATCCCGAAGCCGAGCGGTATCAAGGGCAGGACGACGCCGCCCGTGGGTATCACCGAAAAGGCGAAGGTCCACAGCGGGGTCGTTACCGAGAGTCCGGTGAGCCCCGCCATGGAGACCACGGCGATGACGATGCCGACCACCGCGACGGTGCGGTAAGAGAGCCGCGTGAGCAGGTTCCCGCCGAGTGCGGCGCCCACCACAAGCGGTATGACCAGGAAGTAGAGGATGTCCCTGACGGTCCCGGCTGACCCAGCACCTGGGGCTAGTACCACCCCGACCACGAGCGACAGGAACGTCGCGACCGGATAGAATACCATCCCGATGAAGTAGGTCGAACCGCCGCCTGCCCAGATGACACGGCGGGTGAAGAGACGGAGCGGGACGAGTGGGTTCTCCGCTCGGAGCTCCCACAGCACGAACGCGACCACCAGGACCGTCCCTAGGCCGAAGAGCCCCAGCGACCGCGCGTCGGTCCAGGCCCATCCGGCATCGGCTATCTGGTAGAGCGGGAACATGTACGCGCCCACCCACCCGACGAGGAGCGCTGCGCCAGGGATGTCGAATTTCCTCACCTTCTCAGGACGCAGTGGTCCGAGCGTCGCTAGGACGATGGCGAACCCGACGATACCGACCGGGATGTTGACGTAGAAGACCCATCGCCAGGTGGTGTACTGTATTATGGTGCTCCCGATGAGAGGCCCCGCAACGACGGCGATGCCGAACACGCCCGAGAGGGCGCCGATCACCCTCGCGCGGGTCTTGGGTGGGAACACCACCGCAGCTATCGCGATACCTATCGGAAAGAAGCCTCCGCTGCCAAGCCCTTGGATGGCGCGGAAGACGATGAGTTCGTTCAGGTTCTGGCTGACGCCCGAGAGCACCGAGCCGACCATGAATACCGCAAGAGCACCAAGGAAGACGTTCCTGCGAGACCACAGGTCTGAGAGCTTGGAGAATATCGGGATGCTCGCGGTCGAAGCGATGACGTAGGCGCTGATGACGAATGTGCCGCTGTTCAGCGCTCCGAACTGCCCCAGGATGGTGGGCAGGGCCGTGAGGGCGACGAAGTTGTCCAGTGCGCCCATGAGCAGCCCCAGCAAGATACCGACAATGATGAGCGCCTCGCGCCTTGCGGTGAGGGTGGGCGCAGACGGATTCGTAACCGCTTCAGGGGTGCCGGAAGAATTCAAAACCTAAATCGAGATTAGGCTCCTCCGGGTGTGGTAATAAGTATTGGGTGTCCGCTACTCACTTTTTCGACGCGCCGACCGCCCCAGAAGGCAAGTCGGGAGCCGCCTTCCTCCTTCGCAGGTCGCCCACCTTCGTGCTAAACGCCACCTCGGTCGCCAGTGCTACGACCAACAACAGGGCAGCGGCGAGCTTTGACTGCAGCAGTAGGTCGGACCGGAGCGCGGCCAGGAACTCTGCGGTGATCGCCGCGCAACTCACCATCACACCGCTGGCAAAGACGGCGTCCCTCCTCTGGGAGTCCAGCCTCGCGAACGACCTGGGCTCGAGCTTCGTGCCCACCACGGGAAGGTACCTTGCCGCGGGGACGAGCTTGCGGAACCGACTCCTCCCAAGGAAGAAGTAGTCGACGCGGACCCCGTACAAACGGGCGACGACCAGATGCCCCAGGGGGTGGCTCGCGTAGAAGAGGATCGCCATGGAGACCACCAGTTCGAGCGGCTGGACGAGCGGTGGGGCGTGCAGCGCGACGACATAGAGTATGACCGAGACGACGCACAGGAGAGCCAACAACGCGGCGCCCACGGGGGCTGGTAGCCTCAGGTGGTCACAGCCGCCGGTGCGGTCTCCTTCTTCCTTACGACCACTATCGTGTAGTTTCCCATCACCATCGCAAGGGCACCAATGACGGCGAGCACCGGCGCAACGATCACTCCGACGACGCCGGCGGTGACTGGTATGGAAAGGACCGCCTTTCCGTCCGAATCCTTCACGACCAGGCTCGAGACGTTGCCCTCATGGACCAGGTCCTTCACCTTCTTCGCGACCTCGTCAGCGGTGACCTGGTACTCCTCGGTCGTGACATTCTTCTGCACGGAGGTCCCGCACTCGCTACAGAACTTCGCGTTCTGCCCGAGCTCGGTGCCGCACTGGGTGCAGGTCTCCAAACCGGGTGTTTTTTCGCCGTCACCATAGTTAAGGGTTCTCGTCCTTTTCTCGAGACCTGCTCAAGACTAAAGTATCGAGGACGACCTCCGTGACCCGGACGAGACGATGGAGATGCCTCCCGGACAGCCCAGGCACATAGGAAGAGTCTCCCACATCGCGGTGTACCCGTTGAAGGGATGCGCGCGGGTCGAGGTCGAAGCCGCGACGGTCGGCCCGACGGGGCTCCTGGGTGACCGTGAATACATGGTCGTGAGGGCTGAGCCCGGCCCCGACGGGGTCCATTCGTTCCTGACCCAGAGGGACCAACGTACCAGGGAGGAGCACTCTCCCCAGAGCTTGGCCATCCTCGCCCTGATAAGACCAGAGATCAGAGGCGGCGATTTGCGGCTTACCTGGAGAGGTGGAGACCCGTTTTCAATCTCCGGGCAAGCCGAACCGCGTCGTGAGATAAGGGTCGTCATACACCAGGACCTGGTATCGGCAGTCGACCAGGGCGAAGCCGTCGCAGCATGGCTGAGCGAACACCTCGGGGTCAAGGTGAGGCTCGTGAAGGCGAGCGGCTCCTTCCACAGGATGGCTAGGCAGAACTACATGAGGAGCGACCACCAGATCACGTTCCAGGACGCCTACCCGATTCACTGGGTGATGCAGGAATCGGTGGACGAGCTCTCGTCGTTGGCCGGACAGGACATCCCCTGGACCAGGTTCAGGCCGAACATCGTGGGCCAGGGTGGGTCGCCCCAGGTCGAACACGAGATACACGAAGGAAGGGTCGGAGAGGTCCCCTTCGTGCAGCCGAAACCCTGTACTCGCTGTCCCGTCACCACCGTCGACCAGGAAGCGGGAGAGAAGCGCGACAACGAGCCCTTGACCACGCTTAGCAGGTACAAGAGGTGGGAGAACACGAAGGAACTACTTTTCGGCGAGAACATCCTACCGCTGAAGGGTGGCCCCATAAGGGTCGGCGACGAGATCTCCCTGGTCACCGCAAGGGACACTCCCCTGCGATACGGGGCATCGCATGTGGCACCACGGACCTGAACCAACCTTTATTATTCGAGCTCTCTTTCAAGATACCATGCGTTTCTTCGTGATCGAAAAGGTCAGACCGGGCGTAGACATGACCTCAAAAGCCTCCCAGAAGATGGGGTCGGAGTATCTCAAGTACATGGCAAAGCTGGAGAAGAAGGGAAGGGTGATAGGCGGTCCGGCCCTGGACATACTCGCAAACGGATACATCCTCGAGACCAAGACGCTCGAAGAGATGGGCGAGATCTTCTTCAACTCCCCGGCCAACTTCCACGTGGACCGCGAGGTCCACCCGCTGGGCAGCTTCCTCGACACCCTCGAAGGTTTCAAGGAAATGGCCTAGGCCCGAAACCCACCATCACACGGTCATTGCGAGCCGATTACTTCCACGCGGGATGTAATCGCGCTAAAACCCGGTGGAAACTGTAACTCCTCTTCGCTGTGGACACAGAACTGACTGGATGGACCGAGGACCATCTGCCGCCGCCACAGGTCCGACCTGCTTTCCCCGACGCTTCTCGCCACTTCCTCATAATAGGATTCGTATGAGGGTCCCACCGGCTTCTGGATCCAGGATGCAAAGTGTGCCTCACGAAGAGCAAGCCCATCCTCTATCGACCTGAATATCCCGCCAGCGCCCTTCATGTAATCCTTAGCGACCGAATCATGGGGTGCGCGCCTCTCCCCGGACACGGCAGCGTCGTTGAGGGCTCCAAGGGCCGACCAGTCCTCTACCACGTACCAATCCTCGTACAGGCTCCCCTGAGGCTCCCAAGGGAGACCGTTCACACGAAAGCTCAGCACCTCCACCAGCCCGACGGGCGGATGCGAGCGCATCGAGCTCAGAAAGGAACCCAGCTTCGCCTCGTAAGATTCGATGGGGATCTCCGGGCGCGGCCAGTGCCAGAACACGTAGGCGAAACGGGAGCCCATGGATGGTGTGAAAGAATCAGAATAGTTAAATGCGCTTCCGCCAAGATTCTAAAACTCGAGGAAGAAATATTTGATGAGCTCAGACTATCTCAATGTGGAAAAGGAGTGCCTGGCGACCGCCAGACGCGGCGTGAACTGGATGCTTAGTCAGCAGGCCCCGGACGGAAGCTGGAAGGCCCTCGACAAGGCTCCCGTGGATGCCTATTACAAGGCCGCATGGGCCTTCATAATCACCGGCGAGACCGTCGCCGCCGAGAGGACGCTCAACTACGTGCGTGACAACCTACTGCAGCCCGACGGCGACTTCCTCCCCCGCAACGACCCATGGTACACGACCGTCCACTACCAGTACGCCAACGCGTGGATCCTTACGGGTGCCCAGAAGCAGGGAAGGTACGACGTCGCGGCACCTGCACTCAGGTTCCTGCTCACACAGCAGGACCCGTGGAACGGGGGCTTTTACTCCCTGAAGGGAAGCGCGACCCAGAGGAAGCGCACCGACACTATGTCGAGCGGCATAGCGGGTGTCTCCCTGCTAGCGGCGGGGCAGCTCGAGGCATCCCGGAGGCTCGCCTCCTACTTCGACTGGATAGCGCACGCCCAGCCGGACCCGCAATCGAAGTTCTACCTCACGGCCGACGAGAACGGCCACCTGGTCACCGAGTTCCCTGCCGACGAGGCCTTCTGGCGGGTCGTCGACACCAAGCAGAAGGACCAGTGCTGGTACGCGGTTGGGCTCCCGTTCACCTTCTCGACCCTGCTCTACCAGGCCACCGGTGAGAAGCACTACTGGGACATCGCCAAGTGGTACTTTGACTTCCAATCGAGGTGCGTCAACCCCTGGGACGGAGGCTCGTCCGGCAAGGCGGGATGGGGATGCAGCGTCAACTACCGCATCACGGGCGATACAAAGTACCGAGACATCGCGCTCCGGGTGGCGAAGAACCAGCA